>NZ_MKMC01000034.1:0-432378 GCF_001856095.1 Methylomonas sp. LWB
ACGGCTTCCACATTAGCGACGACATTATCCACGGTAAAGCCGAACTCCTTGAAGAGTTGGCCGGCCGGGGCCGATTCGCCGAAGCGGTCCAGGCCCACGACTCGGCCTTGGCTGCCCGCGTATTTCCACCAGCTGTCGGTCACGCCGGCTTCGACTACCACGCGCGCGGTCACGCTCGGCGGCAGTACGCTGTCTTTGTACGCCTGATCTTGCGCTTCGAACACGTTGGTCGACGGCATGGACACCACGCGGATGTTTTTGCCTTTGGCGCTCAACGCTTCGGCCGCTTTCGCCGCCAGTTCGACTTCGGAGCCGGTGGCGATGATGATGGCGTCCGGATTGCCTTCGCCGCTCAGGATGTAGCCGCCTTTGGCGATCGCGTCGATCTGGGCTTGGCTGCGCGGCATGTGCGGCAGGTTTTGCCGGGAGAAGATCAGGGTGCTCGGGCCGTCGGTGCGTTCGATCGCGGCTTTCCAGCTGACCGCCGATTCCACCGCGTCGCACGGACGCCAGACTTGCATGTTGGGGATCATGCGCAGCGTGGCGGTTTGTTCGATCGGTTGGTGGGTCGGGCCGTCTTCGCCCAGACCGATGGAGTCGTGGGTGTAGACGAAGATGGTCGGCGCTTTCATCAGTGCGGCCATCCGCAACGCGTTGCGGGCGTATTCGCTGAACATCAGGAAGGTGGCGCCGTAGGGCTTGAAGCCGCCGTGCAGGGCGATGCCGTTCATGATGGCGCTCATGCCGAATTCGCGGACGCCGTAGTAGGCGTAGTTGCCGTCGTATCCGCTGGCGTTGATGTCTTTGCAGCCTTTCCACAGGGTCAGGTTGGAACCGGCCAGGTCGGCGGAGCCGCCCAAGAGTTCGGGCAACAGCGGGCCGAAGCCGTTCAGGGTATTTTGCGAGGCTTTGCGGCTGGCGATGGTTTCGGCTTTGGCATTGACGTCGGCGATGAAGGCATTGGCTTTTTCGCTCCAGTCGCCGGGCAGTTGGCCTTTGACCACGCGGCGTTCGAATTCGGCGGCCAGGGCCGGATGCGCGGCTTGGTAGGCGGCGAATTGGGCGTTCCAGGCGGCTTCGCGTTCGGCGCCCTTGGCTTTGGCGTCCCATCCGGCGTAGATGTCGGCGGGGATTTCGAACGGGGCGTGCGGCCAACCGAGTTTTTCGCGGGTGGCGGCGACTTCGGCTTCACCGAGGGCGGCTCCGTGGCATTCTTCCTTGCCTTGTTTGTTCGGCGAGCCGAAACCGATGATGGTTTGGCAGCAGAGGATGGAGGGCTTATCGGTGACGCTTTTGGCGGCCTCGATGGCTTTCTTCACGGCTTCCGGGTCGTGGCCGTCGACTTTGGGGATGACGTGCCAGCCGTAGGCTTCGAAGCGTTTCGGGGTGTCGTCCAGGAACCAGCCGTGGACGTCGCCGTGGCCGCGCACTTCGCCGTCGATGGAGATGTTGTTGTCGTCGTAGATGGCGATCAGTTTACCCAGGCCCATGGAGCCGGCCAGCGAGCAGGCTTCGTGGGAAATGCCTTCCATCAAGCAGCCGTCGCCCAGGAACACGTAGGTGTGGTGGTCGACGATGTCGTGGCCGGGACGGTTGAATTGACCGGCCAGCGCGCGTTCGGCGATGGCGAAACCGACGGCATTGGTGATGCCTTGGCCCAAGGGGCCGGTGGTGGTTTCGACGCCGTCGGTGTAGCCGTATTCCGGGTGACCCGGCGTTTTGGAGTGCAGTTGCCGGAACTGTTTCAACTGGTCGATCGGCAGGTTATAGCCGCTCAGGTGCAACAGCGAGTAAATCAGCATGGAGCCGTGACCGTTGGACAGGACAAAGCGGTCGCGATTCGGCCATTTGGGGTTGGTGGGGTTGTGGCTCAGAAAATCGTTCCACAATACTTCAGCGATGTCGGCCATGCCCATCGGCGCACCAGGGTGGCCGGAGTTGGCTTTTTGGACGGCGTCCATGCTGAGTGCGCGTATGGCGTTCGCTAAGTCTCGGCGCGAAGGCATTGGTGTATCTCCTTTAAATATCGATGATGACAGCGGGCGGTTGGCGCCGCTTTTCAAAAACTGGGGTTTAAAACGTAAGAAAGGACGAGTGGCGTTAGCCACCCGTCCTTAGATCTTGCAGATTACAGCTTAGGTCTAACCAAAGCGGTCTTATGCGGAAGCGGCGTCGACCAGCTCGCGGATCTCTTTTGCCGCGGTAGCAGGGCATGCAGCCCCGTAGATTGCCGCGCCGACCACGATAATGTTGGCGCCCGCTTTAACGGTTTGATCGATAGTAGCTGGTTTGATACCGCCGGCAACGGAAACGCGAACGTTCAAGCCCAGGTTAGCGACTTCCGCCAAATCGGTGAAAGGCGTTTGACCGGCCGCTTGTGCGTCCAGACCGGTGTGTACACCCATGATTTGGGCGCCCAGTTTCGCGGATTCGCGAGCGCACTCGCCTTTGTTAGGCACGTTGATCAGGTCGACTTGAACTTCGGCGCTATATTTTTTAGCCGCTTTGATCACGCCACCGATGGTAGCCAGACCGGAAACGCCCAATACGGTGCAGATGTCCGCGCCGGCAGCGTAGAAAGCACCAGCTTCGTATTCGCCGGCATCCATGGTTTTCAGGTCAACCAGCAGCAGTTGGTTAGGGAAACGTTGTCTCAATTCCTTGACCAGATTGATACCGTTGTATTTGATGCAAGGGGTACCGATTTCGAAGATATCGACGTAAGGTGCGACTTTGTCGGCCAACGCAACGGTTTGGTCGAAATCCAGTGAGTCCAACGCCATTTGAATTAATGGTCTTGCCATACTTATGTGCTCCGATTGTTATAGTTACAGTTATTGTTTTTAAGGCGACCCTTACAACAAAGCTCCCGTTTCCCAGCAAGATTCGAGAGCCTAGCAAGCCTTTGTTGACGGGCAAAATAATCGAGTGCGGCAACTCTAAATCAGAACCGGCACCCTGTCAATTCGCGACGGGCCAAATAAACGCAAAAAACTCCGGGAATCGATTGGATTTGATCGCGACTCAGCCTTCCAGGCCGGTCCAGGGCTTATACAGACCGGCGGTATCGACGCCGAACATATCCAATATGCGGCCGACCCCCTCGTCAACCATTGCCCGCAGCGAATCGGATTTATTGTAAAACGCCGGCATCGGCGGAAATATGATGCCGCCCATCTCGGTAACCGCCGCCATGTTGCGGATGTGCGCCAGATTTAACGGGGTTTCGCGGGGTACCAGCACTGTTTTACGGCGTTCCTTCAGTGCTACGTCGGCCGCCCGCGAAATCAGATTGTCGCCAAAACCGTGCGCCACCGCCGCCAGGGTTTTCATCGAACACGGCGCAATGACAACTCCCTCGGTCTTGAAGGAGCCGCTTGCAATACTGGAGGCAATATCGTTGATGCCGTGCGTCACGTCGGCGAGCGCATACAGCGCCGCCCTATCCATGTCCAATTCGTATTTCAGATTGACCAGCCCCGCCGAGGAAATCACCAGGTGCGTTTCCCATTCCGGCCGTTCTCGGAGTATCTCCAGCATCCTGATACCGTAGATAGCGCCGGTTGCGCCGGTCATTGCGATCACCAAGCGTTTTTTCGTATCCGCCATGTTTTAGCCCAACAGCCCAGCCATCCGATCGGCCGCCGCCACCAAGGCGCCGATCATTTCCTCGCCGCGAGCAACGTGTCCGGCGTTGGGCAGCACGATATATTCGGCATGAGACAATGCGCGATGCAATGCCCAACCTGCCTCCAACGGACAGGTTAAATCGTTCTGCCCGTGGATGATCGAACAGCGAATCTCGCTCAAGAGTCCGCAATTCGCCAATAGCTGATTTTCAGAGAGAAAATAGCGATTTCGGGCGTAATGCAACTCCATCCTGACTTGCAACACCTCACGTTCACCGGCCGGCTCTGCACTCGCGATGAACTCATTACCCAAAGCGACCTGGCCGCCCCAGTCCTGCCAGCCTTTCGCCGCGCGCCGGGCAAGGCTCTCGTCGCCACCGAATACCGAGCTCAACAGATTAGGCAGAACCTCCTGTTTCTCCTTGGCATCGACACTATCCAGCAAACCTTGCCAAGCTTGCGGATAAATCCGATTGGCGCCATTGCCGAGAAACCAATCCATATCGGCCGCACGCGCCAAAAACACGCCCCGCAGCACCATGCCCGAGACCTTTTCGGGGAAACGCTGCGCATAAAGCAAAGCCAAGGTAGCCCCCCACGAACCGCCAAACAGCAACCACCGTTCCACGCGCAAGCGAATTCTGATCCGCTCGATGTCGTCGACTAAATCCTGCGAGGTATTCGCCGCCAACTCGCCAAACGGCAGAGACTGGCCGCAGCCGCGTTGGTCGAGCAAGACGATGTGATAACGCTCCGGATCGAAGTAGCGCCGATGTTCCGGCTTGGTACCGGAACACGGTCCACCGTGCAGAAAGATCACCGGGATACCAGCGGGATTGCCGGATTGTTCGACATACACCCGATGCATCGAATCCGTGTCGAGAAAGAAGCTGTGAAAGGGCGATATTTCAGGGTAAAGCGTTCTCATCATTTAATTCAACGCTGTTAAACGAACCGAGCTAAGCGCTTGGCACTCGGCATGTGAAGGAATCGGCGCGCGCTCGGTTTTTGATTTCGTTGGCCGGGACGTCATTTTTCGGGCATCGGCAGGGTAAAAAGGCACCGACAGCGGCGACGGATTTTTGAGACAACCGCTTGACAAGCGCCGCCATCTCAATCAAATCGAATCTGTGTAGTATAACATCAGAGAAATTCGCATCAGGCCTGTAAAACCGACTACTCCCGATGGCCCGCCACCCTCGGAAATGACCGACTGCGAAATGCCCCAAACCTAGACGAAACAACAAATGATTGTTCTTCATCAATTTCCCAGAGCCTGGCATATCCCCAACCCCGGCCAGTTTTGCACGAAGCTGGAAACCTATCTGCGGATGGCCGAAATCGAGTACCGGATCGTGGAAACGCTACCGATATACGCGCCGCTAGGCAAATTGCCCTACATCGACCACGACGGCCGCAAAATCGCCGATAGCCGGATCATCATCGTCCATCTGCAACAGTATTTCGGCAACCGGCCGGACCAAACCCTTTCCGATCGACAAAAAGCTCAAGCCCTTGCCTGGCAACGTCTGCTGGAAGAGCATTTGTATTGGGTCTGCATGTACAGCCGCTGGCAAACCGGGGCGGAGAATTGGCGCATCAACAAACAGGCAATTTTTCGAAGCCTGCCGCCGCTCCTCGCCGACGGGGTCGCCAGCCTCTACCGGCTGCGGATCAAAAGCCAGATTCGCGGCCACGGCATCGGTCGCTTGCCGGCCGCACAAGTATTCGCGTTGGGCCGGCAGGACGTGGCCGCGTTGGCTGCTGCCTTAGCGGACCGACCCTATTTGCTCGGCGAGCAACCCGCCAGCGTCGACGCGTCGGCTTACGGCATTCTGATCAACCTGCTCGCCTGCCCTGTTGCTTCGCCGATCAAGGACTATGCGCTGGCGCAACCGGCGTTAATCGACTATTGCCGGCGCATGCAGTTGCGCTACTTTCCGGAACTAGGCGAGCCGCGATTCGTTTAATCCGTCAACTCGACGCAAGCGGCGCGGATTTCGCCGCGCAACCAACGGTTGGCCGACTCCTGGTCTTGCAACGGATGCCAGACCATGACCGTGGCGTAATCCGGCAAATCCAACGGTAACGGCACCCATTGCAGAGGCTGGTTTTGCGCGATTTGCAAGGCGGTACGCTTAGGAAAGGCCATGACCATATCGGTTTGGGCCACAATCAACGGCGCCGACAGAAAATGCGAAACCGTCAATGCCACCCGCCGCTCCAGACCGCGCTCGGCCAGCCAACTATCGACCTGGCCGCTACCGGAGCCGGCGCCAGACAGCATGATGTGCGGCAAGCCGATGTATTGCTCCAGCGTCAATTCCCGATTCACGACCGGATGACCGACCCGCGCCACGCAAACCATGCAATCGTCGAACAAGGCCAGACAATGCAGATGCTTCGGCGGATTCAGCATCACCTCGAAACCCAACACCAGATCGATTTCGCCTTGTTCCAACGCATCGAGCGGAAACCGGCTACTGGTACGTTTGAAACGAATGTCCACGCCCGGCGCCTGACGGGCGATGCGCGGTGCCAGTTTAGGCAAGAGCAAGGCTTCCACGTAATCGGTGGCGGCAATCGCGAACGCGCGCCGGCTGCCAGCCGGATCGAACGGGGCCGGCGCCCTGATCAAACCTTCCACCTCTTTCAGCACCACGGAGACCGGATCGACCAGCGCCAAGGCCCGCGCGGTAGGCACCATGCCGGCCGGGGTTTTCACCAGCAACGGGTCTTCCAACTGTTGCCGTAAGCGCTGCAGTACATGGCTCATCGCCGACTGACTGATGAACATTTTCTCCGCTGCCCGCGACACGCTGCGTTCTCGCATCAGCCAATCGAAAGCGACCAGTAAATTCAAATCGAAGCTGCGTAAATCGGCCATGGTCGGAATACCCAAAACCGCGGAATGTTAACGACCGCGCCGGGAAGACCGGCATCGAAAATATTCATCCGCGTATGAATATTCGCCATTTTACGCTTGGCTCCCGCCGGCCTAAAGTAATCCCCGACGCCGCCATTCGGCTTGCATCCCCCCAAGGATTTCGCAAACCTGGACTAACGACGCGTCGCCCGAGTTCGGATCGCCGCCGGCGCCAGGCGACCGAATTCGGATTTTAGCGGCCCCCAAACCGGCCCATCCCAATACTTCAAATTCAGGAGAATCACCATGCCTTTGTGGAAAGTCTACCATCCGACCGGCGCCTTCAGTGCCGAAGACAAACAAGAACTCGCCGAGCGCATCACCGGCATCTACGCCGGCGTGCCCATCCCCAAGTTTTACGTCGTAATCCTGTTCGAGGCCATCGATAAGGGCAATTGCTACGTCGGCGGCAAGGCGCATAACCAATTCGTCCGCTTCAAGGTGGACCAGATCGCTAGAACCATTCCCGGCCCTATCCTGCGCGAGTGGTGGATCCGCACCCTGGACGCCGTGGTCGCCCCGTACGTCAAGGAACGCGGTTACGACTGGGAAATCTCGATAGACGAGACGCCGTTCGATTTGTGGTCGCTGCAAGGCGAATTGCCGCCGCCTTTCGAATCGGTCGCCGAAAAGCGCTGGGTGGCCGAGAACAAGGCCAGTCCTTACACGCTACAGGAGAAACTGCCGGTCAACCTGATGCTGACGCCGGGCCTGACCGATCGCGCCTAAACCAAAGGCGGCCGGCTCCGCGGGCCGGCCTTTCGCCATCTTGAATCGGGACTCCACCTTGAGTTACCAATCCATCAACCTCGCCAGCGGTGAACTCATCGCCTGCTATCCCGCAATGTCGGATGCGGAACGGGAGAGCGCCGTCGCCGGTGCCGAGCGAGCATGCCGAAGCACCGCTGGCTTCGGAAAAAACCTCGAACCTGCTGCTGGAGTAAATCGATCGGGCCCGCCAAGCCGGAGCGGCGATTGGATTGGGCGGCGACCGCCTCGACCGGCCCGGCTATTTTATGGAACCCACGGTGATTACGGGGATAGACGAACGCAATCCGGTGTTTAACCGGGAATTGTTCGATCCGGCCCCAGCTTTCCACGTCGTCGACAGCACGGCAAGCGCGATCGCGTTAGCGAATGCTACACCCTTCGGCCTCGGCACTTAGGTATTCATGGCCGATATCGAGCGCGAGCGCGCCGTTGCCGCGCAAATCGACTGCGGCATGGTGTTCGTCAACCAACCGGCGTGGACCGCGCCGGAACTGCCGTTCGGCGGACTCAACAACTCCGGTTTCGGCCGCGAGCTAAGCGAACGCGGATTTTACGAATTCGTCAACGAGAAACCGGTCAATTTGGCACAGGCGGGCGTCTGCCTTTTGTGGCCCGGTGGCTGACTCAGCGGAATATCAAGAGCCGCCACGAACAAGTTGCAAGCCAAAGTCGTCCTAATGCGCCGAAAACCAATTGAGCATAAAAAAAGGGAAGGCTTTGACACCTTCCCTTTTTGGGTAACGCGGGGTTTACAAATTAAAATTTGAAACCCACGTAGCCGCCAGCGTTGAAACCGTCGGTTGGCGTACCATCCAGTTTGCTGGTCGAATAGTGGTAACGAACGTCCGAACCCAATACGATACCTCTGAAAAGGTCGTACTCAACACCGGCGCCGAAGTTCATGCCGGCGTTCAATACGGAAACCGCGTTGGAAGGAACGCCCAAAATATTGATATCCAAACCGACCGGAATGATCCACGGACGCAGTTTGCTGTCGTGCATGAATTTGATTTTTGGCGAAGCGTTGATTCTCAAACGAGCATCGGTTGCTTGAGTGTTATCGGTGATGGCAGTTGCACCACCTAAAGCTGGTACAACGTAACCGCTTGACACAGTGTTTGCACCGGTACCGTATTGAGCATATTCAACACCCAACTCAATGCCAAATGAAGTGTCATCCATTAAGCCGAACAAGTCGTTGTTGACATTGAAGTCGAACGCGCCACCAAAATAAAAGCCTTCGTTGTTTTGGTTGTTCGACAAAAATGCGCCATTGTGCGTTGGGAATACATCGCTTCCTCTCGCATGATCCAACGCTGACCAACCGCCACGAACCGCCACCAAATTATCCTTGGAACGAGTCGCTTCTGGCGCCGCTTTGACGGAAGCCATCCAGCTATCCAACTCTTGGATTTTGGCGGTTTCGGTAGATGCTTTAGCGGAAGAAGCCGTTTTAACCCGGTTCAACTCGGCTTGCATGGCTTGCATTTGTTCAGCCATTTGTTGCATTTGAGCTTCCAACGCTTCGGTTTTTCTAGCGGCGGCATCGGCCACGCGCTCGGCGCTGGCGCCCGCTGCTTGGGCTTGCGCGCCAACCAGTGTCAAAGTCGCCGCAGCAACGCCTAGCGCTAATTTGGTTTTGGTAAAACTCATAGTCGTTCCCCCCAAGGGTTGTTATTGTTAAGACTGCATTGGCTGGAATGCAACACAGGATTTCTTCACGCGGGCAATAATAGCAGCAAAAAACCAGCCGTACAAGTTTTACGTCTTTTTTTTGCGAATTAAAATTTAATTAGAATTCATTGATTTACATCAAAATCATAATCTATATTCAATGTTTGTCTATTTTTCACAACAGCCGTTTGTTTTTTTACACTCCGCGAAAGCCGGCCCACCTATTCCGCGACGGGCCAGCTTCGTGATAACTTAAAAAAGATTCGCCCTTGCCAATCTTCCGCACCCGCATGACGCAAAATCTGGACATACTCATCATCGGCGGCGGCATCAGCGGCCTGCTGGCCGCGCGCGAACTCCGCCTGGCCGGACGCGATGTCGCCATCATCGACAAATCCCTCGCGGGGCGGGAAGCGTCCTGGGCCGGCGGCGGCATTTTGCTGCCGATTTACCCTTGGCGACAAGCCGACGCCATTTCCAAACTGGCGACAGCCAGTATCGAAACCTATCCGCAGCTGTGCCGCGAGCTGCACCAAGCGACCGGCATCGATCCGGAATGGCGGGACTGCGGCATGCTGATCAGCCAAAACCCCGACCATGCAGCCGCCACGGCGTGGTGCAAGCGCTATGCCATTCGCCATCAAACCCCGCCAACGGACTTCGCCGCCGGGCTGCATGCCGACTGGCAGGAACCGTTATGGCTACCGGACATTGCCCAAGCCCGCAATCCTCGGTTGCTGAAATCGCTGCAAGCTTGGCTACGCCTGAAAGGCGTCGAGTTTATCGAGAATGCCGACATTACTTCGCTGACGATACGCGGCCACCGAGCCGCAAAAGTGCAAACCGCCGACCGCACACTGGCTATGCGGGAGCTCGTGGTCAGCGCCGGCGCCTGGACGGCCAACCTATTGAATGCTTTGCTACCCGAGCAAGCGCTGGATTTGCGCATCCAGCCGGTGCGCGGACAAATGCTGCTGTTCCAGGCCGAACCCGAAACCCTGCCCTGCATGGTACTTGACGGCGATCACTACCTGATTCCGCGCCGTGACGGCCGCATCCTGGCCGGCAGCACCGTGGAGCAAGCCGGCTTCGAGAAAGCAACGACCGAATCGGCCCGCCAAGTGCTTTTCGAATTCGCGACACGATTGCTGCCTGCATTGAAAAACTTCCCGGTCGCTCATCATTGGGCCGGCTTGCGTCCCGGCAGCCCCGACGGAGTCCCGTATATCGGCCCCCATCCTGATATCGACAATCTGTACGTCAACGCCGGACATTTTCGCAACGGCTTGGTGATGGGGCCAGCGGCCGCCCGCTTGTTGAGCGACCTAATGCTGAACCGGCCAACCGCACTGAATCCCAGCCCCTATTTACCCAAACGCTTGCCGCCACCATGAACCTGTATCCCTTGCTACGTCCCTTGCTGTTTTCGCTGCCGCCGGAAACCGCCCACCATGCCACCCTGCAACTGCTGCAAGTTGCCCATGCCAGCGGCGTCAGCGCCCTGACCCGGCCGGCCGCGCCGGACAAACCGGTCGATGTGATGGGTTTGCATTTCAAGAATCCGCTGGGACTGGCCGCCGGTCTGGATAAAAACGGCGATTACATCGATGCCTTGGCCGATTTGGGCTTCGGCTTCGTCGAAATCGGCACCGTCACGCCCCGCCCGCAACCGGGCAATCCCAAGCCGCGCCTGTTCCGCCTACCGGAACATCAAGCCATCATCAACCGAATGGGATTCAATAACTTAGGTATCGATCATTTGCTGGCACAAGTCGACAGATGCCGGTATCGGGGCATTTTGGGCATCAATATCGGCAAGAACGCCGACACCCCGTTGCAAAACGCTACCGAAGACTACTTGATTGGCTTAAGAAAGAGCTATGCCGCGGCGAGCTATATCACCATTAATATTTCCTCGCCCAACACCAAAAATTTGCGCCAACTGCAACAAGGCGACGAGATCAAGCAATTGTTAAACGCGTTGAAGGAAGAACAACTGAAACTTCAGACGACGCAAGGCAAATACACGCCCATCGCGGTGAAAATCGCCCCGGATTTAACGGATGAAGAAATCAGCCACATCGCGGCATTGCTGTTGGAATTTGCTATCGACGGCGTGATTGCTACCAACACCACCATTGCCCGCGATAAAATCCAGGGCCATATCCACGCCAACGAAGCAGGCGGCTTAAGCGGCGCGCCGGTCAAGGATAGTTCGACTCGCGTCGTAAACGGTTTGGCGGCGGAATTACAAGGCAAACTACCGATTATTGCAGCCGGCGGCATATTGAGCGGCGCGGACGCCCAGGAGAAATTAGCCGCCGGCGCCAGCTTGGTGCAGATTTATAGCGGCTTAATCTATCGAGGTCCCGAATTGATTGATGAGATATTGAGCAACATCTAATTGCTTAGACGCCCGTTCTGACCTTATCAAACCTAACGGTTGATAAGGTCATCTTATGCTTGTTTATCTTCTGTGCTTACCTAAGCACTGAACCCACATGCCCTGACCAGCGTCGATTAGCGTGCCGAGGCATTGGCGACCGCGTTTACCGACGAATCAAGCGTCCACCCACCACCGAATGCCCGGTAAAGCGACACCATCGCGACGCTGACAGCGGTTTCGGCTTTTGCACGTTCGTCGCTGGCGCCCAGTTTGCTGCGTTGCGCATCCAGCACGGCCAAATAATTGCCTGCACCGCGCTGATACAACGCGTCGACCAGCCGGTAAGCTTTTTCCGCCGAGGCTTCCGCTTCGGTCAATTTTCCTAAGCTATCGGTGGCGGAACGGTGCGCGACGAAGGCGTTTTCCGCGTCCTCCAGGGCCAGCAAAAAAGTTTTCTCATAATTGGCCGCGACTTGCTCTAGTCGCGCATCGGCGGCGGCGATATGGGCGCGGATGCGGCCGGCGTTGAAGATAGGCGCGGAAAGGCCGGAACCCAGCGCATAAACGCTATCGGCCAGACTCGGAAATCCGCCGACCGCCAGCGCACCGAAACCGCCGCTGGCTGACAACACCAGCTTGGGATAGAGATCGGCCCGCGCCGAACCCAAGCTGGCGGCGGCCGCGCTGACTTCGGTTTGCGCCAGGCGCAAATCGGGACGTTGCGCCAGCAAATCGGCCGGCAGCAGCTTGGGCATGGCCGGCAAACGCCTAGGGGAACCCTGAATAGCTCCGTCGACGAGGCTCTCCTGAGCATCGCCGAAGGGCTCAGGACGAACGGCAAGCGGTTGATTCCGTTCGTGGTGAGCTTGTCGAACCATGAATGGAATCAACTGATTCAATGCTTCATTAGGCGGCGGGCCGACGGTGGCCAAGCGGTTTCCTAGGCTTTCCGGCGGTTCGCCCAGCAACACGCCCAAACGATGGATCAGCTTTTGCTCGGCGTTAACCAAACCCGGCAGCGTCGCTTCGGTGCCCTGCAGCAAGGTTTGCTGACGGGCAAGGTCCGCCTCGTTAGCCAGTCCGGCTTTAACAAATGCCTGTAAAGTCCTCAGCCGTTCGCGTTGCAAGGCGATATTTTTTTGCAGAATGCCGGTGCGTTGCTGCACGCCGCGCAACTCCAGATAGTTTGTCGCCACCTGGGCCAACAGGCCGACTTGCGCCGCATGCAAGCCTTCCTGGCTGCCTTCGGCTTGTGCGGCGGCGGCTTCCGCTTCCAGATGCCGACCGCCGAACACGTCGATTTCCCAGCGCGCGGCCAAGCCGCCGCTGACCGCATCGGCGGTCGGCGTAATCAATTTGATACCTTGCCCGCTCGGCACGCCGACAATGCGGTCGATGCGTTTTTCCCGGCCGCCGGACAGTGAGAAATCCAGGCTGGGATACAAGGCCGCTTCGGCAACGGTGACCATCGCGTTAGCTTCGCGGACGCGAGCGGTGGCGATCTTGATGTCGTGATTAGCGGCCAAGGCTTTGTCTATTAATTCGTTCAGCAAGGGATCGTTGAATCCTTGCCACCACGTCTTCAGGTCAACCGCATCGGTGGCTTGAGCATTGGGCGCGTGTTGCCAGCTTGCCGGGCTATTGAGCGCTACTTGGTCGCCGACGCGGGTCGGCGTACAGGCAACTAGACTAGCCAGGGACAGAATGGCTAGCGGTGTTAAATATCGATTATTCATTGCAAGACTCCGAGGTCTTATGCGCCAAAATGTAGCCGCGTAGGGTACGCAATGCGTACCCTACCGCTATATGCCAAAATGTAGGTTGGGCAGAGCAAAGCGAAGCCCAACAAATTCAAAATGTTGCACCCGCGGGCATAAAGGCTGCATTGCATTTAGCCCAACCTACCGTCTGTATTCTCCGGCAGCCCTCGCTCCACCCTAAACCACGCCGCATACAGCGCCGGCAGGAAGAACACCGTCAACACAGTCGCCACCGTCAGCCCCCCCATGATGGCGATGGCCTGAGGGCCGAAGAAATCGTTGCGCGACAGCGGTATCATCGCCAGGATCGCCGCCGCCGCGGTCAGCATGATCGGCCGGAAACGTCGTACCGTCGATTCGACGATGGCCGACCAGGTGTCAAGCCCGGACTGTTCGTCCTGATCGATCTGATCCACCAAAATCACCGAGTTGCGCATGATCATGCCGGCCAACGCCAGGATGCCGAGCAGCGCCACGAAGCCGAACGGCGCGCCGAACAACAGTAAGCCGAAGGCCGCGCCGATCACGCCCAGCGGCGCGGTGCTGAACACCATGAAAGTCCTGGACAGGTTCTGCAGCTGCATCATCAACAAAATCAGCGTGACGATCAGCACCAACGGAATCCAGATCAGGATAGACTTTTGCGCGTTCACCGCGTCTTCCTTGGAACCGCCGGTTTCGATGAAATAACCGGCCGGCAGGCTATCCTGTATCGGTTTAAGTTTCGGGACGATTTCCGCCGCCACGTCCGGGGCCATCTTGCCGTCGGCCACGTCGGCGCGCACCGAGATGGCCGGGAAGCGGTTACGCCGCCAACGCACGCCGTCCTCGAACACGGTCTCGAACTTGACGAACTGCGACAGCGCTACCGACTTGCCATTAGCTGTGCGAACCGCGACATCCGGCAGTTCGTCGGCGGCGGTACGCAATTCGGGACTGGCCCGCCAGACGATGTCGATCAATTTATCCTGTTCACGCAGTTGCCCGACCGGGATGCCGGTGTAATGAGCCTGCAAGGCTTGCGACAGGCTGGCCGTCGAAACGCCCAGGGCGCGGGCCTTGTCCTGATCCAGATCGAGGCGGAACGAAGGCATCCGGTCATGCCAGTCGTCGTTGACGTCCACGGTGCCGGGATGATTGCGCACGACCTCGGCCACCCGCTCGGCAATGCCGCGCACGATGTTGGGGTTTTCGCCGAGCACCCTGAACGCCAACGGATAATCCATCGGCGGCCCGACATTCAGGCGCTTGACCCGGCCCCTGACATTCGGGAAGTCGGTTTCAAGAATCTGCCGGACGTGCTGCATCACCCGTTCGCGCGCCTGGTTATCCTTGGTCATCACCACCAATTCGGCCAGATTGGTATTTGCCAGTTGCTGCACGATTAACATAAAAAACCTCGGCGTGCCGCTGCCGATATAGCTGGCGACATGCTCCACATCCTCGTCCTTGGCTAACAGCGCTTCCATGCGTTTGGCAGCGGCTTCGGTTTGCTCGAAGGCACTGCCCTCCGGCAGCCACAGATTGACGATGACTTCCGGCCGGTTGGACAACGGAAAGAACTGTTCGGGAACGTGGGTTAAGGCCACGACACCGAGACCGAACAAGGCCAGCGTGGCGATAATGACTTTTTTGCGGTGCGCCACGCAGGCATCCACCCAACGCCGCAAGCGGTTGTAGAACGGCGTATCGAACAAGTCGTGGATAGGGCCATCGGCGCTGGCATGCACCTTGAGGATCAAGAAACCCAAATACGGGGTGAACACCACCGCGCCGATCCAGGACAGTATCAACGAAATGCCGACCACCTGAAAAATCGCTACGGTATATTCGCCGGCCGAGGATTGTGCCAAACCGACCGGCAGGAAACCGGCGATGGTGATCAAGGTGCCGGTCAGCATCGGAAAGGCCGTGGCCGTATACGCATAGGTCGCGGCGCGCATCCGGTCCCAACCTTCTTCCAGCTTGCGGGCCATCATCTCGACGGCAATCATCGCGTCGTCCACCAGCAGGCCCAGCGCCAGGATCAATGCACCCAATGAAATCCGTTGCAGATCGATGCCGCACAGCAGCATGACCAGCAAGGTGGCGGCCAGCACCAGCGGCACGGTCAGCGCCACCACGGAGCCGGTGCGCCAGCCCAGGCTCAAGAAGCTGACCACCAACACGGTGGCCAAGGCTTCGAAGAAGGTTTGGCCGAATTCCGCCATCTGGTTTTTCACCACATGCGCTTGATTGGCGACCGGCTCCACGTCCATGCCTATCGGCAATTCGTTTTTGATGCTGGCCAGCGTGTCCTCCAGGTTTTTTCCCAGGGCGATCACGTTGCCTTTTTTATTCATGGTCACGCCGAGGCCGAGGGCGGGTTTGCCGTTGAAGCGCATCTTGAATTCGGCGGGATCGACATAGCCGCGCGTCACCTGGGCAAAATCTTTGACCTTGAATGTGCGATTAGCGATGCGTACCGCCATATTGGCGACACTATCTTCCGAATCGAACGAGCCGGTCAGGCGTATCGGCAGATTGCGTTGCGAAGCAAATACCGCGCCGGCCGGCGCCATGCCGTTCTGTGCCTGCAAGGCCTGGGCAACCGCCGCCGTATCCAGGCCCAGTTCGGCCAGCTTTTTGTCGGAAAACTCGACGAAAATCTTTTCGTCCTGTACGCCGATCAGGTCGACCTTCTCGACATCCTTGACCCGCAACAATTGTTGGCGGACCGAATCGGCCGCCAATTTCAGGTCGGCATAACTGAAACCTTCGCCGGAAAAGGCGTAGATAAGGCTATAGGTATCGCCGAATTCGTCGTTGAAAAACGGCCCTATGCTGCCGGGCGGCAGCGTCATACGGATATCATCGACTTTCTTGCGCACTTGATACCAAAGCTCGGGAATTTCCTTGGGCGGCGTATCTTCGCGCGGGGTGACGAAAATCACCGATTCGCCGGGTTTGGAATAGCTGCGCAGGTAATCCAGATTGGGTAATTCCTGGATTTTCTTTTCCAGCCGGTCGGTCAACTGCTGCTCGACTTCCAGCGCGGTGGCGCCGGGGTAGAGGGTTTTGACCACCATGATGCGGAAGGTGAATGGCGGATCTTCTTGCTGGCCCAACATGTGATAGGCAAACACCCCACCGAGCACCACCAATGCCAGCATGAAGCCGGTGAAGGAGCGATGTTTGAGCACCCATTCGCTGAGGTTGAATGCTTTCATAGCTGTTCCTGGCTGCCGTGGTGATTAGGCAATCCCGATCCTTCCGGCAAGCGGACAGCCTGGCCCTCGGCCAGGCGCTGGACGCCGGCGCTGACCAGCAATTGGCCGGCGGCTACTCCCTCGACGGCGATGCGTTCGCCTGCCAGCGTTTCGCCAAGCTTAACCGGCACGGATTTGACGGTGGCGGCCTGCTCGTCGACCAGCCATACCAAGGCATGATCGGGCTGGTTTTGCGGGGTATAGACGGCGGAAAGCGGGATGGCGATACCGGAAGCGGTGTTCGCTGCTATATGAACGGTCGCCGTCATGCCTAGTTGCGCGGCGTCCAGGCCTTCCAGTAAGGTGGCCTTGACGCGATAGGTGCGGCTGGCCGGGTCGGCGGCCGAGGCGATTTCGCGAATTCTGGCCTTGAGTAGCCTATCTTCGTCGGTCCACAACGAAACATTAACTTCTTGTTGACGTTGGATTTCCGTCAAGCGATGCTCGGGCACGTCGAAATGGATTTCCTTTTCGTCGAGCTGGGCCAGCGTCACCACGGCTTGGCCGGCCGCCAGCACCTGCCCGGCCTCGACAGCCAAGGCCGTGACCACGCCGTCGCGGTCGGCATGCAATTCGGTATAGCTTAGCTGGTTGTTCGCCTCGGCCACAGACGCTGCCAGCGCCGCTGTCCGCTCCCGCGCCGCGGTATAAGCGGTTTCGTGGCGCTCGAACTCCGGCGGACTGATGACTTGCTGAGCCAGCAATTCGCGGTATCTCACCAGATCGTCGCGTAAGAAAGTGCTGTCGGCCTGGGAGGAAGCCAGCTGCGCCTTAAGACCCTGCACGGCGAGGCGGTAATCATTGCCGTCCAGTATCGCCAGCAACTGGCCTTTACGTACCGGGTCGCCAACATCAACTTTGCGCTCCAGCAGTTTGCCGCCCACCCGGAACGATAAGGGCGTCTCGATTCTTGCCCGGATTTCCCCGGCAAAGCTTCTGGCGCCGGCGACGGCGTTCTGCTCGATTCGGAACACTTTCACCGGACGGGCAACCGCCGGCCCTTGGTTGTTCTGGTCGCTGCATCCGGCGCTGATTGTCAGCGGCAGCAACAATCCGACCAGAAACCGGTGGTTATGGTTGAAGGTTAATCGAGATTGAAACCAATCCCGACCTAACGATACTAATGGAGTTTTGGGGTTCGGCATATGGCTGCCTCCTTCGGTAAAAGGTTCGGTCGTATTTGAAATAATCATTCGATGCTGCTTACTATCAGTATCTCGGCGGCCAACCTGGCATCGACGGCCACGCCGGAATTGCGCTGCAATTGTTCGGAGACGATGGCGCCTTCGAACAAGGCACGGAGTTGCCCCGCCAGCCGTTCCGGAAACCGTGCGCCGGCCCGTGCCGACAAATCGGTCATATGGTGTTGTAGCCTGCGATAAAACGCGGCGGATGCTTGATGCACAGGATGGCTTTGATCGGGGAATTCCGCGGCTGTGTTGATCAATGGGCAGCCTTGGAAATCAGGACGGGTCAACCATCCGGCATGAACTTCGAAAATAGCCAATAGCTGGTCTTTCGGCGTCGGCGCCTTGCGTTCAACTTGCTCGACAAACCAAGACCACAATCCGGCATCGTATTTTTCTAGGCAAGCCACGATCAATGCCTCCTTGGAAGGAAAATACTTGTACAGACTCATCTTGGAAGCATTCGCCGAGCGGACGATGCAATCGATGCCGGTAGCTCTAATACCTTGGGCGGCTAGCAGCTCGGTCGCCGCCGACAAGATTCGTTCGCGCACCTTTGAGGATTGAATAGACATCGTAATCACGGCTCCCCAAAGTTGGTCATCGCTTAGCCTCTCGCCCAAAGATCAATAACGTCGATGTCGCCGAGGCATAGAGCCGGCCTTCGGCGTCTATCAGCCGAGCCTCGGCAAAAGCGGCTCGCCTCCCTAGCGTTAGAACAGTGCCTTCCGCTCTGACTAAGCCCGTGTGCTTGGTCATCGCCTTGTGATAGGAAGTCTTCAACTCCAAGGTGGTGTACGCCTGCTTTTCGGTGAGTCTGGAATGGACGGCACAGCCGCAGGCGGAATCCAGCAAGGTGGCCGCATAGCCGCCATGCACGGTGCCTAGGGGGTTATAAGCATGTTCGCCGGGTCTGCCGGCAAAGACGGCTTTACCGAAGTCGACTTCCACCAGCTCGAAATCCAGCGACACCAGAATTCCCGGCTTCCGCCCCGAGGCCATCAGGGCGTGCAACTGATCCAGACCATTGAGCCTGATGTCGGTTTTGTTGACGAGATTCATCTTAGTAGCGCTCCTTCCCGAATGTGCTTAAACGGGGTATGTGCAGTCGTTTCGGCAATTTTTGGATCAGGTCGTTATCTTTCAACCAGTCAGACTATCGGCAACTGGTAAACCTGGCGCAAGCTCTTGTCTACCAAGGCTTCCGGGAGGAAACGGCGCAGAAAACGCACTTGGGTTGCCTGTTTTCCGGCGGTATAGCGCCTTTTGGGAGCCGCGGCAGTCGCGGCTTTCAACACCGTATCGGCGACCACCTCCGGAGCATCGCCCGCGTTCACGCCCTTGCGCATCAGCGCTTCCATGCCGGTACGCACCGAGTCGTAGACGGCCAGCGGTCGATCGGGCTTGGTTAAGCTGGATTCGAACGCGGTGCGGGTATATCCCGGTTCAACCAAAACAACCCGGATGCCGAAGCTGCGCAGTTCGTGGTCCAGCGATTCGGAATAGCCTTCGACCGCATGCTTGGTCGCGGCATACAGTGCGTTGTAAGGCGCAGGGATAAAACCAAGGGCTGAGCTGATATTGACGATTCTGCCTTTCCCTTGGTTGCGCATGGTCGGCAACACGGCATTGGTCACGCGGGTAATGCCGAACAGGTTGACGTCGAACAAGGCCTGAGCCTGAGCGGTTGACGACTCTTCCGCCCCTCCGAGCAAGCCGACGCCGGCATTATTGACCAACAGGTCGATGCGGCCGGCCTGCTTCAATACCTCGGCTACCGTGTTGTTTACCGAAGCTTCGTCGGTCACGTCGCAACTCAGCATGGTGATGCCGTCGACGCTTGCAGCTGCCTTGCGGCTGGTGCCGAATACCCGGTAACCCGCTTTTTGCAGGGCCTTGGCCGTTACCAGTCCAATGCCCGAGGATGCACCGGTGATCAAGGCTACGGCATGGTGTTTAGTGTTCATATCGAATCTCCCGTGGTGTGGATTGTCTGTCGCTTAAGTGTTACTATCATTTCGATAGCAATGTTACTATCATTTTGAAATTAAGTCACTACTAAAAACGTATGAACGACAAAAATATTTGCGCGGACCCTTGTCCGATCGCTCGCTGCCTGGCTTTTCTGGGTGACGCCTGGAGCTTGTTGATTCTGCGGGACGCCCATTTCGGCCTGACCCGCTTCGACCAATTTCGAAAAAGTCTCGGCATCGCACCGACGATGCTGACCCGGCGCTTGGCGACGCTAACTGAGGAAGGCATGCTGGAAAAGCGGCTGTATTCGGAGCGGCCGCCGCGTGAAGAGTATGTGTTGACCGATGCCGGCCGGGATTTTCTGCCGGTATTGGTGATGATCGGGGCTTGGGGGCACCAGTATCGCGGCGGCGGACCGCTGGTGCGGATTCAGGATGTCGAAACGGGGGAAGATATTAAGCCGGTGACCATCGACGCGGTCACGGGGGCAAGGATAGGAACTCGCCCGCTACGCTTTGTGTTGCCTGATGTCGACTGATCGATTAAAGCGTCAAATGGGTAGCGTCACTATTTGCTTGATGTCGCCGGTTTTATTAACCCAACCCAATTTATCGCGGGTATACCGTTCGAGCTGAGCTCGGCTAAGCCCAGGCTGGCTAGCCCTTCGACGGGTTCGGAGCGAACGGTATTTTAAGGGCCGGGTTAATAACGCTAACGCAGCACATCAACCGCCACCTCGACTGCAGACAACGATGCCGGCGATGGGGACAATACCTGCAACGGCGGCGACACTCTGGGCATCATTTCTGAAGAGCCGGCACGATCCGCCCGTCGGCGACATGCTGTTCGGCCATATCCGCGGGCAGGTAGACCCAAGTCGGCTCCGAATATAGCGGTGGCGTGATTCAACGTCCACTGCTCGGACGCTAAGCTCCCCGGACTGCCGGCTTTACGCAGCCATCGTCGCGAAATATATCGTCACGGTTCATCGGTGCCTCTTGCTACAGGCCACGAATAACGAAACAAATGAGTTAACGGCATGACTGAAATTGCGCTCAATAACGTCTTAGCCCCGCCAAACCGTCTTGATAGCGTTTCCGGTTAAAAGAGCCTACAGGCTCTTCCGCCCAATTTCATATTCGCCAGGGGCGAACGTCACCCTAAAGCCATTGGCATTAAGATTTATTCACCCGCTATGGCCATCTGCTCCAACAGGATAGAGCCGACTCGCAGATTGCCGCGCATATCCACGTCGTTGCCGATCGCAACGACGTTGCGCAACATGTTTTTCAGGTTCCCGGCGATCGTGATTTCCTGCACCGGATATTGAATTTGGCCATTTTCGACCCAGAAACCCGACGCACCCCGCGAGTAGTCGCCCGTCACCCGGTTGATGCCCTGCCCCATCAACTCGGTGACCAGCAAACCGGTATCCAGCAAAGCCAACATACCGGCGAAATCGCGTTCGCCCGGTTCGACGATCAGATTATGCACGCCGCCGGCATTGCCGGTGGTGCGCATACCCAGTTTGCGCGCCGAATAAGTACTCAGTACATAGGATTCCAGGACGCCACCACGCACAATGTCTCGGGCCTGAGTGGTCACACCCTCGGCATCGTAACTGGCACTGCCCAACGCGCCTGGCAGCAAGGGTTCTTCATGAATACGGACGAAATCCGGCATTACTTGAGTGTGCAGGGAGTCGAGCAAAAACGACGACTTACGGTATAAATTGCCGCCGCTGACCGCGCCGATCAAGGCACCTATCAAACCCGACGCCATTTCGGCCGCGAACAATACCGGACATTGCCGCGTGCTCAGGCTGCGGGCGCCCAATCGGGCCACGGTCCGTTGCGCCGCCTTGCGTCCCACCAACTCCGGCGCTTCCAAGAATTGCGGATTGCGCGCCACGCTATACCAATAATCGCGCTGCATGCCGTCGTTGGCACCGGCCAGCACCGAACAGCTCAACGAGTGCCGGCTGGATTGGTAACCTTGCAAAAAACCCTGCGAATTACCGAACACCCGCGTTCCGGAATGACTGTTGACGGTGGCACCTTCCGAATTGCTGATCGCCGCATCGTACTCGCGCGCCGCGTTCTCGCACGCCACCGCCAACTCGATGGCTTGCGAGGCTTCGATTGCCCAAGGGTGGTAAATATCCAGATCGACCGCCGATCGCGCCAAGTCCTCCGGGTCAGGCAGGCCGGCGAAATCGTCGGCACTGGCGTAGCGGGCGATGCTGCAGGCCGCCTTAACCGTTTCGGTCAACGACGCGGCGGAAATATCGTTGGTGCTTGCCGAACCTTTTTGCTTGCCAAAGTAAACCGTGACACCGATTCCCTGGTCGCAGTGATACTCGATGGTTTCGACTTCGCCCAAGCGAGCCGATACCGATAAACCGTTGTCGATGCTGAAGCCCGCCTCCGCGGCATCGGCGCCTTGGCGCTTGGCTTCGTCCAACAGTTGCTGAACGACGTCTTTTAAGCGATTGATTTCTTGTTGATTTTGCAAGTTGAGTTTCCTTGAAAGCTGGTTTCGGCCGAAGATCGGTTCGGGATCGGCTTAAACGCCGGTCCCGCCGACGGTCAAACCGTCAATTTTCAGGGTCGGCTGGCCAACGCCGACCGGCACGCTCTGCCCGTCCTTACCGCAGGTGCCGACGCCGCTATCGAGTTGCATGTCGTTACCGACCATGGAAACCTTGGTCAGCACGTCCGGACCGTTGCCGATCAAGGTTGCGCCCTTGACCGGCCGGGTAATTTTGCCGTTTTCTATTAAGTAGGCTTCGCTAGCCGAGAACACAAATTTGCCGGAGGTAATGTCAACCTGTCCGCCGCCGAAATTGCGGGCATACAACCCCTTGGACACCGAGCGGATGATTTCTTCCGGATCGCTTTGCCCCGGCAGCATGTAGGTATTGGTCATCCGCGGCATCGGCAAGTGGGCGTAGGATTCGCGGCGGCCGTTACCGGTCGGCTTGACCCCCATCAAATGGGCGTTCAACCGGTCCTGCATGTAACCGCGCAGGATGCCGTTTTCGATCAATACCGTATTCTCGGTCGGCGTGCCTTCGTCGTCGATACTGAGCGAACCGCGCCGCCCCGGCAGTGTGCCGTCGTCGACGACCGTGCATAAGTCCGATGCCACCCTTTCGCCGACCCGCCCACTGAAAGCGGAGGTGCCCTTGCGGTTAAAGTCGCCTTCCAGACCGTGTCCGATCGCTTCGTGCAGCAAAATGCCCGGCCAGCCGGCCCCCAACACCACCGTCATGTTGCCGGCCGGCGCCTCGCCGGCTTGCAAATTGACCTGAGCCTGGCGCACCGCCTCCCGGCCGTAATCGAAGGCGCGATCGCCCTCCAGAAAATAGCTGTAATCGCTGCGACCGCCGCCGCCCATGCTGCCTTGTTCGCGACGGCCGTCTTCGACCATGATCACCGATACGTTCATCCTGACCAGCGGCCGGACATCGGCAACCAAGCCGCCATCCTGATCCGCGATCAACACCGTGTCGTAGGCCGCCACCAGACTAACCATGACTTCCTCGATCCGGCTGTCCAGTTTACGGGTTTCGCTATCCACCCGCTTCAGCAGATCGATCTTGGCCTGGTCGTCAAGCGATTTCAACGGATTCATCGGCTGGTACAAACTCGGCCAACTCGCCGCGGTATCGATGCGGTGCCGGGTATTTTGGCCTTGTCGGACGATGGCTTTAACGTTGTTGGCCGCTTCCAGCAAGATCGGCAGTTCGATACGGTCGCTATAGGCAAAACCGGTTTTATCGCCGCTGACCACCCGCACGCCGGCGCCGTGCTCGATCGAATGACTGCCTTCCTTGACGATGCCGCCCTCGAGCGACCAGGATTCGAAATGGCTGGATTGAAAATAAATGTCGGCGGCATCGACCGGCGCGCCCAGCAGAGCGGCCATCACCCGGTCTACGTCTTGAACTTGCAGGCCGTTTGCGGCCAGGATGGAGTCGGTAACTTGATCGAGTAGGGACATGAATGAGTTAAAGTTTATAGGTTCCGGCGGCCAGGCTGCTCAGATGACGAAAAAAGAAGCAATATAACCGACCGCGACCACGACCACCAGCAACGCGGCTTTATGAGTCAGCGTCAACGATTGCCAATACAACTCGTATTCGGTTTTCCGGCGAACCCAGCATTCGCTCAGCCACAGTTTGAACGTCAGCCAAATCCTCGGCATGATTTTCCACAAACGGTACAAGGCGTAACCGATCATGGACATCAAAATGTAAAAAGTCACGACTTGACTGCCGTGACGACCGGTATCGAACAGAAACTCGACCACCTCGCCGATATTCAGGATGTGAAACGCCACCTCGACCGCTTCTTCGATACCCAGTTCTATCCATTCGAACGCGCCGTGCAGTAATTCGAACAACAAATGAAACAACTCGCCCAACAACTCCAGCGTGATGTCGTACATGACGATCGCCAGCACGATGAAACCGACGATAATTAAGTCGAGATGTCTTCTAAGCATTGATTCAGTTCCTGTCCGCCGCCGATGCGACCGTTTCCGGCACCTGCCAATCCACCCGCCACTGGCCTCGCCCGGCCGCCAGCACGCCATCCAGCCAAGGCAACAATTCCTCGGCCTGCCGATCGAGTTGCCAGGGCGGATTAAAGAAGACCATTCCGGCTCCGGTCATCCCTCTGCCCGCCGTATCGGCTGCGACACAATGCTCGATGCGCAATTGCTTTGGAATGCCGGTCGCGACCAAAAGCCGCATAAAGCGCTCGGTTGCGTCTCTATCGATCACCGGATACCAAAGCGCGTAAACGCCGCCGGCAAACCGGTGGTAAGCGGCCGCCAGCGCTTGAACCACGGCTTGATATTCGCTCTTCAGTTCGTAACTCGGATCGATCAGAATCAGGGCGCGCTTCTGAATCGGCGGCAATTTTTTGCCCAACATTCGCAAACCGTCTTCTTTTGCCACCGTCACCTGATTGTCTCCGGCATATAGTTGTTGTAAGACCTGAAAGTCGCTGGTATGCAATTCCGACAATGATAACCGATCTTGCGACCTGACCAAGCGTCTTACCAGCTGCGGCGAGCCGGGATAGCGCGCCAGACGGTTTCCGGTATTTTCGGCCCTGACCGCCGCCAAATAATCGCGCAGCAAGGGTAACGGTTGTTTTTCGTCCCAAAGTCGGGCGATGCCCTCGCGGTATTCACCGGTTTTCTGGGCAAACTCCGATTTAAGCGCATATTTGCCGGCCCCGGCGTGCGTGTCGATGTACACGAAGGGCTTGACCTTTTGCTTGAGCGCGGCGATCGCCAGACTAAGCAAACTGTGCTTTAAAACATCCGCGAAATTGCCGGCGTGAAACCCGTGGCGATAGCTGAGCATGCGCTAACCTAAAAAGAGAACAGAAAGGGACTCCGGCAAACCGCAACCATCGCCTATCCCAATTTGGAACGAAACATGAAATACACCGCGCCCAGCAGACACAGACCGGCCCAGAGGTAATCGAGTTTCAGCGGTTCTTTCAGGTAATAAACGGAGAACGGCACGAACACGCTCAACGCGATCACTTCCTGAACGATTTTCAACTGGCCGACGCTCAAGGCGGTGTAGCCGATGCGATTGGCCGGCACTTGAAACAAATACTCGAACAGCGCGACGCCCCAACTGACCAGGGCCGCCAGCAACCAATGCCGACCGTTCAATTCCTTCAAATGGGCGTACCAGGCGAAAGTCATGAATACATTGCTGCAAACCAGCAACCCGGCGGACGTTAAAATCGCGTTCATGCGCTTAGCGGCTGCTCCGCGGCCAAGCGCCGCTGTTTGAATTGCTGGATTCCGGCAATGCGCAGCTGCCGGATCGCCGCGCCGATTTGCGGGCCGGATGCGCCGTTTTGAGTAGCCGACGTCGTATCGACCGCCATCGCGGCGGCGGCGGCCTCGCGCAGATAGGCGGCTTGGGGATAGTCGCGCTGTTCGAAACCGGTTCGGCCGCGCGCGTCGGCTTCGCAAGCCAGAATAAAATCCTCCAGGCAGCTGTCCGGCTTGAACGCGCCGATCGCCTGCAACATGTCGACCAGCGTGTCGGGCCGCAACTCCAAAACCCGGTGGCAGTGGGTATGGTAGGCCATGACGTGGGCCGCCAGCGTTTTGTGGACCTTAGGCACCCGCAAACGTTCGCAAAAACGCTCCAGCACCGGCAAACCTTTTTGTTCGTGGCCGTGATGGCTAGGCCAGAAATGGCTGGGCGTCAGCGCCTTACCCAAATCGTGCAGCAAGGCCGCCAAACGAACCTCGGCGCTGGTGGACAATTTAGCCGCTTGTTCCAACACCATCAGAGCATGAATGCCGGTATCGATTTCCGGATGGTGTTTTTCCGGCTGGGGCACGCCAAACAAGGCGTCGATTTCCGGGAAGATCGCCTTCAATGCGCCGCAATCGCGCAACACTTGAAAAAACGCCGCCGGACGCGGTTCCACTAAAGCCTTGGACAATTCCGCCCAAACCCGCTCGGCTACCAAATAATCGGCCTCGCCGGCCGCGACCATGTCCGCCATCAAGGCCATCGTCTCGTCGGCCACGACAAAGCCCAAGTGAGCGTAACGTGCCGAGAACCGCGCCACCCGCAGAATCCTCACCGGATCTTCGCAAAACGCCGGCGAAACGTGCCGCAACAAACGATTTTGCAAGTCGCGTTGGCCGTTGTAGGGATCGATCAACCGTCCGTCGGCGTCGAGCGCCATCGCATTGACCGTCAAATCGCGGCGTAATAAATCTTCGTCCAGCGTCACTTCGGGCGAAGCGTCGATGGCAAATCCTTTGTAACCCGGAGCGGTTTTGCGCTCGGTGCGAGCCAGGGCGTATTCCTCGTGAGTCTGGGGATGCAAAAACACCGGAAAATCCTTACCGACCGGTCGAAACCCTCGCGACAACATGGCCTCGGCGGTTTCGCCAACCACCAGCCAATCGCGCTCCGTCACCGGAAGATCCAGCAAACGATCACGCACCGCGCCGCCGACCAGATAGGTTTTCATGCACTTGAAACTCACCGCTTAATGACCAGTGCAACAGTATAAAGGACTCCCGCCGAGAGCGTCTGGCTTATTCCACCGCAAACACCCCAGCGCCGGGAACTTACGCCGGGTAGCGCGCTCGAAAAGCCCGCTACCCGAGGACGATTTGCGTCAGTTGCGGAATAAAACGCTTCATCGTATACTTCGGGTAGCTTTCTTGATCAAGCTAGCACACTACAACAAAGCCTCTGGAGGGTATACAAATGAAATGGGAAACACCTGCTTACAATGACATGCGTTTCGGCTTCGAAGTCACCATGTACATCTACAACCGTTAATCGCAACGGTTGTTCCTAAAAAGGGGCAATTTTCCTGCCCCTTTTTTTTGCCTGGCGTTTTTGAATCCCGTATCATGCGGCGCTCTTTCATTCACGCGAATCACTCATGAAAATCAGAGTTCTCGGCGCCGGCGCCGGCGGCGGTTTCCCGCAATGGAATTGCAATTGCGACAATTGCGGCCGTTACCGCAGAGGCGAATTCAACGGCAAGGCCCGCACCCAATCGTCGATTGCCGTCAGCAGCGACGGACGCAACTGGTTGCTGTTCAACACCTCGCCCGATATTCGGGCCCAACTGGAAGCCTTTCCGGCCATCCAGCCCAAAACCGGCATCCGCGACACCGGCATCAAGGCCGTTTTGTTGATCGACAGTCAAATCGACCACACCACCGGCATGCTGATGCTGCGCGAAGGCAAGCCTTTGGAAGTGTATTGCACCGAGATGGTCAAGCAAGATCTGACCAGCGGTTTCCCGCTGTTCACGATGCTGAAAGACTATTGCACCGTCAACCATCATCCGATTGCCTGCGACGAAACGCCGTTCGAGATTCCCGGCATAGACGACATTCGCATTTACGCCCATGCCCTGAAGAGCAAAGCGCCGCCGTATTCGCCGCACCGCCACGATCCGCATGACGGCGACAACATCGGCGTCGTCGTCGAACAAATTTCCACCGGCAAGAAGCTGTATTACGCACCGGGCCTCGGCGAAATAGAACCGCAGGTCATGGCGGCGATGCAAAGCGTCGATTGCCTGATGGTAGACGGCACTTTCTGGACCGACGATGAAATGGTGGTGCGCAACATCAGCCACAAACACGCCCGCGAAATCGGCCACTTGCCGCAATCCGGCGCCGGCGGGATGATCGATGTATTGAACGGCGTACCGAACGCCCGCAAGATTTTGATACATATCAATAACACCAACCCGATTCTCGACGAAGATTCGCCGGAGCGTAAAACCCTGGATGCCAACGGCATCGAAGTGGCTTACGACGGACTGGAAATTGACTTATAACCAAGGTGTTACATGACTGCAGATAATCAACCCTGGAGCCGCGAAGAATTCGAAGCGAAACTGCGCGGCATGGAAAAGTTCTACCACATTCATCATCCGATGCACACGCTGATGAATGAAGGCAAGCTGACCAAGCAACAATTGCAAGGCTGGGTCGCCAACCGCTTTTATTACCAGGTGATGATTCCGATCAAGGACGCCAATATCATGGCCAATTGCCCGGACCGCGAAACCCGCGCCAAATGGGTACAGCGCATTCTGGACCACGACGGCCATCCCGGCGACCCAGGCGGCATCGAGGCCTGGATACGTTTAGGCATCGCAGTCGGCTTGACTCGGGAAGAGATTACTTCGCTGGAACACGTGCTACCCGGCGTGCGCTTTGCCGTGGACGCCTACGTCAATTTCGCCCGCCGCGCCGAATGGCACGAAGCCGCCAGTTCGTCGCTGACGGAACTATTCGCCCCGAAAATTCATCAACAACGCCTGGACAATTGGCCGGACGTGTATCCTTGGGTCGAACAAGAGGGTTACACTTACTTCCGCAAGCGCCTGACCGAAGCCCGCCGCGATGTCGAGCATGGACTGGAATTGACGCTGGACTGGTACAAAACCCGCGAACAGCAAGAACGCATGGTGCAAATTCTGAAATTTAAACTGGATGTATTGTGGAGCATGGCCGATGCGATGTATCTGGCTTATGTCGCCGACATGCCGCCGTATTTCAATATCGAGCAATAATGCAAACAGCATTGCAGCAGCACCTCACCGCCGAAGACTACCTAGCCTGGGAGGAAACCCAAGTCGAGAAGCATGAATTCGTGGCGGGAGAAGTGTTTGCGATGGTTGGAGCGCGGCAGGACCATGTGGTCGTCTGCGGCAATATCTTTGCAGGCTTGAAGCAACGCTTGCGCGGCACACCTTGCCGGCCTTATGTTGCGGATCTGAAATTAAAGGTCGAAGCCGCCGACGCCTTTTTTTACCCCGACGTGATGGTGTCCTGCCATCCCGGAGACTTGAGCAACCAGCAATATATTTCCAACCCATTACTGGTCGTCGAAGTCTTGTCCGAATCGACCGCCGCTTACGACCGCGGCGGCAAATTCGCCGCCTACCGTAAGCTCGATTCGCTGAAGGAATATTTGATTGTCGACATCGAAGCCCGCCGGGTCGAGTGCTTCCGCCGCACCGCCGACAACGATTGGTTGCTGCATGATTACGTCGGTGACGTCGATTGCCTACTAAGCAGCCTCGGCATTCGCATACCGATGAGCGAAATTTTTGAAGATATTGCTTAGGAGGCAATCATGCGCTGGCAAGATGTACTCGCAGATCCATCGCTACAAAATCTGCCTTATAAAATCGAATTGAACGAAAAGGGGGTCATCGAAATGTCACCCGCATCATTCAGTCATAGCCGGTTGCAAGCCAAAATCGCCGTGCAATTATCGCTACAATTGGGCGGCGAAGTATTTACCGAATTGGCGATCCAAACCAGCCAAGGCGTCCGGGTTCCCGATGTCGCCTGGGGATCGGAAAGCTATACCCTGATGCATCAAGCCGAATTGTGGGCGTCTTCCGCCCCCGAACTGTGTGTCGAAATCCTGTCGCCCTCAAACACCGCCAAAGACATGCTGGAACGGGTCGAGCTATTCCTGCAAGCGGGTGCCATCGAAGTCTGGTTGGTCGAAGAAAACGGCACCGTCAGCCAGTACGACAGCACCGGCCAGATCACGACATCCCGATTCGCGGCCAATTTACATCATTGCTTTGCCAGCCATTGACATTAACCCATGAGCCTTAACCCCGACCAAATCCTACAATTCTCGCCGCTGCACCGCCTGCAATGGGAAGAAGCCCAACAAAAATACGTGATTCTTTATCCCGAGGGCATGGTCGAACTCAACCAAAGCTCGGCGGAAATCCTCAAGCTGTGCGACGGCGCGCATAATCCGGCGCAAATCGTCGCAGAGCTGGAAGCCAAATTCCAAGCCTCGGGCCTTGCCAACGACATCCACAATTTCCTGAATATCGCGCTGCAAAATGGCTGGATCAAACAAGGCTAACATCACCCCGCCGCGCTGGCTGCTGGCGGAACTGAGCTACAAGTGTCCGCTGCAATGTCCGTATTGCTCGAATCCGCTGGATTACGCCAAATATCCGGACGAACTTAGCACCGACGACTGGAAGCGGGTGCTCAGCCAAGCCCGTAAAATGGGCGCGGTGCAACTGGGTTTTTCCGGCGGCGAGCCGCTCACCCGCCAAGACTTGGTGGAACTGGTAGGCCACGCCCGCGAGCTGGGTTATTACTCCAATCTGATCACCTCCGGCTACGGCCTGACCGAACAGAAAATCGTCGACTTGAAGCAGGCCGGCCTAGACCATATCCAAATCAGCATACAGGCCAGCACTCAAGAGCTCAACGACCACATCGCCGGTACCGCGACCTACGAACATAAACAGGAAGTCGCTCGCCTGATCAAGAAACACGGCTACCCGATGGTGCTCTGCGTGGTCATCCACCGCGAAAACATTCATCAGATGCCACAGATTCTGGAAATGGCCGAAAATCTTGGCGCCGATTATCTGGAACTGGCCAACACCCAATACTACGGCTGGGCCCATATCAACCGCGATGCGCTGTTGCCGACCAAGGAACAGTTCGAGGAAGCCGAAAAGATCGCCCAGGCCTACAAGGAAAAAGTCGCCGGCAAGATGAAGATTTACTACGTCGTGCCGGACTTTTACGAAGACCGCCCCAAAGCCTGCATGAACGGCTGGGGCACCACGTTTTTGACCATCGCCCCGGACGGCACCGCGCTGCCTTGCCATTCCGCCCGCGAATTGCCGGACCTGGATTGCCCCAATGTCAAGGATTACAGCATCGAGCAGATCTGGAACGAGTCGAAAACCTTCAATTTCTTCCGCGGCACCGAATGGATGCAAGAGCCTTGCCGCAGTTGCGACGAAAAAGGCAAGGACTTCGGCGGTTGCCGCTGTCAGGCTTTCCAGTTCAACGGCGACATGTACAGCACCGACCCGGTCTGCGGCAAATCACCGGAGCGGCACCGCATTGATGCGGCGATCGCCTCGGCACGAGAACTGACCTTATCCGGCGACGAAAAACCGCTGGTGTTCCGCAACAGTAAAAACTCGAAAAACCTGTTCGGTTAATCCGCCAATCGCCGGCGCTCAGCGTCGGCTGCTATGCGAGTTTTTGTAACGTTCGATACCTTCCAGGATTTCATTTCTGGCGTCCTCGACGCCGCCCCAACCTTCCACCCTGACCCATTTGCCGTCTTCCAGGTCCTTGTAATGCTGAAAAAAATGGGTGATTTTCGCCAGCTTGTCCGGCTGCAAGTCCCGGTAGTCGGTCACGTGATTGTAAAACGGCGTTAGCTGCGGCATCGGCACCGCCAACAGCTTCGGATCGGGTCCGGCCTCGTCCACCATCTTCAATATCCCGACCGGCCGGCAGTGGATCACGCAGCCGCTCAGCAGCGGCGCGGGGGTGATAATCATCACATCGACCGGATCGCCGTCCTCGGACAAGGTTTGCGGAATGTAGCCGTAATTGCAGGGATATTGCATCGCGGTACCCATGAAGCGGTCCACCGTCAACGCACCGGTGTGTTTATCCACTTCGTATTTAACCGGATCGCTGAAAGCCGGAATTTCGACCACTACATTCATTTCGAACGGTACGTTGCCGCCGGCGGCGACTTGCATAAACGACATCAAATCCTCTTTGAGCACGTGGGAAAGGCTGTCATTATAGTCGCTGTTCCCCAGTCTTCAGGATAAACAGGTGATAGGCAGTCTGGAAAAAATGCGCGGCGCGCTGGCCAATCCGGTGCAATACAGCTTGCCGGTCGGCGAGCAACAACTCCCGTTAAACCCGCTGATCGGCAAAACTTTGACGCTACGTCATACCGGAAAAATCTTTTGCGTGCATTGCGGCAATAAGACCAAGAAAAGTTTTAACCAAGGCTATTGCTACCCTTGTTTCATAAAGCTAGCACAATGCGATATGTGCATCGTCAAACCGGAAACCTGCCACTACGCCGCCGGCACCTGCCGCGAACCGAGCTGGGGCGAGGAATTCTGTTTTCAACCGCACATCGTCTACCTGGCCAATTCCTCCGGCATCAAGGTCGGCATCACCCGCCGATCGCAAATTCCGACTCGCTGGATAGACCAGGGCGCCGTACAAGCCATTCCGGTATTCGAAGTCGCCTCCCGCCACTTGTCCGGCCTGATCGAAGTCGCGCTGGCCGAACACGTCAGCGACAAAACCAGTTGGCAGCAAATGCTGAAAAACAACACCGTCGAACTGGACCTGCCGGCCTTGCGCGACCAACTGCTGGATAAATGCCAAACCGAACTGGCCGCCATTAACGAACGTTTCGCCGAGCAGCCGCCGACGCTGCTGTCCGACGCCGAAGCGGTGCAGTTGGAATACCCGGTGCTGGAATACCCGACCAAGGTCAAATCCTTCAATATGGACAAAGATCCGAGCGTGGCCGGCACCTTGCTCGGCATCAAAGGCCAATACCTGATTTTCGACAACGGCGTCATCAACATCCGCAAATACGCCGGCTACGAAATCGAAGCCGAAACCTGAGTCTCAAAACGGTAGGCCCTCCCCCGGCAACCCATGCCGTTAAGTTAAACCGTTCGTGGTGAGCTTGTCGAACCATGGACGGTTTAACCCTCCACCCTTCGACCATGCTCAGGACGAACGGTTAATCCGCCCCTTAACTTTACGGTATCGTCCCGGCGACAACCGGCAAGTTGCGGCCCGCCGGCTCGGCGGTTTACACTGCGGCCGTTAGCCGCGCCGCCGTCCGGGCGCGATTTTTGTTCGCCACGCTCAAGGATCTCGCATGACAGCGTTAAACCCCGACACCCTCACCGAACTGGCCGAGCAAGTGGAAACCCAGCTCGCCGCCTTGCGCCTTGCCGGCAGCGCAGCCGGATTGGCCCGAACCAAAGAAGCCGAACCGTCCGGCCGTCCCGACGACGCCGAACAACGCGCCGTAGTCGAACACGCCGCCGGCGAAAGCTTTGGCGTATTCTGGGAAAAGTTTCGCGGCAAGCTGCGCGACGATCTGTGCCTGGAAGGCGGCTATCTGCACGGCCAATGGCAAAAATGGCAAGACCTCAGCGCCAAGGACACCGTGGAACGCAGTTACTTCTGGCTGGCCGCGCTGGGCATTGCCGGCTCGGCATTGAATCCGGCGGCGGTGGCGATTTCGGTGATCGTGCTCAACACCCTGACCAGCATCGGCATCAAAGCCATTTGCGACGATTGCGGCAACGCGGATTGATTCGCTCCACTGGCATGCAGCGGTTGGCGGCGATTAGATCGCGGTTCGAGGCGGCGCGCCCTTCGACGGGCTCGGGCCGAACGGTTATTGAAGGCCGTTTGATGGTTCAGCGCGCTGTTCGCGGCCGGCACAACGAAGCGCTTGCAGCGCGTCTGCCCCGCCGCACCCGGGAAACTTGTCAATCCGCTTCCGGCGTCCGGCGGCAACAACCCGCTCGCGGCGAGCTCGGCAATCCATTCGTGATGAGCCCTGCAACCCACTCGCGACGAGCCCACAATCCATTCGCGGCTAGCCCGGCAACCCGCTCGACGCCAATGACCGACGGATACCACCCAACCGCCACATTTAACTTAACCCAACCGCCCAGGACGCCGCGATGAGTTTGGAACTAAACCTGCGTTTCCCCAAGCCCGACCAAGTCATCGTGCGCCTGGGCGACAACGAAACCGAGGCCCTGCCGTTTAGCAACCCGATCACGGCCAAGGACCGCGACGACTTGCGCTGGTACGTGGAAGTCTACGCCGCCCATGCCCTCGGCGATCCGGACGACCGGGAAGCGCTACGCATCAAGAACCGCTTGCCGCTGCTGGGCAAGGCCTTGTTCGACGCGGTATTCGGCCAGCGCGAAGCCCAACGCCTGTTCAACGAATTTCAGGATGCGCGCGGCGCCGCACGGTTGCTGACCGTCGGCGCCGACCACCCGGCAATCCTCGGCCTGCCGTGGGAACTGCTGCACGACCCCAGCGCGCCGGACGGCACCTTTCTGTACCACGAAGCCCTCAGCATCCGCCGCCGCTATGCCGGCGCCGCCAAGGGCCGCCCACCCCACAAAATCCAAACCAAGGACCAACTGCATTTGCTGATGGTGGTCAGCCGGCCGCAAGACGCCGGCTTCATCGACCCGCGCGCCGACGCCGAAGCGGTACTGGATGCCATCGATCAACACGCGCCGGGCCGGATTAGCGTGGAGTTTCTGCGTCCGGCCACATTGGATGCCTTGCTGGAGCGCCTGGAAGACGACCGGCGGCCGGCCATCGACATCCTGCATTTCGACGGCCACGGGGTGTTCGATAAAAGCGGTGGCATCCTGAATAAGGCCAAAACCGCCGGCGGCGGGCACGGCCCGTTCAAAGAAGGCGAAGCCGGCGGCGCGCCCAACACCGGCTATTTACTGTTCGAAGACAACGACGGCCAAGCGGCGCTGCTGTCGGCGGCGCAACTGGGGCAAAACCTGCACCGAAAAGAAGTTGGCCTGGTGATCCTGTCCGCCTGCCAATCGGCCGCCCACGGCGACGGTGACGAACCGCTGGGCAGCGTCGCCGCCCGGCTAACCGCCGCCGGTATCCCGGCGGTATTGGCGATGAGCCATTCGGTGCTGGTGCCGACCACCCAGGCCTTATTCGGCGAGTTCTACCAACACCTGGCAAAAGGCCGCGGCCTGGGCGCCGCCTTGGACAAGGCCAGACGCTATCTGGACAATCACCCTGAAAAATACGAACTGCAACTCGGCGGACAAGCCATCGCGCTTAAATTGCACGACTGGTTCATTCCCACCCTCTACCACGCCGGCGCCGACAGCCCACTGCTAAGCGCCGCGCCGGCGGCGGCGGCGGCGGAAATACCGAACGACTTACCGGCCCGGCCGGAAGCCGGCTTCTTCGGCCGCCGCCGCGAGCTGTGGCAAATCGAACGCGGCTTCGCCGGCCAGGCCCGCCGTATCAGCATTAGCGATTTCGGCGGCCAGGGCAAAACCGCGCTGGCCTTGGAGGCCGGCCGTTGGCTGTTGCGCACCGGCTTGTTCCGGCGCGCCGTGTTCGTCAATTACGCCGAAACCGCCAGCCGCGACGCGGTCGCCGTCGCGGTGGCGGCCTTGGCGGTAGTGTTGCAACACAGCCTGAGCGATGCCGACGCCACCACAGCGGCTCTGCGCAACGCGCCGCCCTGTTTAATCATTTTGGATAATCTGGAAAGCCTGGAGCCCGACGCGTTAACAGCGCTGCTGGACGCCGCGCGGGCCTGGTCGGACGCCGGCGCGAGCCGGCTGCTGCTGACCAGCCGCCGCCCGGACTTCAACCATCCGGGCTACCCCGGCCACGGCAGCTTAAAGCATCTCGCCATTGCTCTCGGCGGCCTGGGCAGCCGGGCCGAACCGGACGATGCGCTGGCCTGGCACGCCCAACTCAACCGGCTACCGCCGGCGCCCAGCCAGCCGGCGCCTACCCGCAACGCCTTGGTGGCACTGTTTGCGCTGGTGGATTTTCACCCGCTGTCGATCCGGGTGCTGAGCGCGCAATTAAAAACCCGCCGCATCGCCGAGCTGGGAGACCGGCTGGAGCAACTGCTGAATCAAACCAACCCCAACGGCCTGGATCAAGACCACCCGGCTGCGCTGGTGGTCTCGCTGCAATTGTCGCTGGAAAAACTCGATGCCGCCGCCCGCGCGCTGCTGCCTAGGCTGGGCGTGTTTCAGGGCGGGGCAATGGAACCCGACTTGCTAGCGATCAGCGAAATCCCGACCGCCGACTGGCCGGCATTACGGGAACAACTGCAAGCCGCCGCGCTGCTCGGCGCCGAAAGCCTGCCCGAGGTCAATCCACCGTTTCTACGCTTTCACCCGACTCTGGCGCCGTTGCTGTGGCAGGAACTGGACCAGGCTCAACGCGATACGCTGACCGCCGCCCATCGCCAGCAATACTACGGTTTGGCGAATGATTTGTACAACGAAGACAGCCGCAACCCGCATGCCGCCCGCGCCATCGCCCGCCGCGAACTGCCCAATCTGCTGTTCGCGTTACGCGGGGCTTTGCAAGCCGGCGAGCCGCAAGCGGTAGACTTTGCCATTAGCGTGAACTGGTTTTTGAATTATTTTGGCTTGCGCCGGGAACAGGCCGAATTGGCGCGGCTGACCGAACAGCAGGCCGGCGCGGTCGGATCGGATAGCTGGTATCTGGCACAAAGTAATCGCGGCAAGCAATTATGGGCCGCTGGCCGAATCGGCGAAGCGATCGCCGTGTTCGAACAGCTATTGGCCGGATTGGGCGACAGCGCCAGTGTCCGGCGGGCACAAACTTTGGGCCGCTTGGGACGCTGTTTTAACGCCGGCGGCCGGCCGGATTTGGCCGCCGACTATCAGCAACAAGCCTTGGCGATGCTGGCCGAACTGCCGCCTAGCGATAACGTGAAACGGCAAACCGGCGTGCGCTGGACTGGTCTGGCCGATGCTTTGAGAGATCTGGGCCGCTATGCCGAGGCCCGACTAGCCTATCTAGCGGGGTTGAAGATAGACGAAGAGTTGCAGGATTTGCGCGGCCAAGGCGTGACGCTTGGCCAATTGGGCCAGTTAGCAATGCTGGAAGGCCAACATGACGAAGCGTTGCAACGCAATCGTGATGCCTTGCAATTGTTCCAAGGCCTGAACGAACCGGCCAGTGTAGCGGTGGCTTGGCATCAACTGGGCATGGTTTATTCGGAGACCCAACAATGGCCGGACGCCGAAGACTGTTACCGCCAGTCGGCCGAAATCGAGGAAGCCTTGGGCAATAAAAGCGGCGCGGCAAGCACCTGGAATCAGTTAGCAAGAGTTAACGAGAGTCAAGACAAGCCGGCGGCGGCGGAAACTTGGTATCGCAAGGCGATAGCCCAGCGTCGCCAAGACAATGACAAGTTGAGTTTGGCGCGCAGCTTGAACAATCTCGCCGGTCTGTTGCAAAGCCAGAGCAATCGTATGGACGAAGCCCGCGTGCTGGCCGATGAAGCCTTAAAGCTGAAACAAACCCTGGAACCCGGCGCGGCGGAAATTTGGACGACTTATCAACTCCTGGCCAATATCGCCGCCCGCCAAGCCGCGGCCATCGGGGATGCGGCAGATCTGCTGCGCCAAGCCCAAGTTTACCGCCGCCAGGCGCGCGAGACCTATCGGGCCTATCCCGGTAATAGGGTGTTTTTACAGAAATACGCGTTCTTGATCCTGGCCTGGTGCGACGGCGATGCGGCCAGCCGAGCCGACGTGCTGGCCTGGTTAGAACAACGAAATTACAGCGCGTTGGCCGAGGCTCTGAGCCGCCTACAAGCCGGCGAAAGCGACGCCGAAGCCTTGCTGGACGCATTGGGTTATCAAGACGGCCTGATCCTCGGCACCATCCTGCAAGGCCTGGCCGAGCCGGCCAGCCTGGACGGTTTGCGCGAGTTGCCGGATGGTGGCTCGGCGGGTGACGGGTGAGGCCCCCTTCGGCTCCGCTCAGGGCGAGCTCTTCGGCTTCTCGCAGAACAGGCCCTTAGACCCCCACTCAGGACAGCCCTTCGACTCCGCTCAGGGCAAGCCCTTAGTCTCCGCTCTGGACAAGCCCTTAGTCTCCGCTCTGGACAAGCCCTTAGTCTCCGCTCTGGGCAAGCCCTTAGTCTCCGCTCTGGGCACGCCCTTACCGTAATGGACATTCCGGACGGGCGTTCGCACGGTCCGGGCGAATAACAGGGCGAGCTGAGGTTACAACGGCCTGTGGCCTTGAAAAAACTCCGCGTCGCTTATCGTAAACCGGCCGCAACATTCGACCGTCGATACCGACGGCTCGGCGGCCCCCACCAGCAATCCGGCGATCCGCGCTAGCGGCTCAGCGGAACGCGGCGTCGAACCATTCGACCGTGCCAACGACTCACCGGAACGCACCGTCGAACCATCCGACCGCGCCAACGACTCACCGGAACGTACCGTCGAACCATTCGACCGCGCCAACGACTCACCGGAACGTACCGTAGAACCATCCAACCGCGCCAACGACTCACCGGAACGCACCGTCGAACCGTTCGACCGCGCCAACGACTCATTGGAACGTACCTTCGAACCGTTCGACCGCGCCAACGGCTCGCCGGAATGTGCCTTCGAACCATCCGACCGCGCCAACGGCCCGCCGGAACGTACCATCGAACCATTCGACCGCGCCAACGGCCCGCCGGAACGTACCGTCGAACCGTTCGACCGCGCCAACGACTCGGCGGAATGTGCCAACGACCGAAAATCCCGCGAGGTGCGGCGAAACGTCGGTGCCACGGTAGAGTTTTCCAGGGCCGTAGGGTGGATATGCGAAGCGTCATCCACCATACAACTTTTATTATTTGAATGGCTGATTTGAATTGGAATAGACATCCCCACGTCAGTTGACCGATTTTCGCGGGTAGGGCTTGCAGACCGCCCGTCAGCGATTCGGACTTGGCGGACTTGCCGCATACCTCGGCCACCCGCTCGCTTCACGGCTTTTGTCTATCGACCATCCGATGCTAATCAACCTCGAATGCCTGAGTTCATTGGGCCTGAATTTTATCGCCGGCCAAGTCCCGAACGCCACGCCGGCTTCGAAGGCCCGTGAATGTTTTCTTCTCGGTTTTTTGGACGTTTTCCGCGCCGTGGCGCGGTCCGGGCGGACGTTCAAAAGTCGCAAAGTTTTTCGCTTAATTTTACCTTGTCAGATTCTCGGTAGTGCTCGTCATTTCGGCAGGGATTGCCGAAATCCAGACCCCACGGACGGATCGAAGCTTGCCATCCATGGCACTGGATGCCCGCATCCCGGCGGGCATGACGGCGTTGTTTAAATCCGACAAAGTAAAATTAAGCGGCTGTTCAATTTTTCTGGGCCGGCTACAGGATGAAGATGTGATTAAAAAGGTCGATGGGATGTGGGATCGCTGGTTGGTTTAGGCTAGACTTCCCGCTTTACCGCCAAGCCCACCGCCGATGAAAATCCTGGTCGCCGACGACGTTCCGGAAAACCGTATCTTGCTGCAAAAACTGCTGGCCAGGATGCAGCACCAAGTGGTGTTGGCCGAGGATGGCGAACAAGCGGTTGAGGTGTTCAGGCGCGAAGCGCCCGACCTGATATTGATGGACATCATGATGCCCAGAATGAACGGCCTGGATGCGATCCGGGCTATCCGCGCCGAGGCGACCGACCGTTGGGTGCCGATCTTCGCGATCAGCGCGTTGGCCGAAATCAACGACGTGGTCAATGGCCTGCAGGCCGGCGCCGACGACTATTTGCCCAAACCCTTCAACCAAGCGGTGCTCAGCGCCAAACTGCTGTCGGCGCAACGCTCGGTGGCGATGCAAAAGCGCATCGTCGAAGACAGCCGGCAACTGCAGGCCTATCGCGACCAAAACGAAGCCGAACAGCAGTTTTTGCAGGGTTTGATCGAGCGCATGACCCGCCAAAACGATTTGAACGACCGCAGCTTGGCGGTGTGGCTGATGCCGGCCCAGCGTTTCAGCGGCGACCTGCTGTCGGCGCGGCGCATTAGTAGCGGCCAAATCTATTTTCTGCTGGCCGACGCTTGCGGCGAAGGCTTGGCGGCGGCGCTACCCACGGTCATCATTCATCAGGCTTTTCAATCGATGACCAAGAAAGGCTTGTCGATTACCGTGATTATTCGGGAAATCAACCGCTTGCTGGGTGTGCAAATGCCGCCGGGACACACCGTTGCCATCGCGGTCGGCATCGTCGACAGCCAGCGAAATTCTATCGAATTGTGGAACGGCGGATTGCCGGACTTACTGGCGCTGGACGGCGACGGCCAGCCGTTGTTCCGCTTCGAGTCGCGCCACCCGCCGGCCGGAACCGTCAACGACAGGGAGTTCAGCGACCGCTGCGAAGTCTGGCATTGGCCGCAAAGCTGCCAATTGTTGATGTATTCGGACGGTTTGATTGCCGCCGAAAACGGCGAGGGTCAGCCCTTCGGCCGGGAAAGGCTGCTGGAAATTGCCGCCGGCGCGCCGCCGGCGCGCCGGGTGGCCGAATTGACGCAAGCGTTGACCGCGCATATCGGCGACCGCAATGTCGCCGACGACATTTCCTGTATGACGATTAACTGCGGATAACGCCGAGGCCGATTGGCAGTCAGGCGTTCAAGCCCCTGATCATTTCGTTGGCGGCCAGTTCGATACCGCGTTTGAAGTAGTCGCAAGCCTGATCCTTGTCGCCCTTGGCGAAAAACACTTCGCCGAGCAACTGGTAAGCGGCCACGCTGGCCTCGATATGCAGGCTTTTCAATAGATACTGCTCGGCCTTTTCCATCTGGCCGGCTTTCAGCGCCAATCGGCCCAACACCTGGAACAATACCGCGCTGTTCGGATAGACCGCCAGCCACTGTTCGACGCCTTGCAATTGCTTGGCGTCGTCGCCGGTGTCTACCGTCGCGTACAAGGCCAGCAAGGTTTCATCCCAATGCTTGGCGAGTTGCGCCATGATGGCGTCCTCGACGCGAACGCCGGCGCCGACGGCGATCATCGCCGCGAAATAAATATTGGCGATGCCCGGCACGACTTTGATGTGGTTGGGTACTGCTGCCCAACAGGCGGCGATCGCGGGTTCGTCGTTGCTGGCGGCGGCCTGCTTCAACAAACGGCTGTAGGTTTCGGTCTCCAGCAATTTGACTTCGGCTTCCATCAGGATTTTATGCTGCTGCAAGGTCGGCAACAGTTTGCTCAAGCCTTCCCAGTCGCCCAAATGCTGATAGGCCTGATGCATCATTTTCAGTACCCTGGCGTGGCCGGGATTGATCGAATGCAGCTTACCCAACGCTTGTAGCGCTTGCTCGAATTGTTTCTCCGACAGATGCAGTTCCGCCTGGGTCAGACCGACGATCAAATCGCTGTCGGCCGATTGCTCGGCGGCTTTCTTCAGATATTCGTCGCGTTTGTCCATCGCCCCGCGCGAATGGGCGGCTCGCGCCGCGGTCAGATAGTGCAGCAACGGCGCGCCGCTGTGCGCGGCGTGCTTGATCAAGACTTTTTCGGCGCTTTCCCAATTGCCGTCGGCCGCATCGACCAAACCGGCGACCAGCGCCTCTTGCGAGCGATTGAAGCGAATCGTCCGCCGACGTTTGCTAATTTGCGCCGGCATCCGAACGAGCACGCCCAACAACCTGAACAGGCTGTATAACACGAAAAACCCTAAGACCTGGCCGACGGTAAACACGGTCAGCGAGGTTTCCAACGACCAATGCCCAAAGCCGATCAGCACGTAACCCGGATCGTTATGCTCGGCCAGCCAGCTATGCAATAAAAACGCGACCAGAACGGCGGTCAGCAGCGAACCGAGAAAATACATCAGATTCTTCATGACTGTACTCGCTTATGGCTGAGCGTTGCCGGAGGCGGGTTGGGCGGCCGATTCGGCGGGCGCGCCGGTGATAATAGCCTTGTCGGTTTCCAGGCGCAGCTTGCCGATGTCTTTCAGCAGTTTCAACGAGCCGGAAACGTCCGGATATTGGCTGCGGATTTGCACGGCGGCGAGTTTGTCCAATTCGGCGACGAATTGCTCGGTTTTTTGGCCCTCGGCAAAGTTTTTCTTCAGCCATTGCTTGGCGTCGGCGATGCTACTTGCGAACAAGGTGTCGTTCTGCTGAACCAAGGCGATTTCGATCATTTCCAGCCGGACCTTCAACTGCTGCTTGAGAAAATGCGCTTCCTCGGGCGTCAGGATGGCGTTGACCGGTTGCTCGGTATGGCGTAACACGACATAACCTTCCAATTGCTTGGCGACTTGCTGGAGAATTTCATGACCGTTTTCGGACAAGTCATTATTCGGCTCGGCTTTTTCCGGCTGCTTGCCGGCATGCGGCAAAAATACCGACAGACCTTCGACCGCGTCCTGCAAGTGCTGGATACCGGCGTAAATGCCGACAATGTCCGGCACTGTCGCGCTATTCAGCAGCGCCAGTTCCTTGGCGATTTGCTCGCGTACTTTGAAAACCGCCGCGTCGCCGCTTTCCCGCAAACGTTGGTCGGCGGCTTCCAGCGCTTCGCGAGTAGTGTGGACGTCGCCGACCAGATGCAGACGCTGGTTGGCGACGGTCAGCAAGTATTCGGCGTCGGCCAACAACCAGTCGCCGCGCGTCTTACCCAATTGCCGCTGCAAAACTTGAATCGAAGCTTCCAGTTCCTTGCGGGCGGTTTCCAGCCTTTCCTCATGGAGTTTCGAGAAATCGGTCAGCGTTTGAGTAAAGTGATTGTCCTTGCCGGTCATTTCGGCGTTCAGATTGGCGAGCTGCGACTGCAGGCCGGACAACTGATCCTGCAAACCGTTGATTTCCTTATCGACTTCAATCAGTTTCAGATTGTCCTGATTGTTTTCGGTGTCCTGGCTGGCCCGCAATTGCTGAAAGAAATAAAAGCCGGCCGCCGCCAAGCCAATCACCAATAGAATCGCGACGATACCTATCCACAACCCGGCGAGAGACTTTTTTACCACCACGGTGGGGGTTTGATTTTCTTGTTGTTGTTCTTCTTCAGTTACTTCCGCCACTGTTTTCCCCGTTCAATATCGTCGTCAAGGTCTCTAAAATCGCCGCGTCGGCCGGTTGCCGACACACCGCCACGCTGGAAAATCCGAGTTCCGTCGCGGCCGCGCCTATCCTTTCGCTGACCACTACCAACGGCAAGGCCCGCAACGCCGCCACCGAGGTTTCGTCCAACATGACCAGCAGATTCTCCAAGGCTTCCAGGCTGGTCATCGTTGTGGCGCTCAAGCGGCCCGCTGCCAACGCCGCGATGAGTTCCGTCGTATCGGTAGCGGGTCTGACCCGCCGATAAACCTCCAAATACGCCACCTCGGCACCGCGAGCGCGCAATGCCTCGGCCAGTTTTTCGCGACCGCCGACTCCGCGCACGATCACACATCGCTGCTCGACGACCGCCTGCATCGGCGCCTCGGCCAATAAGCCCTCGCTGCTGAAATCGCTGGCCGGCACGCAATCGACGGGCCATCCCACCGCGCGCAAAGCGCCGGCTGTTGCCTCGCCCACCGCGGCAATCCTCGGCCGATGCAAGCCGGGCATTTTGCCACCGAACGCGGCGATAGCAAAATCCACAGCATTCGTACTGGTAAAAATCAGCCAGTCGCTGGCGGCAGCCAATTGCAGACTTGGCTCGGCCAACGCCTCGGCGACTATTTCCAGGACCGGGAACCGGACGGCCTGTCCGCCCGCGCTTTCGATCAAACCGCATAAACGCTGGGCTTGCGCGGTCGGCCGGGTGACCAAGATTCGGGCGCCGCGCAAACCCGGCGTCACTGATACAGCTCGCGTAGAATTCGGTCCGCGCCCTGCGCCAGCAATGCGTCGGCGACTCGTTCGCCCAGCGCCGTGGCGTCCGCCAAACCGCTTGCGGCTTCGGCACGGTAAAGCACCGAACCGTCCGGACTGCCGACCAAACCGCGCAGCGCCAGGCTTTCGCCGCGAATTTCGGCAAACCCGGCGATAGGTACTTGGCAGCCGCCATTCAAACGGGCATTCATCGCCCGCTCGGCGGTAACCCGGATGCTGGTGGTCTCGTCGTGAAGGACTTTTAAATAGTCGTGTATTTCGACATCGTCGCTGCGGCACTCGATGCCTATCGCGCCTTGCCCCATCGCCGGCAGACTTTGCTCCGGCGTCAGCGGCGCCGTGATCCGTTCAGCCAATCCTAAGCGTTTCAGGCCGGCCGACGCCAGAATGATCGCGTCGTATTCGCCGGCATCGAGTTTAGCCAGCCGAGTGTTGACGTTGCCGCGCAGGCTGAGAATCTCGGCCTTCGGGAATTTTTCCTTGATTTGGCATTGGCGACGCAGGCTGGAAGTGCCGATGCGAGCGTCGGCCGGTAATTCGGCCAAATCGCGGTAGCGATTGGAAACGAAGGCGTCGGTGGGGTCCTCCCGCTCCAAAATCACGGCGAGATGCAGCCCTTCGGGAAATTCCACCGGTACATCCTTCATCGAATGCACCGCGATGTCGGCCGCGCCGTCCAGCATCCCTTGCTCCAATTCCTTGACGAACAAGCCCTTGCCGCCCACTTTGGCCAACGGCGCGTCGAGAATTTTGTCGCCGCGCGTCACCATCTTGACCAATTCGGTACGCAATCCGGGAAACGCTTGTTGGAGCCGGGCCGCGACATGTTCCGCCTGCCACAAAGCCAGCGGACTTTGTCGAGTCGCGATACGAATGATTCTGTCGGCCAATTGCGCTCCTGACTATCGGCATCGGCTGGGCGATACCGGGGTTAAACGTAAATAGCCGCTATTGTAATCCGATTCGAACGGGAAGGTCTTTAGAAGTTGCTTTCCGGAACACGAGCAAACGTGCCGCCGGAGAGCGTCGAGAGGAATGTAAGCGAGCGCGGGACGCGTTAGTCCATGCCCGCCACGGAACCGGCGCCCTTGACGCCGCGCAGGCTGGTGCCGTCGAAATTGGCGTTACGGAAATCGGCGCCGTCGACGTCGGCGTCGCTCAGATTGGCGCCCGCTAAATCGGCCCAGCGCAGATTGGCCCGGCGTAAATTGGCGCCTTGGAATTGCGCGTAGCTCAAAATCCCGTGCATCAGGTTGGCATCGCTGAGGTCCGCGCCGCGCAGTTTGGCGTTGTTCATTTCGACCCGAGCCGGTGCCATGCCCTGATTCGCCATATCCGCGCCCAAATTGGCACGCCTCAGCAGCGCACCGCTCAGATTTACGCCGTTCAACAAACCGATGATACGGCTGCCACTCAGATCGGCGCCGCTTAAGTCGGCACCGTCCAACACCACCGCGTAAAGGCTGGCGCCAACCAACGTCGCTTGGCGCAAGCTCGCTCCGCGCAACTGCGCGCGGTTTAAATTGGTATTCGCCAAGTTCGCGCCATCCAAGCGGCAACCGTCCAGATTGGCGGAAAATAAATCCGCGCCGCGAAAATCCAAGCCGGACAAATCCAGTCCCGACAAATCCTTGCCTGTCAATTTCGGACGCTGCGTAGCGCCGGAAATCTCGGCCGCCACTTGCTCGCGCGTCATCTCGGCGGCGACCGCCAAGTCGGGAATAAACACCGAACAAGCGACCGCCGCAAGCGCGACACGCCAGACCCCAACCGTCATATGCCCACCTGTTCCGAACACCCGCCATTCGGGCCAGCCAACCCTAACAAGCGCCCGGACCACTGGCAAGGGAAAAAATCCCCGTATCGCCTTTGACCGCATCTCGGCGCCGCCCAAACCTACTTTCGGGCGGCCAGCCTTCGCGAACCCCAAAGCATCGCGCCGGCTGCGATGGATTCGCAGCCCATAGATTGGGCATAGACCCGAGCGTTCCGCTCGGCCGCGAAAGCTGTAACCGGCCAATACCAGTCGGCTAGCAATCCTGAAACCGCTGTATCGCCCGGCGAATGGAAGTCAACGGCGCAAGCGGGGCTTTAACCACGATCGCTAGCGCTCCGACACCGGCACAGCCTCGGCATTTCCAACGACCTTCATCGCATAAAGCGGCTTAAACCCGCTTCGCGCGGCGATTGCGGCCTGCAAATCCGCTAAGCTCCGCGTATCCAAGGCCTGACCATGTCGCGTATCGAGGCGCCGTGCTGGCGGTAGTCGTCGAACAGGCGGTGTATGTCCTGCGGATTGAGGTAAACGTAAACGCCGCAACCGGTGCGCGCGATGAATTCGCCGCTCAACGCGTCCAAAAACGCGGCATGGGAAATATCGTTTTGCCGAAATGACGTTAAGGTTGACATGATTGCTTCCTCCGAATTGTTATTTTCTAAGGCTCCGCCGGCGTGGCGAGGTTCCCATCCTTGCCGCCTCCGTCGCGAGGCTTAGCGCTCGCGATCGGGATTCCCCCCACGCTGACAGTCTACGGTCGCCCACATTGTTTACGCTGTCTGATTTTTCACTGACAAACTGTCGTATTTTCGGCACTTTCTCCGAACGGCCACCGAGCCTTTCGGCTGAAACCCCTCCGGCTCAATACCTGGGGAGCGCGGGCGGCCTCTTAGAGCCGGCATCACGTAAAACGATGGCTCGCGGCGATTTCAACACCAGCCGTTTTTAAACCCCCTCCGTTTGGTCGCGCAAAAAATAAGATCCCTCGATTCCGCGCCTGCTTGACCGCCCTTGCCGTGCGGGCCGCGCACGAGGGACCGACTAAACGCCCAGCCCCTCAACGGCACCCGGTTGTTATACATCCTCCCAGTCTCTTCTAAACTATCGGAACGCACGACTCGGAACGCAAACCCGGCGCCTGACGAGTCGCACTGTTTCCGTCCATTTAGCAAGGATACCCATGAAGACATTAAGCGCCGCCGCGCTGTTACTCTCGTCGACACTCACCGCATCGCCAACCTCGGCCTCCGTTATATCAGGACCCAACGGGCAAGATTTCGGTCCGCTAGGCTGCGACCAAGTGTTCCCTTGCGACGTTCTGGAGCTGACTCAAACCCTGTTCGGCGGCAAGCACGGCACATTGATTTCTCTGGCCGACGACAACACCGATAACGACAATCTCAGCTTGAATTTCGACTATCGGCTCGACACCGTCTATATCGAACGCGCCCGCTTGCGGGTCTGGCTGCGCGACGATACCCGATTGGTCGCGGACGCGTTGTTGTTCAATTCCGGTCTACTGGACACGCGCGAATATGCCGCCATCACCTCGATCAACGGCGAGCCGATCAGCGCCGACTGGGTTGAAGTGGACGGCTTGAAACAATACCTGGAATTGGACATTACCGACTTTTTGTCCTTGAGCGGGGCCAACACCTTCAGTGCGACGTTGGGCGTCATGGACACCGGCAGCCGAGACTATCTATTCGCGGGCGCCGAGTTTTTCGTCAAATACTGCGACCCGGCCACGCCTATCGATAACGGCGGCATCGGCACGGTGCCGTTGCCCGGCGCGATCTGGTTAATGGGCTCGGCGCTACTTGGCATCGGCGCGGTTAACACCAAATCGCGCCGAAAAACCTGAATTGCCGTCAATCCGCTTGAAACGCGCCGCTTTGATTAAGTGGCGCCGATAAACGACGCCGTGGGGTGCGGCAATCCTGCCGCGCCCCGCTAGCGTTAAACGACGGGGGGCGGGCGCGGGCCGAGTCCTAAAGAATCGAAACCGTGAGCCGGCGGTTGAGTCGGCAGCGCTTAACACGTATTGCTTTCGTTCGAAATCGTCGCTTGCGACAAGACGATTGCATCCGACGACCGGTAACCGTTTTTAAGGCGAGTTTACCTTGGAAGCGAAAATCGCGGCCCACTCAGTCAATTTGTGTACCATTATTCGACGCCATTATTAGCAACTTCATTGAAACGCATGGACGCCCCATCGCCAATCAGACTTGTCATCGCCGACGATCACCCCATGACATTGATGGGTTTGAGCATGTTGTTCGGCAACGACCCGGAGTTCGCGGTGGTGGCCGAAGCCAGCGACGGCGAGGAGGCCTTGCGGGCGGTCCGCGACATCCGTCCGGACCTCTTGCTGCTGGACGTCAACCTGCCCCGGGTTGACGGATTCGACGTATTGAAAACCCTGCACGGCGAATCCCTGGCTTGTAGGACCTTGCTTTATACCTATTGTATGGACGACGACCGGTTGCTGGAAGCGATGAACTGGGGCGTACGCGGCGTGGTTTTGAAAACCATGCCCCCGACTTTGTTGGTTCAGGCGGTTAAAAAAGTGCATGCTGGCGGACTGTGGTTGGAAATCGGTAGCGTGGGCCGAGTGCTGGAGCGCGATGCGGCGCGGCTTAAAGTCAGGGATTTGCTGACCGATCGCGAAATAGAACTGGTTAAAGCTATCGCAGTCGGCTCGCGAAATAAGACCGTCGCCGCTCGTCTGAATATTCAGGAAGGTACCGTCCGAATTCACTTGCACAACATTTACCGTAAACTCGGTTTATCCGGGCGAGGCGAGTTGATCGCTTATGCGCAACGGAACGGTTTGACGTGATCCGTCGTCCTGTTTAGCCGCTGCAAACGTGCGTAGCCAAACCGAATTTTCGCCGCTGAATTTATTCGCGCTACCGGCAGGCGGCGACTTTATCGATTTGCGCACCCGCTTCCACCAAATCGGCGTGTTCTTCTGGGCATGCGTAATCTTCCCGCCGTATTTCATCGCCGAACAATATTTTTCGTTCCATACCACTCGCTATTGGCCGATTTTGCTGCCCTTATACGGGCTGGTTTGCCTGGCGCCGCTGGTTTATCTCGCAACGCAAAGCCTAAAGTGCTATGCCGCGTATACGGTTACGATCGGCGTCGGATTGGTGTTTGTGATCATGGCTTGCGCCGGCGGCAACGAGTCGCCGGGTGCGTTCTGGCTGGCGGGAACGCCATGGGTATTCGGTTTGTTTTACGGCGTAAGAGGCGTCTGGGTGGGGGCATTTGTGATGGCGGTAACTTTTGCGACTTTCGTCGGCGCCAACCATATTGGAATATTGCCTAATCTGGTCGCCGAAGCAGGTAGTTACGAACAGGTCAAATTGATAAACCTGGTCGGTTTCGGTATCTACAATATCCTGATCAGCCACTATTTCATTCGGCTTGAAGCTTCGGCCAAACGCGAACTGCACAAGCAACGCCAGGAAACCGAAAATCTGTTGAGAATTTTGGTGCACGACGTGGCAAATCCAATCAATGCGATTCAATTGATGAATCAGGCCGCCAAAACGGGCCGCTACGACGCCGAGCAAATCATGGCGCTGGTGGACAACGCGCTTGGCGAGTTGACCTCTATTATCCAGCAGGTTCGAAAGCTGCGCGCATTGAAAGATGGCAAGTTGGCCTTGGAACTGGCCCCGGCATCGATGCGGCGGATGCTGTTGGAAACGTTGGCCTTGATGGACGAACAAGCTCGTCAAAAACAATTGGCCTTTGAGACCGAGATCGGCGATGCGCCGGCCGAGGTGTTAGTAGACGCGGCGCTGATGAAAAATGTCGTCATCGCCAACCTGGTGGGTAATGCGATCAAATTTTCCAGGCCCGGCCAAACGGTCGCGATAACTCTGCTGCAATCCCGCGACACGGTAACGCTGACGGTCGCCGATCGCGGCATCGGCATGCCGCAATCCTTGTTGGGCAATCTGTTCAACCCCTGCGAGTCCACCACTCGCCTCGGCACCGCCGGCGAGCCGGGTACCGGTTACGGCATGCCGCTGGCCAAGACAATTTTAAGCAAACTGAACGGGGAAATCGACGTGGTATCTCGCCAAGACCCGGCCGACTCCGGCACCACCGTGACGATCCGTTTGCCGAGTTGGTCGCCGGCCGACTCGCACAGGCATTAAAGCACCCGCCGCCGAATCCGTCCAAGCGCTGCCTATAACATTCGTCATATTTACCGTAGTCCCGGCGCTACTTAGAATCCAACGCGTTTCGGCTGTGCGCCATACCAGCGGCGGGCCCGCCGCCTTCAAATTTTAGCCACGGGAATACCATGAACGATACGACTATCGCCTTTGCCTCTTGCATGGACGCCGACGCCGATCCCATCCAGAACGTCTGGGACCGGATACGGGCTCAAAAACCGAATGTGTTGGTGCTATTGGGTGACTCGGTTTACATGGATTTTAGCTTTGGGTTCCTGGGAAGTTCCAAGCCGCGCGGCAAGCCTTACCGGATGTCGCCCGAAGATTTTGCGGAGGCGCTTTACGCCTGCTACCGCAAACAGTGGCAAGTCATGAGTTTTCGGCGGTTGATTGGCGAGGTATCGCAAATTGCCATGACTTGGGACGATCACGACTTCGCCTGGAACAACAGCCGCGGCCGGGATCAGTCCGATTGCAAAGAGGCGGTGCCTAAAGCGAAGCGTTTGATTTCGCGCGGGTTGTTCATGCAATTCAAACACTGTTTGCAAACCAGAAATTCCGGCGGCTCGGACTATCCGCCGCCGCCCGATTTGGCCGAGCTACTGGCTGGCGAAGACCAAGGCATTCAGACGGTGTTGGATGTCGAAAATGTTCGAATTGTGACCTTGGACGGCCGAACTTTCAGAGAAGCGCCCAGTCGGCTTACCGCCTGGATGCACGGCGAGGCACAGCTCGAATGGATGTCGCAGCAATTTGAGCAATGGCAAGGCCATAAAATTATCGCGTCCGGAAGTACGCTGAAGCTAGGCGGCGAGAGTTGGCACGATTACCGGGACTACCAATGGATGTTGGCCCGCGCGCCGCAAAACGCTATCGTGCTGACCGGCGACATACACCGTAACGCCGGGCCGTTGGCGCACGGCGATCCGGATCGCTTCTGGGAAGTCGTCTCGTCCGGCGCGGCGCGGCCGGGCGCGGGCGGTTTCTTGAGTATCGGCGGGGGCAGCGGCCGCTTCGGCATTTTGAAATGCGGCGAACACGCCGAAGTCAGACTGCATGAAACAACTACGGAAGATGACAGTCCGTTTCGCCGGATTTATTAGTTCTATTCCGGACTGCCGAGCGGGGCGTTAAGCCCTGTCTCGGCAATCCTCCAACTCGCCGGATGCGGAACCTCAGCCTTCGGCGTTTTGCGTCCTGCGAAAAACGTTCGGATCGATCAGGTTCACGGCGTCGCCCGGTTCGACGCCGAAAACCAGACGGTATTGGTCGTCGCCCAACACAGTCCGGGCGCGTTCAAGGATTTGCTGGTTTCGGGCGTTCAATGCCTCGGCGGTAAGCCGTTCCTCGGCCAGTGCCATCGCTCGCGCGCCTCGGTCAGGCAAGGTGGCGCGCAATGCCAGCAAACCTGCGATTTGTTCTTCGTTCGCGTCGCCCATCTTGATTCGCAACAGTTGCTCGAACTCGTCTTCTGCTTCCGCCATTCCCGCCATTCTGCTGACCTGATGCAGATTTAAACAGGTGTCGGTCTTCTGGTTCCAAACCTGTCGTTGCAAACCGTAGGTCCCATAAAAAAACAGACTGACATTATACCCCCTGGCCTTTGAAACCCGGAGCGGTAGCTTCCCGTCGAGTGCGGTCGCGAATAACACTTGATTGGCTAATTGGTGGCAAACGCCGTCGACACCGTAATTGAAAATCGTGCCTCGCGCGTCGGCGTTGTTAGGTTTGACTAGGCAGAGTGCGCGGTTTGGATCTCCCGGTTGGTTGCCGATCAAGCCGCTATCGTAGTCGTCGGATTCGCCTCTCGGATGAAATTTCCCCCAACAATACCAATAATTCTGGCCCGCCGACTCGACTTCTCTATCGTCCCGGTAGGGATGGGCGCGGTTATCGTAAGTCGTTACCCAAGTATGATCGACTGACGAACCGTCGAAATAGGACGGCGTAACCCAGACATAAAATTTAGTTGTACTCATAGTAGTTCTCTCGGGTTTGGGCGGAGCTCGAACCTATTCGCCCAAGCCAAGGTGCTTGAGCTGAATGTTCTGGTCCTGGTTGTTGGTTTTGTCGTTGCCGGAATTTTGATTGTTAACCGATTCCACCATGATCTGCACAGCGGTGTCGATCGCGCATAGACTGTCGTAATTGTTTACGCTTCGTACGACGTCTTCCACCGAGTCTGGTGCGTAAAGCGGAGTATCGAGTTCCTTTCGGGCGGTCTGACGATATTTTTGTATCGTCGTAATCAAGTCCGGCATTAATTTACCCTGCAGATAATTGTTGCTGAAACTGCCGATACCGTCTTCCAACACGGTTTTGGTGCCCGAGATGATCGCTCCAGCTAACGGATTGGCGAATGCCGCGCCGGTGGCGGTAATGGTACTGAGCGAATTCAGGCTGTCTTTTGATTCGTTGGCGCCATTGACATTGGCATAGAAGCGCGTCAGGAAGGTACGGCAGTTGGCGTCGGATACGTTTAACGCCCGGTCGAAATAGTCGGCAACGTTGGGTACCCGCGTGACCGGGGTGGGCAAACACTCGGCGATGCATTGCTTGGCGCCGTAGCTAAGCTGCAAGGCAGGGCCGATGAGCGGAAAAGCCGCGGATACCAAATACCAGGTGCCTTTTCGATCTGGGCTGGTGTTGGTGCTCAGGTCGAACAGCGGTCCCAGGACCGGAATCCAGACCGCGTTGCTATAAACCGATTCCTTTTGGGAACATCTTGGCGTTTGGTCGTCCGAGACTCCGGCTGAAGTCAATGAGACGGAGGATATCGTGAGATCAGGGTCTTTGTAGGTGGGCGTGGCGGCGGTCGGGCACGACGGCGCAAATACTTTACTCGAACTCAACGAGCGGGCGGTCGCGGCGCAACCGTTCAACAAGGGCAGAGCGAGCGCTAATAAAAGTTGCGGTTTCATGTGGTACTCCAGGTGAATGCGCGAAGGGGTTCCAGGCGGTAAGGCCTGAAACCCGAAAGCTATCAAGATCGGTAAGATTTGCGCGCTAAGCCCAGCCAACCGGCCAATGCGGTACCGAACATCCAGACGGCCGCGGGTAACGGCACCGGCGCGAACCGCCAATTGGCGACGCCGGCGATTTGCTCCGCGCTCAAACCGGCCAACAGCGCATTGGATTCGGATAGATGATCGAAAACGGTCGCCGCCGTTCGGGCATCGCCGGCTTGTACGAATATCTGGTTAAAAAATAGTAGTGAGCGCGATTGGCCTGCGGCGATGTTCAGCAGAAAATCGGCGTGGACGCCTTGACTGCCTGCGGAACTGAAAACGGTATTGCTAACAAAGGATGGCGCCAGGCCGCCCATGCCGTAAATTACATGGGTATTGGCCGGGTCGCCCGAGTTGACGCTGGAATCGTCGGTAATTAACCAGCGGTCTTGGGTGCTGAATGCGGAATCGCCGTCGCTGCTGGCGATGGTTTGAGTCGATTCGTCAGATCCGACGTTGGTCCACAGGCCCACCTTAGTGAAAATGCCGGCGTTGCCGTTATTGGTCAACGTGATCAGAGTACGTAGCGTGGGTGTTGCGGTATCGGCGTAAAACTGAACCTGAGTTTGCAGATTACTCAGCGTCGCGACACTGCTGGTGATCGTTTGACCGCTGCTCAGGTAGCTTGTCGGATTGAACGAAACGCCATCGACGCGAAAGGTTAAACCAGTGTCGAAGGCATCGCCGTGTCCGCCTATTTGGGCGTCGCCAACGCCGAAACCTTGCCCGGTCGAGCCCACTCCGCTCCAGCTCGCGCCTCCACCGATTAAGTCGCTCGCCATGGCGGCGTGCGTGCCGAATCCCATGATAATCGCCAACACCATCGTGACCGGTTTTTTCATCTTCATATCTTCACCTCTAAATTGAATTCATAAAATTGCTTCTGGTTTGACCGGAAGCCGGCCGGTATCGAGCTGGCTGAAACCAGGTTCGAAGCACTATATAAAAATCGCCTTAGGGGCAAAATTCGAGAAATGTTATACGACCCATATGATTTTTGTTATAGACATCAGTTGCTTGCTGCTTACAACTCATCATTCGGGCGCGCATCATCGTGTTCCAAGGTTTGAAATCCGGCCTTCTCGGTTAAGTCAAAACTCAGCGGGACGATCGAAACCGACCGGCTAAGTTCGATCGCATTTGACCGAGTGGCGAGACAACGTTCCGGGAATTGGATAGCCGGCCCATTCGGGAAGGGATTTCGGGAAAGCGAGGCGGCTACTTGTCACCTACCCGCATGGACCTTGAGCACTGGAACGGGCAAAATAGCCGATTCGCCAACCGCCGCTCAAACATGCTCGCACTCCTGGTCCGTTTTTCCATCCGCTATTCCGGCATCGTCATCGCGCTGGCCCTGCTGCTATTCGGCTACGGCGGCTATCGCTTCGCCAATGCCGGCCTGGACATTTTTCCGGAGTTCGCGCCCAAGCAAGTCATCATCCAAACCGAAGCGCCTGGCCTGGCCGCCGAGCAAGTGGAAGTGTTGGTCAGCCAGCAGATCGAACAGGCCGTTAGCGGCCTGATCGGCCTGAAAAACTTGCGCTCGCAATCGATACAAGGCCTGTCCATCGTCACCGCTACCTTCGAGGAAAGCAGCGACGTGTACCGCAACCGGCAGTTGGTCGGCGAGCGATTGACCGGCATCGCTCAGCGCTTGCCGGCCGGAGTCGGTACGCCGATTCCGCTGCCGCTGTCGTCGTCGTCGGCCACCGTGATGACGATAGGCTTGCGGGCCGGCGGCAAATCGCTGCTGGAATTGCGCAGCCTGGTGGATTGGACCTTGGTGCCGCGCCTGCTGGCGGTACCCGGCGTCGCCGATGTCAACGTGTTCGGCGGCGACATTCAACAATTGCAAATCCAGCTGCTGCCGGCGGCTTTGCAGCGATATAACTTGTCGATCGACGAAGTGGTCAACGCCGCCGCCAGCGCCAGCGAAATCAGCGGCGCCGGCTTCATCGACAACGGCAATCAGCGCTTTTCGCTGCAGCTCAGCGGTCAACCGAGCAATCCGCGCCAATTCGAACAATTGGTGGTCAAGCGTTTGAACGGCAGCAACATTTTGCTCGGCGATGTCGCCGAGGTCGGCTATGCGCCAGCCCCGGCCATCGGCGCCGCGCAAATCCAGGGCCAGCCAGCCATCGTGATGATGATCATCGGCCAGTACGGCGCCAACACCTTGTCGGTGTCGCGGCAAGTCGAAACGGTGCTCGAGGAGTTTCAACCGCTGTTCGAGCAACAAGCCATCGCCTTCCACGCCCATCTGTTCCGGCCGGCCGACTACATCGAGACCTCGCTGCACAATCTAGCCGGCCATTTGTTGCTCGGCGGCGCCTTCGTGTTGTTGGTGCTGTACGGCTTTTTGTTCGATTTGCGCAGCGCGCTGATCGCCGCTACCGCGATTCCGTTGTCCTTACTGACCGCCGCCCTGGTGTTGCTGACTTGCGGCGTGAATTTAAACATCATGGTGCTGGGCGGACTAGCCATTGCGTTGGGCGAAGTCGTCGACGACGCCATCATCGACACCGAAAACATCTTCCGGCGCCTGCGCGAAAACCGCCTGAAGATTCACCCCGACCCCAGCGACGAAGTCATCTACCACGCTTCCTTGGAAGTACGCGGCTCGGTGGTTTACGCCAGCTTCATCGTCGCGCTGGTGTTCGTGCCCCTGTTAACCCTGGCCGGCGTTAGCGGCCGTTTGTTCGCGCCGCTGGGCGTGTCCTACATTCTGGCGATCATGATGTCGCTGCTGGTGGCGCTAACCCTGACCCCGGCGCTCTGCCACCTGCTGCTGCGGCGGCGCCTGCCGGACACCGCCGAGCCGCCGTTGATCAAGCGCCTGAAACCCTGGTACGCCAAACATTTGCTGTGGACCACTCGCCATTTCAACGCCGTGGCCGGCATCGGCCTGATCGCTTGCGCGGCCGGTCTGGCGGCGTTTTTACAGTTGGATCATCAATTTCTGCCGGAATTGCGCGAAGGTCACTTCATCGTCCATACCGCCAGCGCGCCGGGCACTTCGTTGCAGGAATCATTGCGGGTGGGCGCCTTATTGAGCGAACAATTCGCCGACATCGAAGGCGTCGAGTCGGTGTCGCAGTGGGCGGGCCGGGCCGAACGTGGCGCCGACACCTACGGTAGCCATTACAGCGAATACGAAGTGCGATTGAAACCGCTGTCCGGCCGCGAGCAACAACGGGTTTTGGACAGCCTGCGCGACGTGCTGGAACAATTTCCCGGCATCGGCTTCGAAGCCAACACCTTTTTAACCGAGCGGGTCGACGAAACCATTTCCGGTTATACCGCACCGGTGGTCGTGAATCTGTACGGTAACGACTTGAACGAACTCGACGGCAAGGCCCGACAATTGGCGGCCTTGATCGCCGGCATCCCCGGCGCCGCCGACATTCAGATGCGCTCGCCGCCGGCCACCGCGACGCTGCAAATCCAACTCGACGGCGAGCGCCTGAAGTTTCGCGGCATCAGCCCCGCGCAAGTGATGACGACCCTGCAAACCGCCTACGAAGGCCGCATCGTCGGCAAGCACATCCAGGGCAACCGGATCTTTAACGTGGCGGTGACCTTGCCGCCGGAAAAGCGCAACGACCCGGAATTCCTGCGGCAACTGCCGTTGAAAAACGCCGACGGTCAGCGGGTGTTGCTCGGCGACATCGCCGACATCCGCCACGGCGAAGGTCGGTACAACATCCTGCATCAAGGCGCGCAGCGTATACAGACCGTGACTTGCAAGGTCGAGGATAGAGACATGGACGAGTTCGTCGCCGAACTGAAACGCCGGGTCAACAGCGAAATCGCCTGGACCGGCAGCGCCCATCCGCAATTCGTCGGCGCGGCCATGGAGCAGGCCGACGCCCGCGAGTCGTTGGTCGTGCATGCCTTGCTGGCCGGAGTCGGCGTGCTGATTTTCGTGTACATCGCCCTGGGCAGCCTGCGCCACATGCTGCTGACCTTGCTGAATCTACCCTTCGCACTGTTGGGCGGCGTCGCGGCCGTCGTCGTCACCGACGCCACCCTGTCGGTCGGCTCCTTCGTCGGCTTCGTTACCTTGTTCGGCATCACCGTGCGCAACTGCATCATGCTGATTTCGCATTACCGGCATTTGATCGAATTCGAAGGCCAGGTTTGGAATCAGGCGACCCTGGTCCGCGGCGCCCAGGAGCGCCTGCCCGCGATTTTGATGACGGCGCTGGTCACCGCGCTGGCAATGTTGCCGATTGCCTTCGACAGCGACAACCCGGGCCGGGAAATCATGGGACCGATGGCAGCGATCATCATCGGCGGCCTGGCGTCATCGACGCTATTGAATTTACTGTTGATGCCGGCGATCCTGCAACGCTACGGCCGCTTTTCGGTGGAATTCGAGCCGCAGGTTTAACGGTTGGTCGACGGCGGACCGGCGCGGTCATTCTCGCACCCTCAACCGCCGTCGATTTCCTGTTCCAGCAGGGTCCGCAAGCCTTCCGGCATTTCCAGCGTCAGCGGGTCCCAGCCCTCCAGGCTCAACACATCCTGCAGGCAATCCTCCATGATCCGATGCGCGGCCAACGTGGCCTCGGCGATGCGTTCGTGCACTTGGCTTTGCAATTCGCTACGGCCGCGCTCGGCGCAATCGGCTTGATATTCGTACAGCTTGCGCAGGCTGTCGATCTGCACGCCGACTTGCGACGGACAGGAACACAGATAGAGAATCGATTGTAAATTGATGCGCCGCAACTGCGCATTGCTGAACTTGGTTTCCAAACTCATGAATCCAAACCTCTCGGTTGCTGTTGTTATTATAATTTTTCGGTCGCGCGCAACCGCTATAAGACGGGTAGTCCGGAGAATGGCCGTCTAAACCCAACGCGCGTACCCGCTTGAAATCGAAACGATTTCAGCGTCGCCAACTTTACAGGGATTGCCTAAAGATGCAAGTTCGGCACCGTCGATACGCGGACACAACCGCCCGGAACGCTTGTATCCGGGCACGCGGGGTTTTGGGCGACGGACAAACCCAAAAGACATGGCATGGGCTTTGCTTTTGCAATATCTCCAAATCCATAGAGCCAGCCATTATTTCCGCCTCATGAGCAACAGTCATAACGAATTAAGCCCGGTACAAATCGAACATTTATCGTCGTTGCGATATATCAACCCAATCGATGAACACATGAAAATCGTATCCAGCGTCAAGGTGCTCGATAACGCTCACCCGCACGACACGTCGGCGCTTTTGATACTGGACATTTTTATTGACGACAAGCAAATCGACCGAATCAGTTTCAATTTACACCATTATGCCTATGAAGAAATCATAGAGCTTGCCCGGCATATTCGCGACAATGATTATATTTTGCGAGCGGTGGACGCCGCTCTGGCGGGAGATATTGAATAAATTCAGCGTTGCCACGCTAGCGATCAACTCGAAAGCGTGGCAAATATTAGAAGTTTAAAAGGCATTTAATTCAAATGACCGGACGTCATTTTATTCATCCCATTCTTCGTCCGCCATCTCGTCAAAACGGCCCTGATCTTTACCGGATTTTTGTTTAAAAATGCGCTCCAGCAGCGGAGACAAGGTACCGGCCAATTCTTTTTGTATCTCGGCAACCACTTCTTCAATATCCGGCCCGCCTTTAACGATGACTGGATGCGCGCCCAATTTGATCAACTCGTTGGTCGCGGAGCCGCCAACCGAGCCGCAGTAGACCAAATCGCAGCCGTTCAACCAAGCCAGTTTCGGTTTCAGCTTGTCTTCGTTACCGTCGCGTAGCTCCTTGCCGAACGATTTAGCCGCCAACGGAATCGCGCTATCGGCATCGATACTGTACACGTGAAAGCCTGACGACGAGCCGAAATGCTGATTGATAATTTCCCCATCCGAGCTTGCAAACGCCACCAGCAACTTATCGGCTTCGACATCAAGCTCCGCAACACAATTTACTTCGGCAAGTTGACTCATATAACACTCCTCAAAGACTATTTTGACTCGAAAACGATTAACCTAAAAAGGACAGTTGGCGTGTATTGCGGGCCGTTCGTGCTGAGCAACGTCGAAGCATGGACGGCTCGCAATACACTCGCCAAACGGGTGAATGAAAAATCCCGCGCGCCCTTCGACAAACTCAGGACGAACGGAATTTTTCATCGCCAAACTGCTCTTTTTAGGATTAAGTTAATATCCTGCTATCGACGATAATTAGTATTAGCAATCGCCTCCAAAATAACAGGTGAAATTACCAAAAATCACCAGATTACTTTCGCTGGCGATATTCCGCGACCAGCACTTTAATCTTTAAGCGCATAATTTCTTTCAGCATACGCATTTTTCGATCATGTTCCTGATGCGCAATATCGTAGATTTGTTTTCTCAACGTTTCATCGCTATCTTCAGGCAAACTCAAAGACCACTCGGTGAAAAAGGTATCGAAGCCGTCTATCGTTTTAATCAATTCAAATCTCAGTTTCTCTCTGTCGTTCTTCGGAATGGCCTTTAGCGCATCGTCGATAACCGCATCGAGCTCCGATTTTTGTTGCCTGTCCGGAACGGGGAACAGAATGATTTCAGACATAAATACCGACAATTGATAAGCAAGCGAACGCAACATTATTTTTGCATAACGTGCTTAATTCATATTTTACACCACTTTATAAGCAATTGATTTAACGACAAAAAGATTGCATTTGTTTGTTGTGTTTGTAACAAACAAGAGCCGGCCGCGAGCGCGATGTTTGAATGGTTACAGTGGCGGGTGAGTCCCGAGTCGCCACCCGTTTTGAAATGCGGCCGGAGGTGCCGAAGTCCCGATCGCCCAGGCAGAGGATAGACAGCAGAGGGAGCAAAGCCCGCATCGGGGCGGCGGAGTTTGTCCGCCGCGGACGGCAATTGCCGGACCACCCCATTCCCCCAATCGGCGACTCCGGACTCCGCGCGATACCAAGCGTTCAAGTTCGCGCGGTTTCCCATTGCCGCGCGAGAACCTCTATCGCAAGGCCACGAATTCCGCCCGCAACGATAACCGTCCGAATAGCGGCGCTCCGAGCAGGCGACGCTTCACGCGACAATAAACTCAACTATCAGCGCCTTGCAAGCGGAAACTAGCCGAGAACCATGCAATCCAGTTTAGCCAACCCAGCCTATGACCGACATTCCGTTCATCCGGTCGAAACCCAACGCGGTACGCCGTGTGGCAGTCTCAGGGCAAGGAAAAGGTAAGGCTCTGATCGACCAAAACCCTCCCTTCGCTTTACAAGCCAAATGGCTGTGAATGAGCATATTGTTGTCATTCACGGAACGAATCCGCCAATATTTTCCAACGATCAAAGCGATCGAACAGGTAATACCAACGTGGGACGGTTAGCGTCAGGTAATAGGTGCCGGCATTCAGTTGGCTGGATACGCGGCGAGATGGCATTGGATGGTTTGTCTATAGAAAAACATCATCAATAACCGCTCATAACTTGGCGTGGGATGCAGAGCCGGGATGCGGGACGGATTATTCAATCCGTCCGTAACGTTCAACTGACTTTCAAACTGGCTTGAAACGTTCAGGACGGGGTACATACCCCGTCCCGCTCAGCGAAGCGCCATCCACCATAGGAACGCAAATAGGTGGATGGCGCTTCGCTTATCCACCCTACGGCCCTATGACGATGTGGATTGGAAAAGACCACATACCCCTCAACTTATTGCTAAGCGCTTAGCACCTAAAAGCAGCCGCTTAACGACGAGTTAAAGGGCAGTGTAATATTTGTGGGTTGTATAATATCTCATGGTGCGATTTGTTAAATATTTTCCGCCGTGATCTCTGAGTTTGGTTGGAAATGAAAAATACCTTTCGCTTCAAGCTCATCTCCTACGAAGTGAGGAATTCTTATTGAGTTTTTTACATAGTCTTCAGCATCGCCTGGAACTTGATATTTGCAAAGTTCATGTGAGTAATTTGGCATTATGTCGCAAAATCGCAATATGGATGATTTTTTATCTAAGAGCCTGTGCGGATTTGAGAAAACTAAGTTAAATGATTTATCGAGGAGCCAATGGTTAGATATTTTGTCTTTGCTCCTATATAAATAATGCCGATGGTATAGATTTGTTATGAATACAATATCAACAAGATTGTAATTTTCCTTTTCATAAAAGGAATCATTAGTAAAAAGCCCTTGATTTTCATACATGTATCCAAACCATTTCTGTATATCCAGTGGCGTGTCGCAGCAAATGGCTAAAACATTCAAATGGTCTTCTCTTAATTGCTGAGAGAATTTTCCGTGTGCAGACTGAAGATAGTCTTTTAATTTGTTGTCCATGTGCTGCTGCTTTATTAAAGGCTTTCCATCAGGAATTGCTTGAAATGCACCGGCAAGATCATTGAATACTGCGTCAACGTCTGGATTTCGGCCAAGAAACCCAATTTTATAACCGTCTTCTTCGTTAATTCGGTTGCTCTTTGAGAAATCCGCACACTTAATCTCTACGTTGAACTGGATGCCACTCTCAGTAAATGAGCAATCAACATCCTTTGGCGGGTTTACTTGTAGCTCATACTTAAACGCATTTTTATATAACTTTGCTAGATATGAGCAAATGACTAGTTCACATGCCGATTGCAAATATTGCGGCTCATTAAGTGAACTAGAAAAGAGTTGTAGTTTGTTTTTTATTAAATCTTCCATTTCCCTTTCATTTAGGCAATTTGAAAGATCACTAATGGCAGATATCATGCCATTCTTGTACTGATTTGAGGCGCTGTCATTGCCAGAGAAATAGGGATTAAGTATTTCTCTATTTTTTAGGAGCATATGTTTTCTCGCAATATCATCAAGGTAGAACAGCCAGTTGCCCGACTGCCCCCTCACAAATCCCGGCGTGCGGAATTACCGCACCGGGCTTTTCAAAGTTGTTCGCTTCGCACACAGCATAGAAGTACTTAGAAATCATGACAAATACGGGGTTTGGGTAGGTTAAAGTCATTGATCAGGGCCGTAGGGTGGATAAGCGAAACTCCATCCACCATAGGAACGCAAATAGGTGGATGGCGCTTCGCTTATCCACCCTACAACTTTTATTATTTGAATGGCTGATATAAATTTTAAACCGGCATTCAAGATAAATACACGAACTTTCGCCTTGGGTCGAAACCCGCCATCCCCAAAATTTAGCGCAGCGCCATAAGCTCGTTGGCGTAATTCGCCGCTTATTTTACTCCTCCCGGTCCACCAAGCTCGGGCAGGCGGTAGCAGTATAGGCGGGTGCGGCGGGGATCGGAGAGTTCGACGACGGTTTCAGGCGGCCAATCCGGAATCGGGAACGACGAGGAAACGAACAGGCTGCCGGGGCGCATTTCGGCGCGGACTTTGCCGCCGATTTGGATCATCACGGCCGGAGACAGAAAGGCGTAACCCAAGTCGTATTCCGCCACGGACTGTTGCCAGAGATTGAGACGTTGGACCGCGACATTGGACTGATGTCGGCAGCGCCAGCGGGCCAGCAGCCAGGGCAGTGGCGCTCGCTCCCAGGCGGCAATCCTCAGTTTGGGACACTGCCGCGCCAGCGGCAGCGCGACGCTACCGACGCCCGCGCCGATTTCGACGCAGGTTTTCGCCCCCTCTGTTTTTGCAATGTCCGCCAGCGCCAGCGCCACGGCCGGCGAGGACAAGAACAACGGCACGTCGCCGCGAAACGTCCCCCAAAACACCAGCAGCATGACCAAAAATCCGGCCAAGTACCAGACTGGCGACAATTGTAGAGTCGTAGCGAGTACCAGCGCCGGCAGGAATACCAAATGGATAGGCAGCCACCACTTGGGTTGGCGAAGCAGGCGAGAGAATACTCCGGCGGCGCCGGCCTGGATCAGTAACAGCCAGCCTAGCGGTTGCGGCCAGTAGCGATTTAACGAAGCGGTCAGGACGAGTGCGGCGGCTTGGCAGGCCAGAACTTTGAGCCATTGCATTGCGACCTACTTCAGCCGGATTTCGCGTGGAAAGTCAGGACGGGAACGACGCTTTGTCGAAATTGGGTGTTGTTCTTCGGCACGAAGCTTCATTTTCCGGGGCAATGTAGCGGCGTCATAACGGGTGGCCCTAAAAATTCGTTGGCAATACACGGTTCGGTGCCGGAATGTCTTCGATCGCGGCTGAAGTCGCTTCGCCCCTCTTTTCATACTTCGGGACGAAAATCCGTTCGGCCGTCAGGAAGTCGGCCCGATCTTGGTATTTTGCTGTATCGCCGGAGATACGTTTTGCAAGGCCGGCAGGTCCTCCGCGCCGTCGTGCAGCACCTGGTTTTCGGTCTTCTTGTTCATAACGATGATCGAAATACGCCGGTTCATCGGGTCGGTCGGGTCTTGCACGTTGTAGGAAATACTCGATGCCAGCCCCACCACCCGCAGTACCTTCTCCTCGCCCAAACCTCCTTGGGTCAGCTCCCGGCGCGCCACGTTGGCCCGATCGCTGGACAGCTCCCAGTTGGAATAGCCGCTCCGGTTGCTGGGAAACGGCAAGGCGTCGGTGTGACCGTTGATCGTCACCTTATTGGGCAGTTCGTTGATCACCGGCGCCAATTCGCGCAGGATGGCCTGAGCATAGGTTTCAATCCCGGAACTGGCCAGCTTGAACATCGGCCGGTTTTGGGCATCGATGATCTGGATTTTCAGGCCTTCCGGCGTGGTTTCCAGTTTGATTTGATCCTTGTATTCGGCCAGTTTGGCGTTGGCATCCAGCATGGATTCGATTTTTTCCTGCAATTTTTCCAGCTTTTGCTTTTCCTGTTCCTCGGCCAGTTTTTCGATGTCCTCGGGCGAAGGCGGCGCCGGCGGTGGCGGCTTGTCCTCGCCCATGTGAACCTGACCGACATCCTTGGAGGCCAAATCCGAGCCGCCGGCCTTGATGATGTTGGCGCGGTCGCCGACGCCGGAACCGCTCATCGCCACGCCGAACGGGTTTTGGAAATACTCGGAAATCCCTTTCTTGGTGGCTTCGTCGGTCGAACCCAGCAACCACATCAACAAGAAAAACGCCATCATCGCCGTCACGAAGTCGGCATAGGCGATTTTCCAGGCGCCGCCGTGGTGGCCGCCGTGACCGCCTTTCTTGACCTTCTTGATGATTATCGGTTGTTCGGCCATCGCGGATTACCCTTTACTTGCCGGCTTTCAAGGCCGCTTCGAGTTCGGCAAAGTCGGGCCGAGAGTGGTGCGGAATCGTGGTACGCATAAATTCGACGGTCATGGCCGGCGACGTACCTTTCGCGCAATTCAGCAAGCCCTTCTGGGTGCATTTGTAGGCATTGCTCTCTTCTTCCAGGCGGGCTTCCATGACCGACGCCACCGGGCCGATAAAGCCGTAAGACACCAAGATACCGAGAAAGGTACCGACCAAGGCCGCCGCGATCAATTTACCCAGCTCGGCCGGCGGAATACCGACCGACTCCATCGTATGCACCACCCCCATCACCGCCGCGACGATACCGAAGGCCGGCATGCCGTCGCCGACTTTTTGGACGGCCTTGATCGGTTCGTTGCCTTCGGCATGATGGACTTCGATCTCGGCATCCATGATGTCCTCGAGCTGATTGACGTCGACGCCGGTCAGGATCAAGCGCAGTTTGTCGCAAATGAATTCCATCAAATGATGGTCGTGGACGATTTTTTCGCCGAAGATCGAGCTGCCTTCCGGATCGTCCACCACTTTTTCCAGGGATAACAAGCCTTCCTTACGGGCTTTTTGACTCAGCGCGTTAAAGCTCATCAGCAGCTCCATGTAATATTCCTTGGTATAGGTGCTGCCCTTCAAGGTGGCGGTACCGCCGGCCATGGCCGCCTTGCTGACCGTCAGCGAGTTGCTGGCCAGGAAGGCGCCAAACGCCGAACCGACGATGATCAACACCTCGACCGGCTGCCACAGCACCCCGAGATGTCCGCCGGCCATCAAGAAACCACCCAGTACGCAGCCCAGGATGATTACATAACCAATGATTACGAACATTGTTGCCCCTAAAAGTTAACTAGAACATTCAAGCGATGGATTTTGCCGGCTACGCGTTGGCCTCGCCCCGCTAAACCGATGGCGCCGGCAGCGGTTCGACCGGTTTCAACACCAATTTGCTGAGGGCCGGCAACACCACGAAGGTGCAGGTCATGATCCAAAAAATGCCTATCGTGATGACCAAACCCATGCTGGCGATGCCTTGATGCGGCGAAAACGCCAGACCGATGAAGCTGGAAATCGTCGTCAACGCACCGTAGAACATGCCGCGGGCGGTACTGGACTGATAAATGTTTTGCTCCTCGGACAAGGAGTGGTGCAGTTTCTCGACCATGTGTATTCCGTTATCGACACCCAAGCCCATTAATAAAGGCAGCGCGATGATATTGGCGAAGTTGATCGGCGTGCCGGTAAACACGGTGGTCGCCATCGTGAACAAGCCGGCCAAGACCAGCGGCGCCATCACCAGCAGCGTATCGACGATGCTGCGCCGAATAAACAATAGCAGCAACGCGATGGCGGTCAATGCGATGATGATGGCTTCCTGGAACGAAGCGATAACGGCCTTCATCGACTCCCAATACATCACCGGCAGGTCGGTGGCGTCGGGCGCCACGGCCTGCACGTCGGTGATAAAGGTTTGCAAAGCGTCGAGATCGTTCAAGTCTTCCTTCGGGAAAATCTGGATACGGTACAGCCCGTCCTTGCTCAGCCAGCGTTCGCCGATTTCCGGCGGAATGCTGGCCATCGTCACCGATTCGGCGTGAAAGCCGGTCAGCAACTGGTTCATCACGGTCGGCAAGGTCCCGAGCAGCGATGTCTGAATTTTTTCGATAAACACGCCGCGATCGGGCTGCAAGCGGGCATCCAGCTCGACCAACACGTCTTGCAACTCGCTTTTAAAGGTTTTTAGCGACTCGATTTCGGCGGGTTTGGTCTTCTTCGGCAAATTGGCGTCGATCGCCGCAATCATTCGCTTGATGGCCGGCAGCGGATCGGAGCCGACTTTCAATTGCGGAAAAGATTGGCTTTGCGGCCCCAAGGTCAGCATCATGTCGTCGATGATCGCCAATTTATCGTCCTGATCCTCCGGCACGAAATCGAACAGACTGACGGTCTTGTCGACGGTTTTCAGCGCGGTCAATTTCTTTTGCATGTCGCGGGCCTCGGCGTCGTTCTTGGCCAGCACGGTCAGCGTCATCGGCGAGGTATCGCGCTCCTTCATCAAATCCTTAAAGGCGATGACCGATTCGGTATTCGGGTCGCGCAAATTCAAGGGATTGAAATCGGTCTGCACCTGGAAGACGAAATAAATCGCGGCCGCCGCCAGAACCAGCGTCGCGAACGCGATAGGCTTGGCGTAATGCAGCGTAAAGGTTGCCAAGCTGGCGGACAGCTTGGAGGCGCCGGGTTGTTCGCCGTGCAGATCGTGGAACGGCGGCGCCGGAATGACTTTCAGCAATACCGGCAAGACCGTCAGCGTCACGAACAAACAGATGAACAAACTGGTACCGGCCAACAAACCCAATTCCGAGATGCCTTGGTAGTCGGTCGGAATAAAGGCGTACAAACCGATCGAGGTCGTGCCGGCGCACAGCATCAGCGACGGACTGGTCGCCAGCAGCGCCGAGCGAATCGCCTGGGTCTTATCCTTGCCGTGCAGATCCAGATTGTCGCGGTAGCGCAGGCAGAAATGGATCGCGTATTCAACGCCCAAGCCGATGTTCGACACCGCGAAGGCCACCGAAATCAGGTTCAGTTGCTTGACCGCGACCGACGCGAACAATCCGCAAAATACCATGCCCAAGGCCAGCGTCGCCAGCGTCGCCAACATCAGCAGCCAGGAGCGGTAAGCCACCAGCAAGATGCCGCACACCAACACCACCGAGAAGATGCTGGCCGTGAACGTGCCTTCGCTCATGCCGGCCATTTCGTCGTGTTCCAGGCCGACTTCGCCGGTGATCCAAACCTTGACCTTGGGCAGATTGGGGTCCTGGATCTTGTCTACCGCCCGGCGTATCGTGTTGATGGCCGGCTCGACGGGCAGAATCTGGCTGAAATCGAATTTAGGCGTAACGAAGATGAAGGCCTTGTCCGACTGCTCTTCGCTAATATTGTTTTCGGCGATCAATTTTTGCCAGGACAGCAGGTCGGTTTCGCCGTTCAGGGTTTTGTGCAGAGAGTTGCTGACCTTGTCGATCAACGAAAACAGGTCGATGGGCACTTCCTCGGTTTTGGTTTCGGCGTTCAGCGCGTCCTCGAAAATCGAGAAAAACCCGGTCAGGCTGGGATCGGCGGAAATACGGCCGATGAAGGGCTGGGCCTGGGCCAAGGTGACCGAAAAATCCTGTAGCTTGTCGGTATCCAGATAGAGCAAGCCGTTGCGTTGGAAAAATGCGTTTTCGTCGGGCCGGTAAACCTTGGTGAAATGCTCGGTGTCGGACCGCAATTGACGCGCCAAACGCGCGGCGGCGGCCTTGGTCAATTCCGGGCTGGAGGACTCGACCACCAGCAGCATCGTATGAATTTCCTGACCGAAGGCCTTCTCGAAATTGCGGCGATTTTGCTGAAACCGCGACTCCGGCGCGATCAACTCGGCGGTATCGGTATTCACGCTCAAATGCGTGCTGGTGTATTCGATCGCGCAATAGGCCAACAGCACCGCCACCGTCAACAGCAGCCCCGGCGAATACATCAGCCAATTGCCCCAGCGGAACACCGCGTTGCGCAAACCTTGTTCCCAGTTCATATTCAAGCGCTCACCACGGTTTCGATCAGGTACAAGGTATAACCGACGTAAACGGCCAGCAACAAGCCGCCCTCGACCCGGTTGATACGACCCGAGCCGCGTTTGCCGGCGTAGCCGAGCGCGAACAGCGACAACGTTAGCAAAGCCATGACCGGCCAATCGCGATTGACGATTTCGACCGGAATCGCCATCGGATGAATCGCGCCGGCCAAGCCGACCACGGCCAGGGTATTGAACAAGTTGGACCCTATGATGTTGCCGACCGCCAGGTCGTGCTCGCCCTTGCGAGCCGCGACGATAGACGAGGCCAACTCCGGCAGCGAAGTGCCGACCGCGACGATGGTCAGACCGATAATCAAATCGCTGACGCCCAAATCGTGGGCGATCGACACCGCGCCCCACACCAGCAAGCGCGAACTGATCACCAACAAAATCAAACCGCTGACCAACCAAATCATGGCTTGAGCAAACGACATCCGGTGTTCGTCCAACTCGTCTTCGATTTCGCTTTCCAACACATCGGCCTGCCGGGATGGGTCCTTGGCGCTTTGCCACACCATCCAGCCCATCACCGCCGCGAATAGCCCTAATTCCAGCAAGGCGTCGTTACGTGACATGTCGCCGTCGTATAGCTGGCCGAACGCAAACAAGGTCACACCGAACAGAATCGGCAATTCCTTCTTGATGATTTGCGACTGAACCACAATGGGACTGATCAACGCGGTCACGCCCAAAATCAACGCAATGTTGGTGATGTTGGAACCGTAGGCGTTACCCAGCGCGATGCCCGGATTGCCTTGCAAGGCCGACAAGGCCGACACGCTCAGTTCCGGCGCCGAGGTGCCGAAGCCGATGACGACCATGCCGATCAGCAACGGCGACATTCCCCAAAACCTCGCCAGCGCCGCCGCGCCTTCCACGAACAAATCGGCGCTCCAAACCAATACGATCAGCCCGATGACTATCATCAACAACGGCAAAGCCATAAACTACCCTTATAAAACAAACATTAAAACGACGAAAAGGACCGATCAATCGACGGTCCAGTTGACCCAGCCGCCATAGGCGGTGGCGATGACGACGATACCGAACACAATTCGGTACCAAGCGAAAATGATGAAATCGTGGTGACTGATGTAACGCAACAAGCCCTTCACCGCCAGCAGGGCGCTGAAAAACGCCGCGATCATGCCGACGCCGATCAAGGCCACGTCGCCGTCGGTTTTCAGCAAGTCGCGAAATTTGTAGAGTTTGTAGGCGCTGGCCGCGGTCAAGGTCGGAATCGCCAGAAAAAACGAAAACTCGGTCGCCGCCTTGCGCGACAAACCGAACAACAAACCGCCGATAATGGTCGCGCCGGACCGGGATGTGCCGGGAATCAACGCAAAGGCTTGGGCCAAACCCAGCTTCAACGCATCCAGCGGGCTAAGCTCGTCGACGCTCTCGACCCTCACCTTATGTTCGCGCTTCTCGGCCCAAATGATGACCAGGGCGCCGACGATAAAGGCCAACGCCACCGGCACCGGCCGGAACAACACCGCCTCGATTTGCTTGCCGAACAACAAGCCCAGCACCGCCAGCGGCATAAAGGCGATCGCCAGGTTCAACACGAATTTCTGCGAAGTTCGCTCGGTCGCCAGACCGGCGAATACCGAAACGATCTTAGCTCGATATTCCCAGCAAATGGCCAGGATGGCGCCCACCTGAATCACGATGGTGAACAGTTTGGCCTTGTCGTCGTTAAAGTCCAGCAGATCGCCGGCCAAAATCAAATGGCCGGTACTGGAAATCGGTAGAAATTCGGTCAACCCTTCGACGACGCCGAGAATCAGGGATTTGATGAGCAGGGTAATGTCCATGGTTTAATCAGGCTCCGCGCCTTGTCGACGCTAGAAAGGCTATCAGCATGTGGAAGGGATGTATCGAAAGACGACAAACGACTTTAAAAAAGCCACGCAAATGCGGCGGGATTATAGTCGAAAACTCCGCGGCGAGTCAGCATGGCTACTCCGCCGCGCCGGCCGTGCATTTCCAGATTTGGCGACCCGGTGGACCCGAGCGGCGAATTCGCGGTGCCGCGACTTTGCGCCGCGCCCGCCGATCTGCCAGAATGCGGCGTCGGCCGCTTCCGAGGCAATCCATGAACGCTACCCGCGAATACCCGCCGCTAATCGCCGCCTTGCTGAATCCGGCGATGTACCCGCATCCGGTCAAAACGGTGGCGATTCTGGAAACCCATATCTCGTGGGTCGTTCTGGCCGGGCGCTACGCCTATAAAATCAAGAAGCCGGTCGATTTCGGATTCTTGAATTTCACCGACTTGGCGCAACGCGAGTTTTTCTGCCTAGAAGAGTTGCGCCTGAACCGACGCCTGGCGAAATCGCTTTACTTGGACGTGGTGACGCTGGGCGGCACGCCGGGACACCCCGGCTTTGGCCTGAGCCCAACGGTGGAATACGCGGTAAAGATGCGCCGCTTCGGCGCCGGCAGACTATTGGATGAGTTGCTGAATCAAAATCGGCTCACGCCGTCGCACATCGATCATCTGGCCGACATCATCGCCCAATTCCACGACGGCCTGCCGCCCGCGCCGGCAACATCCGCATTCGGCACGCCGGACGCCGTCGCCGGGCCAGCCCGGCAGAATTTCCAACAGTTGGCCGAAACGGCGGCGGGCCGGAAATTCGCTGATCTAACCCAGCTGGCGGCCGCCAGCGCGGCCGAATTCGCCGCCGACGCCGCGCTGTGGCCGCGCCGCCGCCAAGCCGGCCGGATTCGCGAATGTCACGGCGACCTGCATCTGGGCAATATCGTGTTGCTGCGCGACCGGCCGGTCGCCTTCGACGGCATCGAATTCGCCCCCGAACTGCGCTGGATAGACACGATCAACGACAGCGCGTTTTTGGTTATGGACTTGCTGCATCGCGGCCGCGCCGATCTGGCCTACCGGTTTCTGAACCGCTACCTGGAAACCGGCGGCGATTACGCCGGCTTGGCCGTGCTGCGTTTTTACTTAAGTTACCGGGCTACGGTGCGCGCCAAAATCGCCGCGTTCCGCGCAGAACCAAGCGGCGACCCGATCCACCAGTCCGAATGCCACGCCTACCTTAAGTTGGCGGAAGCCAGTCTACGGCGGCGGCGGCCGGTACTGCTGATCACGCACGGCCTGCCGGGCTGCGGTAAGACCGCGATTTCGCAGCTGTTATTGGAAGGTTTCGGCCTGATCAGACTGCGGTCCGACGTCGAGCGCAAACGCCTGTTCGGCTTAAGTCCCACCCAGGCCAGCGGCTCCGGGCTCGACGCCGGCCTGTACGCGGCCGAAGCCGGCCGGCAAACATACGTCAAACTTGCCGACACGGCCGGCGCGTTGCTGCGGCTGGGCTACCCGGTCATCGTCGACGCCGCATTTTTGAAACTGGAGCAACGCCGAGCGTTTCGCGATCTGGCCGTCGAACTCGACGCTGCCTTCATGATCGTTGCGGTGACGGCGGAAACCAGCCTGGCGCGCAGCCGCATCGAACGGCGCCTGACAACAGGCGGCGACGCTTCCGAAGCCGATCCGACGGTGCTGGCCCATCTCAGCGCCTCCGCCGAGGCCCTGACCGACACCGAGCTCGAACATACGCTGGTCTGCCGCAACGACACCACCCCACCACAGCTCCCCAAAATCTTATCCGCCAGGCTGCGGACTTTACTGAACCCGGAGGCGACCCAGCCATGAAAGCCATGATTTTCGACCGTCCCGGCCTGCCGCTCCGGGCCGCCGAGCGGGATATTCCGGAATGCGGCGCCGAACAAGTGTTATTGAAAGTCAGCGCCTGCGGCGTTTGCCGCACCGATCTGCATATCGTCGACGGCGAACTGACCGAGCCGAAACCGGGATTGATCCCCGGCCACGAAATCGTCGGCCGGGTCGTTGCCAAGGGCGCCAGCGTCGAACGTTTCGCGATCGGCCAGCGCCTGGGCGTGCCGTGGCTGGGCCAGACCTGCGGCCACTGTCGGTATTGCCTCGGCGGACGGGAAAATCTGTGCGACCAGGCTCGCTTCACCGGATACACGCTGGACGGCGGCTATGCGCAATACGCGGTGGCCGACCAGCATTATTGCTTCGCGCTGCCGGACGATTACAGCGACGCCGAAGCCGCGCCGTTGTTGTGCGCCGGCTTGATCGGTTACCGGGCGCTGGTCGCGGCCGGCGATGCCGAAACGGTCGGCATTTACGGCTTCGGAGCCGCCGCCCACATCATCAGCCAGGTGATGGTCTGGCAGGGCCGCAGCTTGTTTGCGTTCACCAAGCCCGGCGACGACGCGGGCCAGCGCTTTGCCCGGCAACTGGGCGCGTCCTGGACCGGCGACTCGAATAGCGCGCCGCCGCGCGCCATGGACGCGGCCATCCTGTTCGCGCCGGTCGGCGCGTTACTACCGCAAGCCCTGGCACATACGGTCAAGGGCGGCCGGGTGGTTTGCGCGGGCATCCATATGAGCGAGATCCCGGCGTTTCCGTATTCGATCTTGTGGGGCGAACGTAGCATTCAGTCGATCGCCAACCTGACCCGCCAGGACGGCGAGGCATTTTTCGAGATCGCGCCGCGCGCCGGCGTACGCACCAGCGTGGAAACCTTTGCGCTCGGCGATGCGAACCTAGCGTTGGCTAGCTTGAGAGCCGGATGCATTCAAGGCGCGGCGGTATTGACGATGCCGGATTGAACCGTTTCAACCAATCGCGGCCTATAAACCGGCTATTCCCGACTTCGCCGAAATTTTCGTTTGGCGCTTGGCTAAGCGCAATTTCCGGGTAAATTAGCGGCCGGATAACCGCATTTCCTAGCAAGGGCCAACTTTGCTAAAATCACGCTCCCGCCTTCACGATAATAACTATTACTATTCAAGAGCCATGAACAAAAAGAAAATCATCATTTTCGCCGCCTGCCTCGCGGGCTTGCTGGCGATCCAAATCAAATTCTTCCTGCCCTTTATGTACGATATCGCCGCATCCGACCTGTTCTTGGTCGAAAGCAAGGACGCCGCCAACCCGATGCCGGTCAGCAACGATATGACCGCGGTAGCCTTTGCGCACTGCAACAACTACATCAAGGCCGACGCGGACGAAGATCAGAATTTTAATTTCGCCGGCCAACCCACCAACGTCTGGAGCTTGGGCAATTACGAATACATCGTCAACGCCGATGTCGAGATCAGCGGCAAGGACACCGCTCCGGTACTGCGTCACTACGCTTGCCGCATTCAATACACCAAGGGCGACGATACCTCCGGCGCGGCCGACATCGAAAACTGGTCCTTGGACGGCATCAGCGGCTTGAAGGACTAAAACGTCGGTCTGGCCGCAATCCCCCCGCTTTAACCGTTTGCCCGACATTAAACCGGGCGAACGGTTGTTCAAGCTCCCCAACGACGGCGTTCGCCGTCAATCGATCCGCTTTAAGCCGACCCGCATCCGCCGATAGCTAAGCGGATAGTCGGAAATTACGTCGGCCCTTGCCAAAACGGCCGTCCGGCCGGTTCGACCGGAACAGTCCGCATAACCGACGAATAGAGACAGCGGCTCCGCTAACCGAAGTAGGCGGCGCTTAAACTGCCGCCACCACTTGGAATCTCGGCTTAAGCCTTATTCAACGGCGGCTACCATCCGTGTCAACGAAACGGGTTCCCAAACCATCCCCAGCCGAATCCGCAAGACTCGACCGAGCGGCCGGGACCCGCTAAAAGTTGATCGTGATGGTGCCGCGTACCATGCGCGGCTCGACCGGATGCTTCAAAATGCCGGTGCCCGGATTATTGTAGGGATAGTTGTAATCGTAGGCGTAGGCGATGTCGTTGCTTTGCGAGCCGAGCAGGTTGAACACGTCGATTTCCAATTTATATTGCTTGCGCTTGATACCGGCGCCGAGATTGACGATGTTGGTATCGCCGGCCCAAAAGGTGCCGGACTCGTCCAGCGGTACGTGGCCGAAGTGGCGGAAGCGAAGCGTGCCGAACAAGCCGGTGCTGCCGGTCGGATCTTCGACGGTAATCCCGGTGCTAATCACCCGGCCAACCGAGTTGGGGACGAAGTTGTCGGTCGCGCCGTCCGGCCGCTCGGCGAAACGGGCCGTGGTCAACGCATAGTCGGCGTCCAGCGTCAGCCAATCGGTCGGCTTGTAGTAGTTGGTCCACTCGATACCATAGCGGTGCGACTTGCCGTTGACCTCGGTAGTGCCTTCGTCGCCGACGAACACCAGCTCCTGGCTGGACTCCAGCCACCACAACGCGAAGGTGCTGTTCAAGCCGGGAATGAAATTGCTGCGGATGCCGGCCTCGCCGCCGCGCGACCACGCCGCCGGCGTAATCCGCGCCGAGGAACCCGATAGCAAGGCGCCGCTGGTCGGCTCGTAATTGAGCGTCGTGCCTCTGGCATCGTTGGAATGGTAGCCGTAACCGATATTGAAGAAATACTCAGTGTTGTACCAGGGACCGATCACCAAGCTGAGTTTCGGGCTGATCATCGCCTTGCCGCGACTGCCGGAGTTGGCGGCGGCCACGTTGGCCGAACCGCTGCCGGTATCCAACACCTCGACGTCGTTATTGATGAAATCGCCGCGCAGGCCGGCAATCGTTCGCACTTTATCGTGCCAGTGGGTCGTGTTCTTGAAATAAGTGCCTATCGTGGTCACGCCGACATTACTTTTGCTGACGGTATTGACGATTTGGCGCGCTTCGGTTTCGTACAAGCCCAGGCCCATGATCTGATCGTTACGGAATTGCAAGCCGACGCTGTTATCCATATCGAAGCCGAACCATTTGTTGTAACGGGTATGTTCGAAATGACCGCCGGTCTGCACCCGGCGCTCGGTTTGCAGGATTTGATCGCCGCCGGGACCGCGTGTGAAACCGCTGAAGTTGGAATACAAATTCAAGTCGGTGTACAACACGTACAGATTGGCATCGTTTTTCCAGTCGCTGCCTTGGTTCCAAAAACTGCTGGAAACGCTGTAACGGTTGGTTTCGCCGCCGTCGGTCGGGTCCATGCTGCCGTAGAGTCCGATGCCGCCGTTGTCGACCGCCGCCTGCGGAATCTGGTTGGTCGCGGTCCAACTGTTCGAATACGCCTTGGCGTTCAAGGCCAGCCCCCAATCTTCGCCGCCCAATGAATAGCGCAGTTGGCCGTTGAATTTCTTGGAATCTTCCGGCACCTGCCAGACGCCGTTGTAAAGGTTGAACTCGCCGGCATACAGCAAGTCGCCGTCGCCCAGCTTCATCGAGTCGGCGACCAAGGTCCGATAGTAATCGTACTGGCCGGCGGTGAATTTCAATATGCCTTGCGACAATTTATCCATCGTGTACATCTTGGCGTAACCGGCCGCCGAGAAGTCACCGACTTCCGCGTAGTAGGGCCCCTTGCCGTATTCGACTTTCTTAACCAACTCGGGAATGATGCTGTTGATGTCCATATAGCCCTGGCCGTGGGCGTGGGTGGTCATGTTCATCGGGATACCGTCCACATAGGTCGTGAAGTCGGTGCCGTGGTCCAGGTTGAATCCGCGCAGGAAATATTGATTGGCCTTACCGGAACCGCTGTGCTGGGTGGCGACCGCCCCGGGTATGACTTCGACCAGCTCGCCGTTACGGGACAACGGACGATGCTCGAATTGTTTTTGGCTGACCTCGCCCTGCGAGGCCGATCCGGCAATGCCGATCAAATCCTTGGCGCGGCCGGGTTCCTCGACCTCGACGGCTTCCATCTCTTCAATCTTCTCCTGCTTGGCCTTGGTTTTGCGCTTGACGGACTCGGCGCGCGCCGGCACGGCCTCAGCGGTTTGCACGGTCTGGTCCGGTTCGGCCGCGAAGCCGAGCTCGGCAAGACCCAATCCTAAAACCAACTCCAGGCCGATGGCCAAACGGGTTTTTCCTAATTTTCTGTTGTAACACTTCATGTCAGCTCCGTGCATATTGCCGAGAATGTAGATTTGACGCCGGCCAATCCTGACCAGCGCGATGGGCGGCGCATGGCGCCAATGATTGCGAATGCTTCATCGTCTTCCTCAAGTGTCGAAATTTTCGTTATTTTTATGGTTTTGGTGTTGACCTTGACCGGAACCGGCCAGAGTTTGGCTAACGCGAGCGGCGACTTGTCGGAAATAAGCCGGCGCGAACGAAACTTGAAATCCACCGATACGACGCGCTTCGGGACTACGAGAAGCTAGGTCCGGTGCGATCGCGAAACGCAGCGATGGGACAGGCAGGAGATCGACAGGGCGATACCGGCTATCGGAAAATGTTACGAAGGTAAGGCCGCCGGATACGGCAAGCAGTGCGCGAAAACAGTGGTTTTCGGCGGGAAAAATCGGGAAGGTATCTAACGGGGCAAAAACGAAGCGAGCGGAAACGACGGGCAAGGCAGGCGGCGAAGTCAGGCCGACGCCGTTACTCAGCAGCGATTTGCCTGGCGTGTGATTAATGCTCGGAAAAAAATGCTTGAAGCGGATATGAGCGGAACCGCCGTCGTCCGGCGCAATCAGGGCTAAACCCGATTCGGGCCACCCGCCACCGTCGGCGGTTTCGGCTAATCCGCGACGGAGTTCGCAATCCGCCACCGCTTGAGCCATGCCGCGCCGCGCCGATGCCGCCTCCGACACGCGTTCGACCGATTGCCAAGCCGGGAGATGCCCGGCCTCGAAGCCCTCGATTGCCAAGCTTTCGGCCGCGAAAGCAGGCGGTGCGGCTTTCGCGAGCGCTATGTTCGAGAAACAGGCCGTCAGCAGAAAGGCGGCAACCAGCACCGCCAGCTTGGCGACCAGGAAGCCGGCGCCGTGCAGCAGCAGGGTCGCCAACATGAAACCTGCGGTATAGGACAATAAGCTTGCCGAAGCCGAAATTTCCTGGCCGTGAGCCAGCCCGTGGAAAAAAGCGAAAAACGCCACGATGGCCAGATTGACAGTCGTGCCGTAACTGACCCGCCGCCCAATCAACACCGCAAATACCCCGCAGGACAGCAAAATCAGCCCTTCCATGCTGGGAATCGCCAACCCGGCCGCGCCGGCCAAACCGCCTAAACTCATCACGCCGACGAAAGCCAACGGCAACATCCAGACGGCACGGCCGCGTAATTGCGCAGCCCAAATACCGACGGCCAGCATCGTCACCAAATGATCCCAACCCTTCCAGGGGTGGTTGAAGCCGCTGCTCCAGCCGCCGATGTCGGCGCCGGCGAATGGCCCCGCCCAACACCCCAAGCCCACCGCCGACAACAAGCCCAACGCCAACCAACGCGCGAGCACGGGTCGCTGGCGATAGGCGGCGGTTATGCGAGTAGTGGGCGACATCGGAGATACTCTGGGAGTGGTTAGGGCTTAAAAAATATTTGTAGGATGAATTGACAATCTATCATACGGCAGATCATACTGCTTTCCGAATATGAATTTTAAAAAAAACATCCTATCGCTATGGTAATCGAATGTTGCTGCTCGATTTACGCGCCACCAAAACTGTATCGCCTTCAACTATGCGGATGGAAATGCGTGTGGGTTTGCCCGTGATGGCTATGTTGATGCTGCACGGCCGCCAGTTTGACCGGCACCAAGTTCAGCGCGCTGTGCCGGACGCCGGTTTCGGCGGAGAGTTTGTCGGCGAAACCGCGGATGCGTTGGGTCAAGCCGCGCAAAAACAATGTCTCCAGGCAATCGTCGTGGTCCAGATGGACATGCATCGACGATACCACCAAATCGTGGGCCTCGTGTTGATGACTGGTCAGGCGTTCGGACAAATTCCGCTCGTGATGGTTGTAAACGTAGGAGAGCGTCGCGATGCTGTAGATGGCTTCGTCTTCGATCAGGCGCTTGGTTTCGATTTCCTTGCGCAACAAATCACGCACGGCTTCCGAGCGGTTGGAGTAACCCCGAGCGCTTATCCATTGGTCGAATTCGACGGCCAATTCGTCGCTCAAAGAAATGGTAAATCGTTCCAAGACCGGCTCCTGTCGTTATTGTTATCGGAAACGCCCGATTATAACCCAAGCCGACCGGCGCCCGATCTGCAACCGGAAACACGCCGGCCTTGTCTTGCAAACGGAGCCTGAATGCCCGCCGGACCCTACACGCACGATCATTTCAGCAAGTTTTTAATTCGCGGCCAGGTGGCGATTGCGCTGCTACTGCTGCTGCTGCTGCCTGCCGCCAACTTTTTTTATCCCACCGCTTATAGCTTGAAAGCCGGCCTGCACGGCGTCTGCGCGATCCTGGCGGTCGTCGCCGGCACCTATTTGACCCACCGCGCGCTGCCTCTGGTTCGCGGGCTTCATGTCGACCTGACCTCGCTACGGTATTGGCTGTTGACCGCGACACTGCTGAATCTGGCCGGCGCGATCAGCGGCAACTGGATCTACATGCGCTATCGCGGCCAACACGGTCCGCGCGACTGGATATTGCAACAGGTGCCGGCCTTCCACAACGTGCTGATGGAATTCAAGGAATTCGTCTCGCTGTTTCCGTTTCCGCTGATGCTGTCGGCGACCTTCCTGCTGTATTACTACGGCCTGCCGAACGCGTTGCGCCGCGATGTTGCCCGCTTTGTCGGCGTGACGATCTTGGTCTCCTGGAGTTTTCTGCTGCTGGGGTTCGCGGCCGGCCTGATCCTGGCGAAACTCCGCTTCGTTTGACCTTGCCGCCCCGACCATGACTGACCCCAACGAAAACCGAACCGCATATTCCGGGCCGGCCATCGCCGCCAGCCTGTCCTTGCTGCTGGCTTTTTTAACCTTGATGATCACTCACCACATCTCCCGCCTGACGCCGACGCTGGACAAATGGGTGCATGGTTACGGCTACTGGATACCCGGCTCTCGCGGCAGCGGACCGGACGGCAGCATCGGTTCCTATTCCGGCAAGGAAACCCTGGCGCTCGGGGTCTGGCTGGCGAGTTGGCTGATTCTGCATTTTCTGTGGCGCAGACAGGACCTCGCCCTGCAAGCGTGGACGCGCCTGTTCGTAATTGGCTTGGTCATGATCACCCTCGGCTTCTTTCATCCGCTCGCCGATCCCATCGTGTTGTTTATCGCCGGCTGGTTCGGCCTTCCTTAACCGCCATGCGGACAAAACTCATGCTTCGCTACACGCTTGCCGCCATCCTCGGCCTAGCAATCAATACCGCCAGCCAGGCCGAAGGTATCCTGCTGAAATCCGATCCCAAGAACGGCGCGGAAATCAGCGAGTTCGACGGCACCGTCAAATTTTGGTTTAGCGGCAATGTCGGCGGGCGCTCGCCCTCGGTCGTTGTCGTCGATGGCAACGGCCAGCGGGTCGATAACGGAGACACCCGCTTGGTCCTCGGCGAACGGCATCGACTAACCGCCACCACCAAGCCCTTGCCGCCCGGCCCTTACGCGATGCGTTATCGGGTGATTACCGAAGACGGCCTGATCGTCAGCGGCGTGTCGAAATTCGTGATCGCCGCAACCCCAGCCGGCCCGGAGAAACATCCATGAATCGCGCCCGACTGATTTTCGGTCTCATCCTGTGCACGGTCGGCATCGAACAAGCCGCGGCGTCGGTGCCGCTCGGCGGCAACCGCAAGGGTGCCAGCGGCAGTTACGACCTGTACGGCTGCATGCTCAGCAACGATTACTACGTCGTCAATTTTGCCGCCTATCAGTTCGACCCGACCCAGGCCAAGGACAGCAAGGCCTTACCTCAAGCTGAATGCGTGGACATTCCGGCGACCGGCAAGACTCAGATCAGCGTCGATCTGCTGGATCTGGACGTTCGCAAGAAACCGGTAGCCTTGAAAATTCTACGCGAGGACGGCCAAATCATCGCCGAGCTACCAATGACGGTCGCCAAGCAAGGCGTGCTGACCACCACCGTGGATTTCAAAACCCCCGGCAAATACCAAGCGATACTCAGTGTCGACGACACCGATCTACATACCGCGCCCGAGGTCGGCGCGCTGCACATGCCGCTGACGGTCGGACTAGCCGTGGAAAGCACCGGCCCCGCTAGCCGCCTATCCGTTCTGATCGGCGCCGTCGGCATCGCCATTGCCGGCGCGGCCTATTTTGTGCCGCGCCTATTAAAACCTCGTCCGGCCGATTCGACCGGCTGACCCGCACTCATCATCCGGCCGACAAGGGTACCGCGAAAACCCGCTACGGCAGGGACATCCACCGCTTATCCAACCGTCACAGGAATCGACGATGAAAACCCTGATTTTTCCACTGAGCTTGGTCGCCGCCTCGGCCTTGCTGGTCGGCTGCGCCCATCGCCACGACGAACAGAGCTCCGAGCAAATCCAACAAAACTTCGTACCCGGCCTCGGCGAATTCATGGCCCAGACCGCCGCCCGCCACGCCAAACTCTGGTTTGCCGGCCAAGCCCGAAACTGGCCGCTGGCCGCCTACGAAGTGGAGGAACTGCACGAAGGTTTGGAAGATGCCGGCCGCTATCACCCGAGCCACAAACAGATCAAGGAGCCGATTCCAAGCCTGATTGCCGCGCATATGGATCAACCGTTAGCCAAACTGGAGCAGGCTATCGCGGCGCGGGACCCGCAAGCATTTATCGAAAATTACGATAAGCTTACCGAAGCCTGTAATAGCTGCCACCGGCAAACCGAGTTCGGTTTCAACGTGGTCGTCCGTCCCACAAGCAATCCGTTTACCAATCAGGCGTTCGGCACGTCCGAGTAATGACGAAGGTGGCGCCCTGCGTGGCGCTATCCCCCAAACGCTTTCTACCTCAAACCTGCCCGTTCAAGACAAGAATGCTAATCTCCGCCGGGCCCGGCAACACCTAAACAATAAAAAGCCGTCAGTCCAACGGACTTGACGGCTCAATACCAGGCATCGACCGAACATCGATCGATGCCAAAAACTCCCTTTTATTGGTATTTCGGCAGATTCGCGAAACCTTCCTTGGCAGTCTTCAGCTCTTGTTCGGCGCCGGCGAAATCGGATTTCTTCACCAGCTCCCTGGACTTTTTCAGCTTGAGTACCACTTTGTCGCGTTCGAATTCGAATTTGTAGTTGGCGCTCAGTTCGCTGGCAATTTCAGACGCATCCTTGATATGGGTCGCGATTTCTTGAGCATTCCCGGAAGGTAGCGCGTCCAATGCCGCCTGAATTTTCACATCGACTTCTTTCAAAATCTCGGGGATCGGTTTTTTTACTTCTTTCGCGAATGTCGAGCCGGTAAAGCCCAATAGAGAGAAAAACAGCGCGAAGGCGACAAACATTTTTTGAAACGACATGGGGTCTAAACCTCTACATATAACTGACTGATAATTAAAATTATTGTTTCGGATACATCATTAATTGCGCACTTACCTAAATACTCCTTTTTTATCAAACGTAAAAAACGGCGAATGGAACTCTCCGCTAACGATCTAGCGCGCCATCGGCCTTGCTTGCCGATACTTTCGCGCTAAACGACCGAAGCAATGCCCGGTCGCGACGCCAACAACCAGCAAGATCAACGTCGCCAGCGCAAAGCCCCCTGAATACGCGACGGCGTCGGCATCCAGCCACATGTCATAGGCATGCAAGTAACCGTGCAGCACTGCCACCAGCTCGATGCTCAACAGTCCGACGCCCACCGGCACTCTCGCGCCCAAAACCAACAACAAGCCCAGCATCGATATCGAAGCGACCATGACCGCTTCTGCAAAGGGAATTTCAACGGGGATCAGCGTCAAGCCGCAACCGACTGCCATAGCTGCCACAAACCCCAGCGGCAGTAAACGACTCCAAGCACCAGGGGTTTGAGAAATCCACAATCCGACGGCCAACATCGTCAGCAGATGATCAGTGCCGGTCAACGGATGAAGTAAGCCACCGACAAAGCCGACGGATTCAGCCCCCCAGTGAAACGGATGGGCCTCGACAACCAGCGGCTGTAACAGAAGGACCGGAATCGTGCGTTGTAAAAAATCTGCCCTGCCATTCATCGCTACCTCCAATCAAGGCGGTTGAATATTGACCGATACCCCAGGCGTCTTGCCGGAAAAGGCGAAAAACTCGGCCAGGCCGAGCGGATTCAATCCAGGCAACCGCGCCAAGAGCGGACTATGACAACTGTGAAGACATGGCGGGGGCCGAGAAAACCGGCACTTGGACAGCAGTCCAAAATAGGCCGCCCCCTAACCATTAGGGTATCGCTATGCCTTACCCAACCAAGCCTGGAATGCCTCAAGGCTGAGCGGATGAATAAGACGAGTTCATTTTAGCAGAGATAGGAATAAATAAAAATATTTCATAACAGTCTGATTTTTTTGCCGAACCAGCTCAACGCCGGCGTGCGAAGCGGCCTCAACCGGTCTCGGCGGATGCCGTCGGTACGCTTTACCAACCGGATTTACGATGGGAAATTAAGTTGAGCTGTTCTGCGACAATCCAATTGCGGCAACCACCTATTGACGATGGAGGAGTGGGAATTACGTCGATTTGCGGCGTAACTCCCTGTATCCGAACGCTAGAAACAATCGCGTTGACTGACCCGTGCGCTCGGCATTCCCGGTTTGGACACGAAAGTCAGCCTGAAGCTTGACGGCGATTATGGTCGCGGCGATTGATCAAATCGGCCGACAAATTCAGGACCACTCGCCGCAATGATCTGAAACGTCGGCGGTTAACATTAAGAAACTCAAGCTTAGTAACACGCCCCACTTGCCCGAGCACCGGACAAGCGAGGCCGCGAACAAACGCTACTCAGCGGGCGTCGAACCGATCCAAGTCCATCACCTTGGCCCAAGCCTTGGCGAAATCCCCCACGAACTTTTCCTTGGCATCGTCGGATGCATAGACTTCCGCGACCGCCCGCAACTCGGAATTGGAGCCGAAGATCAAATCCACCGGCGTTGCAGTCCATTTCAACTGTCCGCTCGCCCGATCTTTGCCCTCGTAAACGCCTTCGGTCGCCGACTTGCTCCACTGAGTTGACATATCCAGCAAATTGACGAAAAAGTCGTTCGTCAAACTGCCCGGCTGGCCGGTGAATACGCCGTGTTTGCTATGGCCTGCGTTGGCATCCAGCGCCCGCATGCCACCGATCAACACCGTCATTTCCGGCACGCTCAGGGTCAGGTAGTTGGCGCGCTCGACCAGCATTTCCGCCGGCGAATGGGCGTTATCCTTGCCGAAGTAGTTACGAAAACCGTCGGCTTTGGGCTCGAGTACCGCCGCCGAGTTCACGTCGGTTTGTTCTTGCGATGCATCCATCCGGCCTGGTTTGAAGGGTACCTGTACTTTAAAACCGGCTTGCTTCGCGGCTGCTTCCACGGCTGCCGAACCGCCCAACACGATTACGTCGGCCAGCGAGACTTTCTTGCCGCCTTTCACGGAACGGTTGAAGTCGGTTTGGATGGTTTCCAGGCGAGCCAGCACTTTGGTCAGTTCGGTGGGATCGTTGACTTCCCAGTCCTTCTGCGGCGCCAAGCGAATTCTGGCGCCATTGGCGCCGCCGCGCATGTCGGTGCCGCGAAAGGTCGCAGCCGATGCCCAGGCGGTTCTGACCAATTCCGGTATCGTCAAATCCGAGGCCAGGATGGTTGCTTTCAATTTGGCGGTGTCCTTGGCGTCGATCAGCTTGTGATCGACTTTCGGGATCGGGTCCTGCCAGACAAAATCCTCGGCTGGCACTTCGGCACCAACGTAACGGGCCTTGGGCCCCATGTCGCGGTGCAACAGCTTGAACCAAGCCCTGGCAAACGCGGCTTCGAATTCTTTCGGGTTATCCAGAAAGCGCTTAGAAATTTTTTGATACTCCGGGTCCATTTTCAACGCAATATCGGTCGTGAACATGATCGGCGGGTGACGTTTGGTGGCATCGTGCGCATCCGGTACGAAATTTTCGCCTTTGTTATCCTTGGGAATCCATTGGGTGGCGCCGGCCGGACTCTTGGTTTGCTGCCAATCGAAGGTGTACAGCCAGGTCAGGTAGTCGTGGGTCCAACGGGTCGGATTGGTAGACCAGGCGCCTTCCAGACCACTACTGACGGTGTCGGCGCCATGTCCGGTTCCGCATTTATTGGCCCAGCCCAAACCTTGCTGTTCTATGCCGGCGGCGGCCGGTTCCTTGCCGACGCATTCGTCGGGTTTATGAGCGCCGTGGGCCTTACCGAAGGTGTGGCCGCCGGCGATCAGCGCCACGGTTTCTTCGTCGTTCATCGCCATCCGGCCGAAGGCCTCGCGAATATGCTTGGCGGCCGCCAACGGATCGGGATTGCCGCCAGGACCTTCCGGATTAACGTAAATCAGCCCCATTTGCGTGGCGCCCAACGGTTTCGCCAGTTCGCCGTTGGCGTCATGGCGTTCGTCGGCCAGAAATTTCTTCTCTATGCCCCAGTTGACGACCTCGGCTTCCCAGTCGTCGGCCCTGCCGCCGGCGAAACCGAGGGTTTTGAAACCCATATCTTCCAACGCGACGTTACCAGCCAGCACCATCAAATCGGCCCAGGACAGCTTGGCACCGTACTTCTGCTTGACCGGCCACAACAAGCGGCGGGCCTTGTCCAGGTTGACGTTATCCGGCCAACTGTTGAGAGGCTCGAAGCGTTGCTGGCCGCCGGAAGCGCCGCCGCGGCCGTCGAAGATACGATAAACGCCGGCGCTATGCCAGGCCATCCGGATGAAGAACGGACCGTAATTGCCGTAATCGGCCGGCCACCAGGGCTGAGAGGTATGCAACACGTCGGCGATGTCTTTTTTGACCGCTTTCAGATCCAGCGTTTTAAATTGTTCCGCGTAGTTAAAGGCCTTGCCGAGCGGGTTGGACTCGGCCGCATTCTGGCGCAGCGGTTTCAAATCCAGTTGCTCCGGCCACCAGAAATTGTTGGTGGTGGGCTGTATGTCGGCCTGTACCGGCGCGACATGCACGGCCGTGATAATAGCGACCGCCAAAGCGGAAGCCAGGAAGGTTTGTCGGGTTTTCATGATGCACCTCTAGTCCTGATGATGATTGGTCGAAAATGCTTGCCGTTGCCCGCTCGGTCAACTTCTCCGCTAACTGGCCAAACGAGGGCAAGCAAAATTGTAGAGCCGATGTCCGGAATTGACCGACTCGGCCTTCGGCGGCGACGGCATTGCCGAACCGGTTAAACGTTATGCAAGGACGTGCCATCGAATTTCGCGCTCGCCTTGTGATGTTGTCGGCGAGACTATTCAACCGAATTCCGCCATCGGACTGAAATTGATTTCTTGGATGGGCCGATAGTTCGCATCAATAGCAGCGGAACCCGCGCAATCATGGATAATGTTTCCGGCCGTCGGTTCCTTTCGGCACATCTTAAATACACGGGTCACCACGAATGAATTTGCGCGATTTAAGCTATCTGGTCGCGGTAGCGGATTTAAGAAACTTCAGTCAAGCCGCCGAACATTGTTCGATTAGTCAGCCCACCCTCAGCACGCAGATCAAGAAGCTCGAGGATTATCTGGGCGCGGACTTGTTCGTGCGGGAGAAAAACCATGTGGATTTGACCGAAGCCGGCCGCGAGGTTCTACCCCTCGCCCGCCGCATCCTGGACGATGCCCGCTCGATCCGGCAAATCGCCGCCCACGCCGGCGGACGGTACCGCAATCACTTATCGCTGGGCGCGTTTCCGTCGCTGGCAAGTTACGTACTGCCGGAATACGTGTTTCGCATCAAGCAACATTATCCGGAACTGAAGTTGCAGTTGGTCGAGGAAAAAACCCAGGCTCTGATCGCGCTTCTGCTGAGCAAAAAGCTGGACGCGGCGCTGCTGGCCCTGCCGGTGGCCATCGACGCTCTGGAACAACGCATCTTATTCGAAGATCCGTTCACGCTGGCGGTTTGCGCCGACCACCCGTTGGCCGAGTTGGACGAAGTGGAGTTGGGCATGGCGGCCCAAGAGAATCTGCTATTGCTGGACGAAGGCCACTGTCTGCGCGACCAAGCGCTGAAGCTGTGCGATCCGTCCCGATTCGTCGAACACGATTTCCGGGCCTCCAGCCTGGAAACCCTGCGCTACATGGTCAAGAACGGCGTCGGCGTGACGCTGATGCCGTCGGTAGCGGTGCAGCCGGACGACAAGGACATTCGCTACATCGCTATCCGCCAGCGGCCCAGCCGCACCATTGCGCTGGTGTGGCTGAAGGCCCATCCCCGCGCCGGCTTGCTCGAGGACTTGGCGGGACTATTGGCTTACAAACCGCTGGTCTGAGATTCGTTCCACTGCCTTCGCGCGCCGATCTGCCGCGCGGAAGTCCCGCGAGTGCCTCTTGCTCGACGCGCCCAATATGTGTTGACAAATTACCGCACTCGCACCACCGGGCTGGAAGCCTTTGCGTTGTAGGTAACGGCCAGCAACGCGCCCTGAACCGGCAACCGCTAGTCTGGAATACGGCACCACGCGCCGGACTCGCTTCGTTATTACTACTCGCGTAGAATCTCGTCCGTCCGTAAGTCGCGGCGCTTGTGAATGACTGCTAACACTTCAATATGGGAGGGTTTGATCTCGTAAAGGATGGGGTAGGAGTAAAGTGAAAGTTCGCGTACTGCCTCGTCGCTCAACTCCGGTACGATGCGCCCAATACGGGGCAGTTGATCCAAGTCAAGCGCTTTAGCGACCAACGCTTCGGCCACCCGTTTGGCATAAATCGGTGAGTCCTGTGCGATGTAGTCGTGAATGTGGCGAAGCTAGCCCAATGCGTGATCGGTCCACTTCACCACGCTTGAATATCTCTCAGCACCTGTTCGGCGGGTACGGTTCTGCCCTGTTCGGCGTCTTTCCGGCCGCGACGGATATTTTCGCGCACATAGAGCCGGTACATGATTTCTTCCATGTCGGCGGTATCGGGTAAGCGCTGGATGATGGCAAGGGCTTCTTGTTTAGTGGTCCGTTGTCGTTGCATGGTGTACTTCTCCTTTGGTCGCTGACGGTTTTAGACTTATCCGGCATGGCCCGGAGCACTGATATAGTGTGCATTGGCGGCCACCATTCTACCGGTTGGACGCGGTAACCACCATCGTCGAGAAACAGAGCTCTTCAACACCGTCCGCGCAAGCCAGTTCAAGGTGAAGCGGAAGACAAGATACACAACGTTGCGAGGTCGCTTCGCTAAAACTCGTACTTAAACCCCGCCTGCACCAAACGCGGCGCGCCGGGCTGGATGCCGCGCACCCGATCGACGATGTAGGTGTTGTCCAGCATGTTTTTCATCGACACGAACAGGGTCAAGTCTTTGCGTACCTTGTAGGAGCTGGCGAAGTTGACCACCACGTAATCGTTAATCTTGCCGAACTGGCCGGACTTGATCAGCGCGTTGCGTTGAGCGGTGGTGCCGACATCCAACGGCAGGTCGCCGGCGCTGTTCAGGTTCATGAAGTCGGCGAATTGCTCGCCGACGAATACCGCTTCCAAGTGTGCATCGAAGCCGCTGGCATACGAGTAGCCTAGCGTCGCGGTCAGCAGGTTTTCCGGCGCGTAGGGCGCGCGTTTGCCTGCCGCCGAGCCGAACACGTTCCCGCCCGGACAGAAGCGGGTGAAGGTCGCGTTCTGGCTGGAGCCGGTCGCCTGGCCGCTGTCGGTCAGGCAATGAAACGACGACGTGGTTTCGGCGGTCGGCAGCCAGGTGTAGGCGACTTGCGCGTAGGGATTGTGCGCCCAGCCGAACACGTCGCCGAGATCGGCCCGCGCCATCAATTCTAAACCTTCATACAGCGCTTTGCCCTGCGCCACCGGGGTATCGACGCCGCCAACCGTACCCAAGGCAGTCAGGGTATCGAAATCGTTGTGGAAATAGGTTGCTTCGGCTTTAACGCCGCGCGCCGGTCTGGCCCGGACGCCGAATTCGGCGTTCCAACTAATTTCCGGGCCAATCTCCACCGCCGCGCCGTTGGCATTGTTGACGCTGTCCTCGACGCGCGGCGGCGCGAACCCGCGATGGATGCCGAAAAACAACGTGGCCTGATCGATTGGACTGTAGGTCACCGCGAACGACGGCAGGATTTCGGTCATGCCGTTGCCGCCTGCGATCCCGGTTCGCACGTCCTTGCGCTGGTAACTCACCGACTCGACCCGAACGCCGGGGGTCGCCGTCCAGTTTCCCCAAATGAATTGATTTTGGAAAAAACCGGAATAGGCATCGGCGAAACGCTGGTTGTTTTCCAGCAAGGTGCCGTCGCGCGCGGTCGGCGAGCTGCCCTGGATTTGCCGGCGGTACTGGTTCTCGAAGTGCGCGCGAAAACCCGCATCCAAATGGCTTTCGACGCCGAACAGATCGTGCTTGGCATGTAGAGTCGGGGCAATGCCCCAGGTTTCGTAATTGCGCTTGCGACCGATGTTGTAGTTGCAGTCGTTCATATCCACCGCAATGCCGTTTTCGCGATTTTGCACGTAATTGGCGATGCCGCGGCTGCTGCATTGGTTTTCGGTCGGGAACTGATTCTGCTGCCGCCACCAGTTGCGTTCGTAGGCCGACCAGTAAAAGCTGGTTTCCAAGGTCACGTCCTTATTGAAGCTGTGCTCGTAGGTGGCCGAGGTGGACCAGCGGTCGTTGATGAAGCTGGCGTTCTTATCCGGATTGTAACGAGCGCCCAGCTTGCGGTATTCGGCGTCGGTCAAGCCGAAGGCCGCGCCTTGCTCGTCCTGGTGGTAAAAATCGCCGCGTAGCGTCAGGCGATTGCGCGCGTCAAAGTCGATGATGCTTTTCAGGTTGGCGTCGTCCACCACGGCGAAGGTGTTGTCGCGATTTTCCATGCCTTCCTTGTGAATGTAATCGACCACGCCGCCGACCGCATCCAGGCCTTGCACGTTCTTGACCATGCCGCCGTAACGGGCATGGCCGTTCAGATAATCGCGGTTGCCGCCGGTAAAGCTGACGAAACCGCCGGGCGTGGTCGGTACCTTGGGCGTCAGATAATTGATCGCGCCGTTGATGGTTTGTGGGCCGAATTGGGTCAAGTCGGCGCCCTTGTAAATTTCGATGCCATCGTAGCGCTCGATCGGCGGATGGTAGTAGATGTCGTTATCGCCGTAGGGCGCGAAGTTGAACGGAATGCCGTCCTCCAAAAACAACACCTTGGTGGAGCGAAACGGGTTTTGGCCGCGAAAGGCGATGTTCGGCCGCAAACCAAAGCCTTCCTCGTCGCGGACATAAACGCCGGGGGCCTTGCGCAAGGCCTCGTTGACGGTGAATACCTGGTCGCGCTCCAGGGTTTGCTTGTCGATCACCGAGGTGGAGCCGGAGAAGGTCGCGGCCTTCTCGACGCTTTCGGCCACTTCGACGCTGGGCAGGGCCTCCGCCCGGTCGGCGTCATTGATTGGATCGAAGTTGACCTCGGCAGGCTCAACCGCCCAAGCGCCTTGAGCCAATACACCCACCAGCAACACCGGCCATACTCCGCATTTATTTCGCATTTCGTTCACTTCCCGTTCGAATTTGAGTTGGCACATCCGCCGCCCCGGCCGGCTTTCCCGCCGGAATCCACCAACCGAAGCGAAGGATGCTTAACGCAATTTAACGAACACGCGTGAATCGAAACTGAAAATCGGCTCTGGATTTAGCGGCTCAACGGTAGACGCACCGTCGCCAGAAATCCGCCCAATGCCTTGCTGCGGCCGAGGTGCAGGCTGCCTTTGTAACTATCGACGATGTCGGCGACGATACCCAAACCCAGGCCGTGACCTTGCACCGACTCGTCCAGGCGTGCCCCGCGCCGGGTTAACCCCGCCAATTCGGTTTCGGCGCAGCCCGGCCCGTCGTCGGCGACCCGCACCAACACCTCGTCGGCAAAGGCCAATTCGACGTCGATGCGCCGCTTGGCCCATTTGCAGGCGTTGTCCAGTAGGTTGCCGAGCATTTCCATCATATCTTCCCGATCGAAATGCACGGATGCGTCCGGGGCGGTGATCTGAATATCCAGGTCCTTCTCGGCATGGATCGCCCGCAGGGTTTTTTTTAACGCCACCAATTCCTTGCGGGGATTGAACGCGGCGCTGGCCTGCTGGTCTCCGGCGATCCGGGCACGTTTCAGTTCCCGCTCGATGCAGCGCCGGATGGTTTCGGTTTGGCCCAGCACTTGCTTGCGCAAGTCGGGATGGTCCAGAAACGCCGGTTCTTCGGCAACCCGAAACAGCAAGGCCAGCGGCGGCTTCAGCGCGTGCGCCAGATTGCCGATCGCGGTACGGGACTGCTGCAAGCGCCGGGCAACCAGTTCCAGCAAATGATTGATCTCGTTCACCAGCGGTTTGATCTCGTCCGGCACGTCCAATTCGATACGCTGGCGCCGACCAGCGCAGACTTGTTCCAGTTCGCCGCCGACCAGCGTCAGCGGCCGCAACGCGCGTCCGACATCCCAGCTCAGCACGCCGATCGCAGCCATCAGAATCGTCAACGTCAGCGCAAAGTAGGCGGCGCGTATCCAGGTGATATCGTGATCGACCGCCGACAAATCCTCGGCGATATGAATGTTGATTCTATGGCCAAAGCGCACCGCGCCCAGGCTCAACACCAGTAACGGCCGGTTTTCCGGACCGGACAGATGATAAAGCGTCTGCTGTTCCGGCCCGACGGCTTGAATCGGTAACGGAAAATCCAGCAGCGACGGCGACGGATGGGCTTCGGCGTCGATTTTGACCAGATAGTAATGGCCGGACAGCGGCCGGCTGTATACCGAGCTGATCCGCAAGCGGTTGAACGAGAGTTTATCGTCGTCGGCAGAGGCCAGCGATTCCAGCAAGGAATAACCGTCGTCGGCCAATCGATTCGCCATCTGGCTCTCGGCGACGGTGCGGATGACCCAATCCGCCGCGATCCAATGCACGACGAAAATCACGCACAGCGCGGCGATCAGGCCGCGGCCCAGGCGCTCGCGCAACGCCATCATGGCCGGCTTCCGAACACGTAACCCTGGCCCCGGCGAGTCTGGATCAAATCGCTGCCGACAATCTTGCGCAGGCGCTTGACGTAGACTTCGATGACATTGCTGTCTGGCTCGTCCGATTCGCTGTAGATATGTTCGCCTAATTGCGACTTGGTCAGGACTTTGCCGGCGTTCATCATGAAATAGCGCAACAGCCGAAATTCGATCGCGGTCAGCGGGTAAGCCTCCCCGCCATTGACTGCGGCGGTTTGCTCGTCCTCGTCGAGCAGGACGCCCAGTACCTGCAACGTAAACTGATTATGGCGGTGAACCCGTTTCAAAATGGCTTGCAGCCTGACCAGCAATTCTTGCGGATGAAACGGCTTACCCAAATAATCGTCGGCACCGGCCTTGAAGCCGTCCACTTTCTCGTACCAGGCATCGCGGGCGGTCAAGACAATCACCGGCGTGGCATTGCCGGCATCCCGCCAGCGTTTCAAAACGTCGAGGCCGGCCAATTTGGGCAAGCCTAAATCGAGTATCGCCGCGTCGTAATCTTCGGTAGCGCCGAGAAACTCACCGTGCTCGCCGTCCGCGGCCGTATCGACGACGTAGCCGGCCCGCTCCAAGTCCATCTTTAGCGGCGCCGCTAATGCAACGTCGTCTTCAACCAACAGCAATTTCATCGCCTAAGCTCCATGCTCCGCGTTTGCCGGGACAAGCGCCGACTCGGCGCGCGCCGATCATTGAATCCGCAATAAATACCCGTCGGTTTTCTCGCAACCCGGCTTGCTGTGCGCGGTGACGTTGAGCCGCGCGAAACCGTGCTCGATCGGCCGAGGCAATTTGCCCCTGACTTCGGTCTGACCATTTTTCAGCGGAAAAAACTTCAACTCCTTGGCGGATAAATGGTATTGAATAGACCCTGAACTGATATTGGCGACGATAGACGTCGTCGTGGTATTGGACGAAACGATAAAGCTGAACTCGGTAAACGATTGCAGGTATTTATTCGGCGCCGGTTGAAACTCAGTGAATATCGGTTTGTCGCAATGGCCGGAACTGGAAGAACTGCCGTATGCCAGCGCATCGCCGGCCGCCAAGCCCAACGCCAACGCGATAACGGTCTTGATTGAAGCCTTCATGTCTTACTCTCCCGTTTAGTTATTATTTTGGACATAGCTTATCAACAAATTCGCGACGAGCGGATGAATTCGACCCTGCTGCCCTTACAGTATTTTAGCGACTCAATACCATGCCAGCCCTAGCCTTTGTCGATTTGGAAACCACCGGCGCCTCGCCGCGACAAGACCGGATAACCGAAATCGGTATCGTCTTGGTCGATGCCGACGGCGTCCGGGAATGGAGCCAACTGGTCAACCCGCAAATGCGCATTCCGCTGTTCATCGAACAAATGACCGGCATCAGCAACGAGATGGTCTCAGGCGCGCCGCCGTTCTCCGCGATCGCGCGCCAAGTCTGGGAACTGTTGGAAGATCGAGTATTCGTCGCTCATAACGCCCGTTTCGATTACAGCTTTCTGAAAAACGAATTCAAGCGCCTGGACCTGCCGTTTCAGCCGCAAGTGCTTTGTACGGTCAAATTGTCGCGCGCACTCTATCCCCAATACCACCACCATAATCTGGACAGTCTGATCGAACGGCATGGCCTGACCGCCAACGATCGGCATCGCGCCTTGGCCGACGCCCAATTGATTCATCAGTTTTGGGAGCATCTGCATCGCGAATTCCCGGCCGAGCGTTTGACCGACACGGTGGCCGGTTTGCTCGGCAAATCCAGCCTGCCCTCGCGGATCGACCCGCTGTTGACCCACGAATTGCCCGACGGACCGGGCGTCTATTTGTTTTACGGCGAAAACGATTTGCCGCTCTACATCGGTAAAAGCGTGAATATCCGGCAACGGGTACTCGCCCACTTCGCGGCCGACCACCGCCACGACAAGGAAATGAATCTGTCGCAACAACTTAGGCGCATAGACTGGCTGGAAACGTCCGGGGAATTGGGCGCGCTGCTGACCGAAGCCAAGCTAATCAAACAAATGATGCCGGTCTATAACCGCCGTCTGCGCCGCAAGAATGCGCTGGGCGCTTGGCGGCTGGCGCAACACGGCGAACAAGTGCGCCCCGAACTGGTCTGGGCGGACGCGCTGGATTTCGGCGGTCAGGACAATCTGTACGGCCTGTACCACAGCCAGCGCGACGCCCAAAAAGCCTTGCGCGGTCTGGCCGAGCAACACGGCCTTTGCCTGAGCGTGCTGGGCCTGGAGAAAACCGTGCCGGGACGACCCTGCTTCGGCTATCAATTGAAAAAATGCGCGGGCGCCTGCGTCGGGGCCGAACCACACTTGGCACATGCCGGCCGCTTATTCGTTGCGATGCAAAAACTTAAATTGGCGACTTGGCCCTATCCCGGCCCGATAGGCGTTCGGGAAGGCGACGACATGCACGTCATCGACCGCTGGTGCTACCTGGGCAGCGCCCGCACCGAAGCCGACGTCGCCGAACTGCTCGAGGCCGGCCGGCCGGCTTTCGATCGCGATACCTATACCTTGCTCGCCAAGATGCTGAAAAAGGCCCGGATTATTCCGCTGGCAAGCCGCTCACCCGCTGGGCTCGATCTGGCCGACAACTTCTAAACTACTGCCCACCGAACCGCCGCCCGGCACGAGAATAGAACCAATAAAAAACACTTGTTCTTGATTTGTTTTGTTTGTATAGTCTTTCAAAACAAACACAGAACAACCATGACACTGACCCGTAAACAACAAGCGCTTTTCGACTTCCTGCTGCAAAACCAGGACAGCTTCACCCATCCGCCGACGCTGGAAGAACTGTGCGCGGCAATGGGCTTGAAATCGCGCGGTTCGCTGCATAGCCAAATCAAGGCCCTGATCGACGCCAACCTGGTCGAAGCGCCGGAACGCAAGCAGCGCGGCATCCGCCTGACCGATTACGCCAAATCGTTGGCCGCCCCGACCCAGGATTCCAGTCTGCTGCCGCTAGTCGGCTATATCGCCGCCGGCCGGCCGATCGAAGCCATCGAAAACATCGCCTACATGGCGGTGCCCGAACCGCTGAAAACCGACAAACCTTGTTACATCCTGCGGGTCAAGGGCGACTCGATGCAGGAAGCCGGCATCTTCGACGGCGACTGGGTCGTCATCGAGCAACGCAGCCACGCCCGCAACGGCGAAATCGTCGTGGCCTTGGTCGACAAGGCCGAGGCCACCTTGAAATTTATCGAGCAATACCCCCACGAAACCCTGCTGGTTCCCGCCAACTCTCAGATGCAGGCCATGCGTTTTCGGCCCGAGCAAGTGGAGATACAAGGCGTACTGGTAGGCCAGATGCGCAGTTACACCCACCCTTAAAACCGGAGGCAATCATGATTCGTCACACCGTCCATATGCGCGACCAAAAAGCCAACCAAGTCGCGATGCTGAACCGGGTCGCCCGCCAGTCGGCGATCAATATGCTGGAAGAAATCACGTTGGTGATCGTATTGTGGGGTGTGTTTTTGCTGGCGACCGGTTGACGCCAGCCTACGGATATTGACGATGTATAAGCTGTGCTTTTTCGTACCCGCCAGCCATCTGGAGCCGGTCAAAAGCGCGCTGTTCGCCGCCGGCGCCGGCCATGTCGGCGATTACGACCGATGCTGTTGGCAAAGCCTCGGCATCGGTCAATTTCGGCCGTTGCCCGGTAGCGTCCCCTATTCCGGCCGAACCGGCGAGGTGACGCAAGTCGAGGAATACAAAGTCGAAATGGTTTGCAGCGCGGCCTCGATACGTCCGGCGCTGGCCGCGCTGCTCGCCAGTCACCCCTACCAGCAACCGGCTTACGAAATCCATCGCTTGATCGATCCCGACGCGCTACCCGCAGCCGATTAGGCGACTCGCCAACCAGCCTCGCTCCTGCTCGAGGCGTCGCCAACGCCGCATTTTTCGATTTTAAAACGGCTTGAAGACGTTGCCGGCGTTTTTTCAGACTTGCAACGCCACCGCCGCCCGCGCTTCCGCCGACGGTTATCGGATGCTAAACCGTCCCGACCGGATATAAAAATCTCCGGAAGGCAGTTACCGGAGTCTCGACCGCACCCGCGCCACCCTCGGGGGCACGCTCAACATCGGCCACGGTGCCGCAGCAACCGGCGGTAGCCCCGCCGAAGCTGCTGGAATTAGGGTCCGGCGCTTTTTGTACGCCTCCGGCCTGGATTTATATCCGGTCCATGTCAATGGAAGTATGGTCCAAGCGAATTTTGAGCTGTTATTCGTCGTCAAGCACGCGGGCTCCGCCATCTTAAGCTTCGTCCGGCGCGGACTTCGGCTCCTTCTCGCAAAAGGGTAGCCCAACCAAAACACGAAGATCGTTCGCATCCGTTATGCTGCACGGCGTTAACTCTTCCCCGGCTCAAGCGTCTTGGCCTTTCAGGCTTTCCGCGGATGGATGGCGCCCCCAGTCCTAGCCGAATTGGACGCTTCTCCGAGGCGGATCGATAGCGGGGCTATCTGGGGGGAACCGGTCTTCAATGAATTTCATTGAGCACATCGTCAGCGATGTAAAAACGGTTTTCGGTAATCACGTCCGCCGCGATTCGGCTGTTTAGCAGGTTGTCCACATCATCCAGCACGCGGTCGAGTACGCTCGGGAGTTCGGCGCGTTCGGCCGATTTGCGCAAGGCTTCGCCCCATATCGCGATATGCCGGGTCGTGATGCGGCGCACAGTATTATCCTTGGCCCACTCCGCGGCAATGGCGGCTCCCAAACGCTCCAGTTTTGCTTGCGTCTGGTGTTTTAGCGAGGGATCGGCAAGCTTGGTCGTCAAATCCCGGCTAATTTCAATCCAGCCCGTCAGATGCAGCTCCCAACCCCGGTAAAAACGTTCGACCCAGGTCAGATATTCCTGCAAACTTTGCAACTCGGCATTTTGGCGGTCTCGCTGGTACTGTTCGGCAAATCCGACCGGCGCCGGCATGCCCTCGGGCCAAGCGGATCGGCGGAAATCGGCTGTCGAGCAACCCCAAAGCAAACCCATCGTCAAGCAAATCAGAACGCGGACTTTCATTGCATTGCTTCCAGTTCGGAAAGGAATGCGGGGATTGTAGAGCGGCGCCGATGACAGGACGATTAAGGTCCGGTTACCGCAATTTGACGACAGCGCCGCCAGCCCGACTCAGAACAGCTCGAATCGAGCCAAGTAGCCGAAGTGGTCCGACACCGTGGGATAAAATTCGTCGTTGAAGATGGGTGTCATCTCGCGGATGCGCAACGGATGCCCGTTACGTTTGAAGATGTAATCGATACGCCGGGGCGGACTATCGCGCCAGCCGTCGATCTGCCCGCGAAAGGTTGGTTCGTGAAACCGATGCGGATGCAACTCGTAATATTGATCGACGTATTCGCCATTGCCTACGATATGGCAATAGGCGTGGTCGCCGGCCGGCGCATTGAAATCGCCGACGATCAAATCACCTCTGACGCCGAAATGCCGGCGGGAAGCGATCAACTGTTTCAAGCGGGCGTATTCCTCGTGGAAACCGTGATGCGCCCAACTCAGATGCACGTTGGCAACGTGCAGCAAGCCAAACCGAGGCAGGTCGATGCAGCTGACGGTCACATTGCGCGACATATAGTTATCTTTGCCGCGATCGTGAGACACGTAAGCGGCATAGTTATGATGTAACGGATAGCGGCTCAGGATGGCCGTGCCCTCCCGCCATAGCTGAAAGCCGATATGACTCCAGTCCTGGTGGATATGAAACCACTGCCCCCATTCCCGCAAGCGTCGGCAAATCCGAAACGCCATATTCGACGGCGACTCGCCATACGGATGCGAGATCGGATCGTACCGGTACTCACCGACTTCCTGAAAACAGACAGCGTCGATACGCTGCTGGGCGATGGCTTCGGCGATAATTTGCACTTCTCGCTCGTGCAAATGCATGGTTTCGAAGCAATTTTGCCGAGGGTGTTGCTGATAGGTATGCAGATTCAGCGTTAACAGCGTGAACGCCATGGTTCTGGACGGCGGCCGATACCGATGGCGTTAACCCAATTTGGCGAATTCGGCTTGCAAGGTGGCGAGAAAGGTTTCCCGCGCGACCTGGGCGATACCCAACTGTTGTTGCAGCCGTTGGATTTCGGCGTCGACGATTTGCAGATTGGACAATTGAGTCTTGGCGATGTCGCTAAGACTGTCGATCGGGTGAGTTTTGTCGCCTATCGTCAAGGTTGGAATGCTGGTGTTTGGATCGGCCATCGAATATTTCCGGAATAGATCTAAAGTGAGCGGTTCAGCCCGCACGGCCGACCGTATGCCAGTTTAATCGGCGAATATGACAAATTCGTTTCGATGACGCCGCCAGCCCGACGCGGCATTCCCGCCGCCATTCCGGGAGTCAAACCGCCGATCAATGCCCGCCCTCTTCTTCATTTTCCTCGGGCTTGACGATTTCCTGCAACGACAAGGTATCGGCCAGGCTGGGTTTGTCGTCGCCGGTCGCCGAACCCAGGCCTTCGCTGAGATTGATTTTGAGCTTCAGATTGTTCGGCGAGTCGGAGTTGCGCAGGGCTTCGTCCAACGAAATCACGCCGCTTTTGTAGAGCTTGAGCAAATGGCTGTCGAAGGTTTGCATGCCGATGTTTTCCGATTTTTCCATCGCTTCCTTGATCGCGTGCACATCGCCTTTCTGAATCAAATCGCTGACCAGTTTGCTGCCCAACAAAATCTCGATCGCCGCCACCCGCTTGCCTTCCACGGTCGGCACCAAGCGTTGCGACACAAAGGCCTGCAAGTTCAGCGACAAATCCATCAACAATTGCGGACGGCGTTCTTCCGGAAAGAAATTGATGATCCGGTCCAAGGCCTGATTAGCGTTATTGGCATGCAAGGTGGACAGACACAGGTGGCCGGTTTCGGCGAAGGCCAGCGCATGCTCCATCGTCTCCTGACTGCGTATCTCGCCGATCAAAATCACGTCGGGCGCTTGGCGCAGCGTGTTTTTCAGCGCGTCTTCGTAGCTGAGCGTATCGACGCCGACCTCGCGCTGATTCACCAGCGATTTCTTGTGCGGATGGACGAACTCGATCGGATCTTCGATGGTAATGATGTGGCCGGACGCATGGCTGTTGCGGTAATCGATCAAGGCCGCCAGCGAGGTGGATTTGCCGGAGCCGGTGCCGCCGACGAACAAGATCAGGCCGCGCTTTTCCATGATTTTGTCTTTCAGTACCTGCGGCAAGCCCAGGGTGTCGACGTTGGGAATATCGACCTTGATGTTGCGGATCACCAGCGCGTAATTGCTGCGTTGCTTGAAAATATTCACCCTAAACCGGCCCACGCCTTCCTCGGCGATGGCTAGATTCATTTCCGGTACCTGTTCGAAGGCCGCGCGCTGATCGGCATCCATGATGGCATGGGCTATCTCTTTAAGTCTTTCGTTGGTCAGTCGAATGTTTTCCAGCGGCCGCAGCGTGCCGTGAAATTTAGCGGCCGGCGGCGCGCCTGCGGTCAGATATAAATCCGAACCGTCTTGTTGAACCAAAATTTTCAGGTAATCTTTAAATTCCATTGCACAGCCTCGCGTCGGGAAATCCGCCCAAGTGTAGGCCAAGCCCTCAACAAGTTGAAGCCCCGCCGCCCCGAACCGGTATAATGCCCGGCTTTTTCTCGATTAGACGTTTGCGGTTATGAGTCAACAACGTAAGGCAGTAGCGTTGATTTCCGGCGGCCTGGATTCCATGCTGGCCACCAAGGCTATCCTCGAGCAAGGCATTCATGTCGAGGGCATCAATTTTTTCACCGGATTTTGCGTCGAAGGCCATACCCACGCCATCCGCAAACAGGACGAAGCCAAAACCAAGCGCAACAATTCGCTGTGGGTCGCCGAGCAACTGGGCATCAAGCTGCATATCATCGACATCATCGAAGAATACAAGCAAGTTCTGCTGAATCCCAAGCACGGCTACGGCGCCAATCTGAACCCCTGTCTGGACTGCAAGATTTTCATGGTCAACAAGGCCAAGCAATGGATGGCGGAAAACGGTTTCGACTTCATCATCACCGGCGAAGTCGTCGGCCAACGGCCGATGTCGCAACGCAAGCAAACCATGCCCATCGTCGCCGCCGAATCCGGCGCCGACGACTTGCTGGTAAGGCCCTTGTCCGCGCAAAACCTGCCGGCGACATTGCCTGAGCGCGAGGGCTGGATCAGCCGAGAAGCATTGTTCGGCTTCAGCGGCCGCTCGCGCAAACCGCAGATGGCGCTAGCCAAAGAATACGGATTCAGCGATTACGCCCAACCGGCCGGCGGCTGCTGCTTTTTGACCGACGCCGCCTATTCGCAAAAACTGGCCGATTTGTGGCAATCACGCGGCAAGCGCGACTACGACTTGGACGACGTAATGCTGCTAAAAGTCGGCCGGCATATTCGGCCCAAGCCGCATTTCAAACTGATCGTAGCCCGCGAGGACGGCGAAGCCCGCTTCATGAGCGGCTATAAAAAAGAATTCGTCAGCATGAACTGCGCGAGCCATCGCGGCCCGTTGGTGCTGATCGACGGCACCCCGGACGAAGACGATCTGCATTTGGCTGCCCGCATCCTGGCCCGTTACGGCCAAGGCCGAGATGCCGCGAACGTGGACGTAACCATCCGCGACCGGCAGGGCAACGAACGCCAAATCAGCGTGGCCCCGTTGACGGCCGAGCAAATCCCCGAGGCGTGGTTCGTATGAGCGAATTCACGCTAAATGCCCGCCGCCTGCTCTGCCCGTTGCCGGTGATCCGCACCCAGGATAAAGTCAAAACCCTGCAAAGCGGCGACGTACTGACCGTGGAATGCACCGATCCCGGCGTGATGCAGGACATCCCGGCCTGGTGCCGGATCAATGGGCATCGGGTGTTGGAGACTCGGGCGGAGAATGGCGAGTATGTTATTGTTTTACAAGTGGGCTAAGTTCCACGTCAGAGTTTTCGGACCACAGTGTTAACAGGATAGAAAATGGCAGTAGGTCACACCGAATTTCCGATCATGCACGCCATCCAGGGCGTCAAACTCGGCACCTGCAACGCGGGGATCAAGCAAACCGTGCGCGACGACATTCTGGTCGTCGAAATGGCCGACGGCGGCAGTTGCGCGGCGGTATTCACCCAAAACGCGTTTTGCGCCGCGCCGGTTCAATTAGCCAAATCCCATCTGAGCATGGCGCCGCGCTGGCTGTTGGTGAACTCCGGCAACGCCAATGCCGGCACCGGCAAGCAAGGCCTGCAAGACGCCTTCGCCTGCTGCGCCAGCCTGGCCGGCGAAGTCGAGGGAATCGCCCAACAAGTGCTGCCGTTTTCGACCGGCGTCATCGGCGAACCGCTGCCGGTCGCCAAGTTAACCTCCGCGCTACCTAAGGCGGTCGCCGATCTGGCGGAGACCCACTGGGACCAAGCCGCCCGCGCGATCATGACCACCGATACCTTCCCGAAAGGCGCATCGACCGTCGTCGACATCGGCGGCCATCCGGTCGCGATCACCGGCATTTCCAAGGGCGCCGGCATGATCCAACCCAATATGGCGACGATGCTGGGCTTCATCGCCACCGACGCGACCATCGACCAGTCCCTGCTGCAACAATGCCTAGCAGCGGCGGCGGAAGTCTCGTTCAACCGGATTACCGTCGATGGTGATACATCGACCAACGACGCCTGCGTACTGCTGGCCAGCGGCGCGAGCACCGCTCCGGAGATCCTGGCCGACAGCGAGCACTACGCAAAATTCGCCGACGCGGTCACCGCCGTGTGCAAGCGGCTGGCCGAACTGATCATCCGCGACGGCGAAGGCGCCACTAAATTGATCCGCATCCGGGTCGAGCAAGCTTCGAGCGCCGCCGAAGCGGTACAAGTCGCCAAGACCATCGCCCACTCGCCGCTGGTCAAAACCGCGTTCTTCGCCAGCGATCCCAACTGGGGCCGCATTCTGGCGGCGGTCGGCCGCGCCGGCGTCGAAAACCTGGTACTGGAAAATATCGAAATTTATCTGGGTACCGTCTGCATCGTCGAGAACGGCGGCCGCTCGCCGCTGTACACCGAACAGGACGGCCAACGCGTGATGAACCAGCAAGAGATTCTGGTCACGGTCAGATTGGGCCGGGGCGAGGCGTGCGAGGAAGTGCTGACCTGCGATTTCTCCTACGACTACGTCAAGATCAACGCCGAATACCGTACCTGAGATGACCGGCGTCAGCCGTCCCCTGCATGTCGCGGTCGGCGTGATTCGCGGCGGCGGCGGCCGAATCCTGATCGCCGAACGCGCCAAGACCGCCCACCAGGGCGGACTCTGGGAGTTTCCGGGCGGCAAGGTCGAAGCCGGCGAATCGGTGCTGGAAGCCTTGCGCCGCGAGTTGCACGAGGAAATCGGTATTCGCGTCGCGGATGCCACGCCGCTGATCAAAATCGCTCACGATTACGGCGACCGCCAGGTGTTGCTCGATGTGTGGGATATTCGGCGATTCGAAGGCCTAGCCCACGGCCGCGAAGGTCAGGCCATACGATGGGTAGCCACCGAACGACTGAACGAATTCGCCTTTCCGGCCGCTAACCGCCCCATCATTGCCGCCGCGCGATTGCCCAGACACTATGCCATTCTGGAAGCCGCCACCCAACGACAAGCCTTGGACCGCTACCGCCTGTTGATCGACCAAGGCATCCGGCTGATTCAAATCCGGCTGAAATCGCTGCCGACGGCCGAATTGGCCGCCACTCTGGAAGGCATCGCCTCGGAAAGCAGCGGCACCGACACCACGTTGATGATCAACGCCGATCTGCCGATATCCGACGCCGGCTACGCTGGTTTGCACCTGAGCAGCCGGGCATTGCGCGCCTGCAAGACTCGGCCGGCCGGCTATCGCTGGGTCGCTGCGTCGTGCCACGATTTGGCCGAGCTGCGCTTGGCGGAAGATTTGGGCTTGGATTTCGCGGTGCTGGCACCGGTCCAAACGACCGCCTCGCATCCGGGTGCTGCTGCGTTGGGTTGGGAACGCTTCGAAGCGTTGGTCGAGCGGGCCGGTTTACCGGTTTACGCGCTGGGCGGCTTGCAACGCGAAGACGGCGCCCGTGCCGCCCACGCCGGGGCGCAAGGCATCGCCGGCATCGGCGCGTTTTTGAACGCCGCTCAATCGCCGGGATAAGCGTCGTCGTCGGACGGGTCGTCGACTAGCGGTTCGCCTGGAATCTTATGGGCCTCGGTGGCCCAATCGCCCAAATCGATCAGCTTGCAACGCTCGGAACAGAAGGGCTTGAATGCTTCGGCGGCCACCCAGGCCACCGGTTTTCGACACGTGGGGCAAGCCACTGTCGTCGTGGAACGAGTGCTCATCAGAACATGCAGCGGGTCAATTGGAAATCGATATCGTCGAGAATTTGGTTGGGGCGGTTTTCGTCGGTGGACGGCTTCATGAAGCGGATGCTGAAACGGTGTTTGCCGCCACTGATTTCGGCGAAACACGGCAAGGCGGCCGCAATGCCGACCCGCAGCAATTGCACCGGATGGCTTTTATCCAACGCCAACTGAAAGAATCCAGCCTTGGCAACTTCCTGAGTCGGCACGTGGCTTTGACGAATGAAGCCCAGGATCAGGTCTATCGCTATCCGGATCGCCACGAAAGGCTGGGTCCAGCGTTCCAAGTCCTTTTGTTGCTCGGCCTCGTCCTGCTCCAACCAATAATGAAACGCCGGCAAATCGAACGAACAACTGCCGCCCGGTATCGAGTTGCGCTGGGAAATGCTTTGAAACAAATCGCTTTCCATGACACTGATGCCGATCTTGCCGTTGGCGCTGTATAGGCTGCGGCTGGCCTGACTGACCTCGGCCAAAATCTCCTGGAGCTTTTCGCCGTCGACACCCTGGCTATTAGCCAGCTGATTCAAAACCTTGGTATGCCTGTCCAGCTCCTTAAGCAATTCGGATTTTAGATCGCTACGGCTGAAGATGGTCAATATATCCAACAGGACGGAGATCGCGGCGCGTTTGTCGAACACCGAGGCGCCCAACATGAAGTGACTAAGTTGTTGAAAGAGCTGCTCCAAGCGCATAAACACACGAATTCGTTCATTCAGAGGGAATTCGTAGATGGTGAGTGTATTCAAGCCGTGGGTGTCCTAACAGAGGCTAATAAATTATAGGAATTGTGCAGGCTTTTAACCTGTTCTGCAAGCCGCTCGGGATCGCCGCCGTTGTCCAAAACATCGTCGGCCCGCGCCAGGCGCGCCTCTCGGGAAAGCTGGCTGGCGATAATCGCCCGCGCCTGATCGATCGCCAATCCGTCCCGAGCCAGCACCCGTTGCAGTTGCTCCTTCGGCGGGCAATCGACCACCAACACCCTATCCACCCGATGATCGCCATCGGTTTCCAGCAATAAGGGCACCGCGACGATGACGTAGGACCCAGTCAAACCCTCGACTTGTCTAGCGATTTCGGTATAGACCAAGGGATGCAATATGGCTTCCAAACGGCATTTTTGCTCCGGATCGGCAAACACCTTGGCCCGCAAAGCGGCTCGGTCCAGCGAGCCGTCGGCATGTAAAACCGCGCTTCCGAACGCCGCGACGACGTCTTGCAAGGCCGGCTGACCGGGTTCGACCAATTGCCGGGCAATCAGATCGGCATCGACGATGGGCACATCCAGCGCTTCGAACAGCCGGCAAACCGTGGATTTGCCGCAGCCGATGCCGCCGGTCAAGCCGATCGTCAACATCAATTCAATCCGGCAAAATGCAGATACCAACGGTTGATGTCGTCGCCCCACAGCATGGCGATCCAACCGGCCGCCGCCAGATAAGGCCCGAACGGAATCGGCTTGGACGCTTCGCTCCGCCCGGTCGCGATCATCGTCACGCCGACCAACGCGCCCAACAGCGACGACAGCAACACAACCTGCGGCAGATACTGCCAACCGAACCAGGCGCCAAGTAGTGCCAATAACTTGAAATCGCCGAAGCCCATCCCTTCCTTGCCGGTCAGCAGTTTGAAGCCCTGGTAAACGCTCCACAGTACCAAATAGCCGGCCGCCGCGCCGATGATCGCATCGCGCGGTTCGGCATAGACACCGAACAAACTCAGCAACAAACCCAGCCACAACATCGGCAAAGTGATGCTGTCGGGCAACAATTGATGGTCGAAATCAATGAAACTCAACGCAATCAAGCTCCAGGTCAGCAGCAAGCCAAATGCCATGCCCAGTCCAAAGCCCAACTTCCAGGCCACCAGCGCGGAACACAATCCAGTGAACGCCTCGACCAGCGGATAGCGCCAAGCGATCGCGGTGCCACAGTGCGCGCACCGGCCGGCCAACAACAAATAGCTCAGCACCGGAATGTTTTGATAGGCCTTGATCGGCGCGTTACAGGCCGGACAGTGCGAAGCCGGCCACATCAGATTGAAGACCTCGGCGGACTCCGAATACGGCAGTTGTAAAAACTCGTGGCAATCGCGCCGCCAATCGCGTTGCAGCATCACCGGCAACCGGTAAATCACCACATTCAAGAAACTGCCGACCAGTAGACCTAGCAGCAGCGCCACGCCGATCAGCAGCGGCGGAAATTGTTCTAACATCGTCAGCATAAAATCTCGCGGAAATCCCGCCCGGCCAAACCGATCAGCGGAGGACGCCTACATCGCGGCGCCGAGCTTGAAGATGGGTAAATACATCGCGATGATCAAGCCGCCGACCAATACGCCCAAGATGGCCATGATGATCGGCTCCATCAGGCTGCTGAGGTTGTCGACCAGGTTGTCTACCTCTTCTTCGAAGAAATCGGCCACTTTATCCAACATCGCATCGATAGAACCGGATTCCTCGCCGATCGCCACCATTTGCACCACCATATTCGGAAACATGCCGGTTTGTTCCAACGCCACCTTCAACTGCTGACCGGTGGATACTTCGTCGCGGACGCTCATTACCGCATCATGAAACAGAATATTGCCGCAAGCGCCGGCCACCGACACCAAGGCCTCGACCAGCGGCACGCCGGCCGCCGACATCGTCGACAGGGTGCGGGCGAAACGGGCGATCGCCGATTTTTCCAAAATCATGCCAACCACCGGAATCTTCAACAGCATTCTATCGAGAAAATGGTTAAACGCCTGCGAGCGTTTCTTGAAGTAGACAAAGGTATAACCGCCGCCGCCAATCACCAACAACACCGCCCACCACCATTCCTGTACCCAGGCCGACAAGCCGATCACGAATTGGGTGAAGGCCGGCAGGTCGGCGCCGAAACTTTTGAACAAGTCCTCGAACACCGGCACCACGAAAATCAGCAAAATCGCGGTCACGATGAAGGCCACCACCAACACCGCGACCGGGTAGGTCAGTGCCTTTTTGACCTTTTTCTTGATCGATTCGGTTTTTTCCTTGTAGGTGGCGATCTTGTCCAGCAAGGTTTCCAACACCCCGGCATGCTCGCCCGCGGCGACCAAATTGCAGAACAAATCGTCAAAATAGATAGGCCGTTTCGCCAAGGCCTGGGCCATGGTGTCGCCGCCTTCGATGTCGGCCTTGATCGCCAGCAACAGCTCGGCCATGCTGGGATTGTCGTGGCCGCGGCCGATAATGTCGAAGGACTGCACCAGCGGCACGCCGGCTTCCAACATCGTCGCCAACTGTCTGGCAAATATCGCGATATCCGCGCTGGTGATTTTCTGCACCTTGGCGCCGAATAGCGGCTTAGCCTTGCGCTTGATGCCGACGACGCGTATCCCCATCCGCCGCAGCTCGGTTCGGGCAATCACTTCGCTTTTGGCCATGATCGTACCCTTGGTTTTTTTGTTTTGCTTATCGAAACCGTCCCAATTGAACTCGATTTGCTCGTCTTGCTTTGCCATGTTTATTCCTTGGTGACGCGGTCGATTTCTTCGAGCGACGTAATACCCTGCCGTATTTTTAATAAGCCGGAAGCCCTAAGGTCGTTGATGCCTTCGGTTTTGGACAGCGCGGCCATGTCCATGGCATTGCCGCCACGCAAAATCAACGCGCGCATCGCTTCGCTGATCGGCATCACCTGATAGATACCCACCCGCCCCTTGTAGCCATTGTTGCAATGCTCGCAACCAACCGGTTCGTAAATTTTGAAGGTGCCGATTTCTTCCTTACTAAAGCCGGCCGACAACCAGATGTTTTCCGGAAAGTCGGCCTCCTTCTTGCAATGCTCGCAAAGCCGCCGCGCCAAGCGCTGGGCCATGATCAGATTCACCGCCGACACGATATTGAACGGCTCTATCCCCATCTGCACCAAGCGATTGATGGTTTGCGGCGCGTCGTTGGTATGCAGGGTCGACAATACCAAGTGACCGGTTTGCGCCGCCTTGACCGCGATGCTGGCGGTTTCCAGGTCGCGGATCTCGCCGACCATGATGATATCCGGGTCTTGCCGCAAAAAAGCCCGCAAGGCTTCGGCGAAGGTCAAGCCGGCTTTGGCATTGACGTTGACCTGATTGATACCTTCGACCGTGATCTCGACCGGATCTTCGGCGGTCGAAATGTTCCGCTCGACGCTGTTCAGGATGTTCAAGCCGGTGTACAGCGACACCGTCTTACCGCTACCGGTTGGCCCGGTCACCAACACCATCCCGTAGGGCCGGTGAATGGCGTCCAAAAAGTTTTTTTGTTGAACAGGCTCGAAACCCAATTTTTCGATACCGATCTGGGCGCTGGTGGGATCGAGTATCCGCATCACCACTTTTTCGCCGAACAGCGTCGGACAGGTATTCACCCGGAAATCGATGGCCCGATTCTTGGAAATTTGCATTTTGATCCGGCCGTCCTGGGGCACCCGCCGCTCGGCGATGTCCATTTTCGACATGACCTTGATCCGGGATATGATCCGATTGGCAATACCGACCGGAGGACTGGCGACTTCGGACAAAATGCCGTCGGCCCGGAACCGGATCCGAAACTTTTTCTCGAACGGCTCCATGTGTATATCCGAGACGCCGCGCTTGATCGAATCGAGCAGGATTTTGTTGACGAAACGGACGATGGGCGCATCGTCGATGTCCGAGCCGCCGACTTCCTCGGCCGGCTTGGCTTCGTCGCCGGCCGAAATATCGATGTTATCCAGATCGTCGTCGAGCAAATCCTTCATGGATGTATCGGCCGCTTCCAGCGCGGTATCGATCATCTTCATCAATTTGTCTTCTTCGACCAAAATGTTCTCGGTATTGTGCCGAGTATGGAACTTGATCTCGTCCAGCGCCTGGAAATTGGTCGGATCGGCGGTGGCGACGAACAAGCGGTTACCGCGTTTGAACAGTGGCAGAGCGTGATGTTGGCGGATCAGCTTTTCGCTGACCATTTTGATAGGCAGCGACGCCACGTCTATCGCATCCAAATCGAAAAACGGCACGCCGAACTCGGCGGAAGCGATGGAGGCCACTGTCCGACTATCGAGCACTTTATGCTCGACCAGATAACTGACGAAGGCTTGCTTGCGTTTTTGGGCTTCTTGCAGATAGGCGGCGGCAGTCTCTTCAGTCAACAGGCCTTTTTGGATCAGGCACTTGGCCAAGCCGCTGAAATGAATATTGGAAGGAGCTGTCGCCATGAAATCGAGTCGGGAATGGATTTACTGGAAGTTTAGGCTGCAACTATAGATGATGTAAGGATTTAATCCAAACTCCACGTCGCGCTCAAATCGACTCCGCAGGCATCGGCACTGCCGGCCCGACTGGCCGGCAGTGCCTAAAGAGCCTTAAACCTCGTGGTAAATTGCCGCGCCTTCCTTCAGGAATTGCTCGGACTTTTCCTCCATGCCTTTTTTCAGCGCCTCTTCTTCTTCCAGGCCTTTTTGCTCGGCGTAGTTGCGCACGTCCTGGGTGATTTTCATCGAGCAGAAATGCGGGCCGCACATCGAACAGAAGTGAGCAACCTTGGCCGATTCCTTGGGTAAGGTTTCGTCGTGGAAGGAGCGGGCTTTTTCCGGGTCCAGCGCCAGGTTGAACTGGTCTTCCCAGCGGAATTCGAAACGGGCCTTGGACATCGCGTTGTCGCGAATTTGCGCGCCGGGGTGGCCTTTGGCCAAGTCGGCGGCATGCGCGGCGATTTTGTAGGTGACGATGCCTTCGCGGACGTCCTGTTTGTTGGGCAGGCCCAGGTGCTCTTTCTGGGTGACGTAGCACAGCATCGCGCAGCCGTACCAGCCGATGTTGGCGGCGCCGATTGCCGAGGTGATGTGATCGTAGCCGGGAGCGATGTCGGTGGTCAAAGGTCCTAGGGTGTAGAACGGTGCCTCGAAGCAGTCTTCCAGCTGTTTGTCCATGTTGACTTTGATCATTTGCAGCGGCACGTGACCGGGACCTTCGATCATGGTTTGCACGTCGTGTTTCCAAGCGATTTGGGTCAGTTCGCCCAGGGTTTCCAGCTCGCCGAACTGGGCAGCGTCGTTGGCGTCGTAGATCGAGCCCGGACGCAAGCCGTCGCCCAAGGAGAACGACACGTCGTAGGCCTTCATGATTTCGCAGATTTCTTCGAAATGGGTGTAAAGGAAGCTCTCGGTGTGGTGCGCCAAACACCATTTGGCCATGATCGAGCCGCCGCGCGAAACAATGCCGGTCAAACGCTTGGCGGTCAACGGTACGTGCTGCAGGCGCACACCTGCGTGTATCGTGAAGTAATCCACGCCTTGTTCGGCCTGCTCGATCAGCGTATCGCGGAAGATTTCCCAGGTCAGTTCTTCGGCCTTGCCGTCGACTTTTTCCAGGGCTTGGTAAATCGGCACCGTGCCGATAGGCACCGGCGAATTGCGCAAGATCCATTCGCGGGTTTCGTGAATATTCTTGCCGGTCGACAAGTCCATGATGGTATCCGCACCCCAGCGGATGCCCCACAGCATTTTCTCGACTTCTTCCTCGATCGAAGACGTGATCGCCGAGTTGCCCAAGTTACCGTTGATCTTGACCAGGAAGTTGCGGCCTATGATCATCGGCTCCAATTCCGGGTGGTTGATGTTGGCCGGAATGATGGCGCGGCCCCTGGCGACTTCGGAACGCACGAATTCGGGCGTGATGAAGGACTGAATATTGGCGCCATAGGAAAAGCCCGGATGCTGGCCTTGGTAACGGTCGCGCATCGCTTCCAGGTTCTGGTTCTCGCGGATCGCGATGTATTCCATTTCCGGCGTGATGATGCCTTTGCGGGCATAATGCATCTGTGAAACGTTGTGGCCGGCTTTGGCGCGGCGCGGATGACGGGTTAGCTCGAAACGCAGGTGCGCGGTTTTGGGGTCGTGCAAACGTTCATGGCCGAATTTGGAGGTTGGTCCGCTCAGCAATTCGGTATCGCCGCGTTCTGCTATCCATAGTCCGCGTACCGAGTTCAAGCCTTGGTGCAGGTTAATGTCGACGTTGGGGTCGGTGTAAGGGCCGGAAGTGTCGTAGACGAAGATCGGCGGATTTTTCTCGGCTCCGAAATGCGCCGGGGTATCCGACAGGTTGATCTGGCGCATCGGTACTTGCATATCGGGTCGGCTGCCGGCGATATAGACTTTTTCCGAAGCCGGGTAGGAATCGATCCGGATGCTACTGCCGGTATCGGTCGTAATTTCGTTGCGGACAGCGCTCATGCTTATCTCCAAAAATCAGAATAAATCGCGAGCGCAGGGAAAAGATTTGGGCTTTCCTACGCCGGCATTAACCGGTTCAGGTTCGAAGGGTTTTTCTCAGCTTTCCGGATTAAAGTTTCGACGGAAAGCACCCCTAGCCTTTCAGGTGGTCGCTTACGGTATATGATTATGTTTGGAAATGCAAGTCCGCCAAGGACCAATCCCAACACAAAAAGCTTATAAAACAATGGGTTTTAGCCTTTTGCACCCAACAAGCCAGCTAAATTTAACCGCCTCGATGACTTCGCCCGAAACGCCTCACGACAAGCTGGCCAGCCACTTCGCCGACTTCCTGACCTCGCGCAGCGTTGTCTCAAGCGCCGACAACACCCGCCTTTACGCGCTGGCGAAAACGCTGGCCGAACAACAAGCCGCCGGCCATAGCTGTATCGAGCTGGACCCGGCCGACGCCGATTTGCTGCTGGCGTCCGGCCTAGCCTCGAATAACGCATTGACGCCGTTGATCGTTGAATCCCAGCGTCTCTACCTGCGCCGATATTGGCAGTACGAATCCCGACTGGCCACGCAACTGGCAACGCTCGCCGCCATTCAATTCGACATACTCGATCCGGAACCCGCGCTGGCGCGGCATTTCCCGACGGACCGACAGGAGTCCAACGCGCAGCAACAGGCGGCGCGCGCGGCGTTAACCCAAGCATTGACGGTCGTCACCGGCGGACCCGGCACCGGCAAGACCACCACGGTTTTGAAAATCCTCGCCTTATTGCTGGAACTGAACCCAAACCCGCCATTCATCGCCTTGGCGGCGCCCACCGGCAAGGCGGCGATGCGTCTGCAACAAACAATCGTTGCCAATAAAGCCCATCTGAATTGCCCGGAAACGATCAAACAAGCCGTACCGGAAAGCGCCTGCACACTACACCGCCTACTCGGCGCCCAACCGCCATCCCCGTACTTCCGTCACAATGCCGACTTCCCGCTACCCTACGACGTGGTCGTAGTCGACGAAACGTCGATGGTCGACCTCGCCTTAATGAGCAAACTGGTCGACGCGCTAAAACCAGGCGCGCGCCTGATTCTGCTCGGCGACAAGGACCAACTCGCGTCGGTCGAAGCCGGCGCGGTGTTGGCGGACATTGCTCGCGGACTACCGGAGCAAACCGTCGAGCTGCGCCACTCGCACCGTTTTCAAGGGCAAATCAAGGCGCTGGCCGAGGCCGTCCATCGCGGCGACGCCGAACAAGCCTGGCAATTGCTGCTGACCGGCGACGACGCGATCCACCGACTAAAACACGACCCGATCAGCTATATCGGCGAGCGCTATCGCCGCTATTTCGAACTGATAGCGGCCGGGGCCGGGCTGAACGAAATATTCACCGAGTTCCAGCGATTCCAGGTGCTATGCGCCAATCAACAAGGTCCGTACGGGGCAGAAGACATCAACCGCCGCGTGGAACGCGCCGCCGCCCAAGCATGGCCGCAGAGCATCGGCCATACCTGGTACCCCGGCAGGCCAGTGATGATTTCCCGCAACCACGCGGCTACCCAACTATACAACGGCGATATTGGCATTTGCCTGCCGGACCCCGCCGACGGCCAACCGCGCGTCTATTTTCCGGACCGCGACGGATTTCGCGGTCTGCGCCCTGCTCGGCTGCCGGCGTGCGAAACGGTTTACGCAATGACCATTCATAAAAGCCAGGGCTCCGAGTTCGACGAGGCAATGCTGGTACTGCCGGAACGCGTCAATCCGGTGCTCAGCAGGGAATTGCTGTACACCGGCATCACCCGAGCGAAACGCCGCGTAAGCGTGTTCGCCGAGCGCGACATCTTCGAAACCTGCGTCGCCCGCCCAATCGTCAGACACAGCGGCTTGGGCGAAAAGCTAATCGCGACCGGGAGCCAAGCATGAAAACGACCAAAAAACGCGGCAAACAACTATTGAGAGACATTGAGGGACAAGCCGGCGAATTGGCGATGCTGACCGACGGGCTGAGCTTGCTGAGCGAACTCCACACTCTGGCGCGGCGGGTCTTGGAATTGGCGAACACACTGACCTTGCAAACCGAAGATCTGAAGAAGAAACACTACCTAAGCGCGCTAATCTCGTCCGAGGCCTTAGGCGAACTGGCCGAAATCGCCGACACCGACGCCGCCAGCCAACTCGAAGACCGGCTGTTTGCGGCAAACGCGGACTCGCCGGTGGCAAGCGACCGATTTTTTCAGGAGTTATTGGAGAAAATCGACGCGCGTTTCGCGCGTCTGACCGATGCGATACAGGATTTACTACATCTGGCCGAGCTGGATCCAGACCGGGAAGACGATTAGAAGGCTATCCCCGTCCGGAATAGCCTTACGGCCCGACTGGGACAGCCCGCCCTCAAACCCAGGCCAACAACCGAAAAACTAGCAGCCGGAAAGATTCATCGCCGCGCGACCTTAATGACTGCGCTGCACCGAGAAATGCGCCAAGGTTTCCAAGGCGCGCTTGTAAGCCGAGTCCGGCAAGCATTGCAGTGCCTCAATGGCGGCCGCGGCGGCTCGATCCGCGCAACGCTCGGTGTATTCGATCGCGTTCGTAGCCTTGACGACTTCGTAAACTTCATTGAAAGCGTCCCGAGAGCCCTGCCGAATCGCATCTACCACCACTTTGGCCTGACGCTCGTCGCCATGTTGAATTGCGTAGATCAGCGGCAAGGTCGGTTTACCCTCGGCCAAATCGTCGCCCAGGTTTTTACCCAGTTCCTCACTGTTAGCCTTGTAGTCCAGTGCATCGTCGATCAATTGAAATGCCACGCCCAATTGTTGCCCATAGACCGCCAAGCCATTTTCGACGACAGCGTCGGCGGCCGAAACCACCGCCGCCAACCGAGTCGCCGTGCTGAACAGGATCGCGGTTTTGCGGGCAATCACTTCGAGATATTTAGCTTCGCTGGTTTCGGGATTGTTGCAATTCAACAGTTGCAACACTTCGCCCTCGGCGATGGCCGTGGTAGTTTTGGACATGATGTCCATCACCCGCATGTTGTTGGTGCGGACCATCATTTCGAACGCACTCGAATACAGATAATCCCCGACCAAAACGCTGGCGGCATTACCCCAGACCGCGTTGGCGGACTCCTTGCCGCGTCGCATCGCCGATTCGTCGACAACGTCGTCATGCAATAGCGTCGCGGTATGGATAAATTCGATGACCGCCGCCAGTGTCAAGTGATGATCGCCAACCTCGCCCAACGCTTTCGCGGCCAACAACAACAACATAGGCCGCAAACGCTTACCGCCGTTACCTATGATGTAATGCCCGATTTGATTGATCAGGACGACATCCGAACTTAATTCTTGCAAAATTAAGCGGTCGACAGCTTGAGACTCCTCGCTGGTCAAATTTTTGATCGAATCAAAATCTATGGCACCGCTAGTCGGCGCTGAATCTGTGGCTATCATGGAAAGAGTCTGAACGCTGATCACTACGGCAAATTTTGTCTGGTTAGCCGGTCATGCTATGAATAATACCGAATAGTGTCAATAGTACCAGTCCGAACATGGCTTTAAACCGTTAGTGCTAAAAGCATTTTTTGTTTGACGTAACTTGCCGCCAAACATATAATCCGCTGTTCACTATTAACAGTTTATGCTTGATGGAGCTTACGCCGATGTATGCGGTAATTCAAACAGGTGGCAAACAGTACCGTGTCGCAGAAGGTACTACCTTAAAAATCGAAAAACTGGAACTAGGCGCGGGCGACAGCGTGGAGTTCGACAAGGTATTGATGGTTCAATCAGGCGACTCTGTAAAAGTTGGTCAGCCTTACGTTGAAGGCGGAAAGGTCACCGCAACCGTGGTTTCTCAAGGCCGCCACAAAAAAGTCCGTATCATCAAATTCAGAAGACGCAAGCACCACATGAAAAAACAGGGGCATCGTCAATATTACACGGAAGTCCAGATCACTGGTATTTCCGCATAACATTCACAGAGGTTAGATCATGGCTCACAAGAAGGCAGGCGGTAGTACCCGCAACGGTCGCGATTCCAATGCACAACGCCTGGGCGTCAAACGTTTTGGCGGCCAAGTGGTTAAAGCGGGCAACATTCTGGTTCGCCAACGCGGCACTCAATTTCACCCTGGCACCAATGTCGGCATCGGTAAAGACCACACCTTGTTCGCGACTGCGGACGGCAAAGTGGTTTTTGAAGAAAAAGGCCCGAAAAACCGCAAATACGTTAGCATCGCAGCAGCGTAACATCGCCAGCAGTGCTGCAAGGCACCACTGAAAGGAAAAGCCTCGTTGTTTAGCGGGGCTTTTTTGTTTATACCGGTACATTATGAGATTTGTTGACGAAGCGGAAATCCGCGTGGAAGCAGGCGACGGCGGCAACGGCAAGGCGTCGTTCCGCCGAGAAAAATATATTCCGTTGGGCGGCCCCGACGGCGGCGACGGCGGCGACGGTGGCAGCGTTTATCTGGTGGCCACGGAGAACGTTAACACCCTGGTGGACTTTCGCTATCACTCGGTGCACCGCGCCCAACGCGGCCAAAACGGCGGCAGCCGCGACTGCACGGGTAAAAAAGGCGATGATTGCTTCGTCCCGGTACCGCCCGGCACGATCGTTTACGAAGCCGACACCGGCGAGAAAATCGGCGACCTAACCAAGCCCGGCCAACAACTGCTGGTCGCCAAGGGCGGCTTTCACGGCTTGGGGAACACCCGCTTCAAAAGCAGCATCAACCGCGCGCCTCAGCAAACCAGTAAGGGGACGCCGGGCGAACACCGCATGCTGCGTCTGGAATTGATGGTGATTGCCGACGTGGGCCTGCTCGGCATGCCCAATGCCGGCAAATCCAGCCTGATTCGGGCCGTCTCGTCGGCGCGCCCGAAAGTAGCCGACTATCCGTTCACGACGCTACATCCCAATTTGGGCGTCGTTCGGGTCGACGACATGCGCAGCTTCGTGATCGCCGATATTCCGGGCGTCATCGAAGGCGCGGCCGAAGGCGCGGGGCTCGGCCTGCAGTTTCTAAAGCACTTGTCGCGCACCGGTTTGCTGCTGCACATCCTCGACATTGCCCCCTACCAGAGCGACGAAACGCCGGTTTCCGCCGCCCGGAAAATCATTGCCGAAGTCGAAAAATGGAGCGACGAACTGGCCGAAAAGCCGCGCTGGCTGGTACTGAACAAAATCGACAACGTCCCGGACGACGAGCTCGACACCCACTGTCAAGCCATCCTCGACGAATTGGACTGGGATGGCCCGGTATACAAGATTTCCGCGCTGAAAAACCAGGGCACCCAAGAACTGATGTACGCGATCATGGATTTTCTGGAAGCGCAACGCAATTCGCTGGAGCCCATCGCCGATGAGCCGGTCTGATTTCTCTAAAGCTAAACGCGTCGTCGTCAAAATCGGCAGCTCGCTGCTGACCGACGGCGGCCGCGGCCTAAACAAGCCCGCGATCGCCGGCTGGGTCGAGCAAATGGCGGCGCTACGCCAGTTGGGCGTCGACGTGGTATTGGTCTCGTCGGGATCGGTGGCGGAAGGCATGAGCCGCCTGAAATTAAAAACCCGTCCGAAAACGCTGCACGAACTGCAAGCCGCCGCCTCGGTCGGCCAGATGGGCCTCGTGCGCCGCTTCGAAGACGAATTCCAGACTCACGGCCTGCTGGCGGCCCAGGTCTTGCTGACCCACGACGACCTATCCGACCGGCAACGCTATCTCAATGCCCGCAGCACCTTGCTAACCCTGTTGGATTTCGGCGTTGTTCCGGTCATCAACGAAAACGACGCGGTGGCCACCGAAGAGATCCGTTTCGGCGACAACGACACCCTGGGCGCGCTGGTAGCCAATCTGGTCGAAGCCGATTTGCTATTGCTATTGACCGACCAGCTTGGTCTGTTCGACGCCAATCCCAGCCTGAATCCCGCCGCCCAATTGATTTCCGAAATCAGCGTCAACGAAAGCCTGCTCGACGAAGTGGCCGGCGGCAGCATTAGCGGCCTAGGACGCGGCGGCATGTTCACCAAGGTTCGCGCCGCCCGGTTGGCGGCCAGATCCGGCGCCGCGACCGTCATCGTCTCCGGCAAGCTGGACCAAGTCGTCAACCGAGTGTTCGCCGGCGAAGCGCTCGGCACCTATATGATCCCGAACATCGCCCCGCTGGCGGCCCGCAAGCAATGGCTGGCCGGGCAATTGCAGCTCAAAGGCAGCGTTACGCTGGACGACGGCGCCGTCAAAATTCTGAAAGCCGCCGGCAAAAGTTTGCTGGCCGTCGGCGTCAAGACGGTGAGTGGCTCATTCCAACGCGGCGACTTGGTATCTTGCCTGGACGCCCACGGCCAGGAAATCGCCCGCGGCCTGATCAACTACGGTGCCGAGGATGCCGCCAAAATCGCCGGCAAACCCAGCAGCGAGTTCGAGGCCTTGCTGGGCTATGCCGACGACGACGAACTCATCCACCGGGACAATCTAGTACTGGTCTAGCCGGACCCAGCTCCGGATCAAGTATTCTGAATCACGATATTCGGGAATCGGCCGCTGAAATCCTTGGCTCTCAGCGCCAGTTTCGCGGCCATTTTGCGGGCGATGGCCTTGTAGATTTGCGCCGGCCGCCCGTCCGGATCGGCAACTACCGTCGGTCGGCCACTGTCGGCAAACTCCCGGATTTTAATATCCAACGGTAACGCACCCAACAGATCCACCCCGTTTTTGGCGGCCATCGCCACGCCGCCGCCTTGGCCGAAAATAGCCTCTTCGTGACCGCAGTTGCTGCAAATATGCAGACTCATGTTTTCGACCAATCCCAGTATCGGAACGTTGACCTTTTCGAACATGCCCAAGCCACGCTGAGCGTCTATCAACGCAATGTCTTGCGGCGTGGTCACGATGACCGCGCCGCTGACCGGAATCTGCTGAGCCAGCGTCAATTGAATGTCGCCGGTACCCGGCGGCAAATCGATGATCAAATAATCGACGTCATGCCACTGCGTCTGCCCCAACAACTGCTGCAGAGCGCCGGTTACCATCGGGCCGCGCCAAATCATCGGTTGATCGGGATCGACCAGATAACCGATCGACATGGTCTGGACGCCGAAAGACAACTTGGGTTGCAACATCTTGCCGTCCTCACTGTCCGGCTGACCGGACAAACCCAGCATGGTAGGAATGCTGGGGCCGTATATATCAGCATCCAAAATACCGACCTGAGCGCCCTCCGCTGCCAGCGCCAGCGCCAGATTCACCGAGGTCGTCGATTTACCGACGCCTCCCTTGCCCGACGCCACCGCGATAATATTTTTCACATTCGGCAAGGGCTTCAAGGTCTTTTGCACGGCGTGCGACACAATCTTGAAGGACACTTCGACCTCCAGCTTCCCAAGCCCCGGCAACGCGCGCAAGCGTTTCTCCAACTCGGCGCGCAGCTCGCCAACGTAACTCTTGGCCGGATAGCCCACTTCGACGACAACGCTGACCGCGTCGCCGTCCACCGTAATCTTCTTGACGGCCTTAGCCGACAGCAAATCGGTCTCGACATTCGGGTCAATGAAATTTTTCAATATATTTTCGACAGCCGCTTTTTCAATAGCCATTCACAACTCCTACAATAAGCCAATAACCAAGCAAAATAGTGGGGGAAGATACCATCTTCCGGGAAGCCAAGAAACCCGGACAACCAAATCCACGGGCTTTCTTGCCAGGCCGCGTCAAACGCGCTACTCTCCGGGCGGAAACAACCATCCGACGCCCCAGTCCCGTCACCGTCATGATCGCCTTAACCCGTCCGCCTATCCGCCATTCCCCGGTCCACTCTCCGTTGCTTATACCATTCGCGCTGATACTGGCGTCGTTGCTAAGCGGCTGCCAAACCTTAGCCTTCTTTTCCGAGCCACAATCGGAAAAAGTCACCTGGACGGTCAAACCCAACGAAGTCGTCGAGACTCACCAATTCAGCCTCTCCGCCGACTTGAACATCGTCGGAGGCCTGGCCACTCTCTCCAGCCGGGAAAACGATACGCTCTCGGACATTGCTCGCCATTACGGCCTGGGATACAACGACATTACCCTCGCCAATCCCGGCCTGGATCCCTGGAGCTTACAGAACGACAGCACGGTATTGCTGCCTTTGCAATTCATAATCCCCGACGCGCCGCGCCAAGGCATCGTGTTGAACCTGGCCAACATGCGCATGTTTTATTTTCCAAATGCCCGATCGGTCTTGACCTATCCGGTCGGCATCGGTCGACAAGGCTGGAATACACCGCTGGGTCAGACGCAAATCGTCGCCAAGAAAGCCAATCCGGCCTGGACCGTGCCGGAATCGATCCAACGCGAACACCAGGCGCTGGGCGACCCTCTCCCCAAAGTCATCCGCTCCGGCCCGGACAATCCTCTCGGCTATTACGCAATGCCGCTGGGCTTTAAGGGCTATTTGATACACGGAACCAACAAGCCCTACGGGATCGGCATGCAAGTCAGCCACGGCTGCGTACAGCTCTACCCGGAGGACGTGGAAAACCTGTTCAAGCAAGTCGACATAGGCACGCCGGTACGCATCGTCCACCAACCCTTCTTAGCCGCCTGGGCGGGAGACACGCTGTATCTGGAAGCCCACCAACCATTGGATAAATGGGAAAAGCAACGCAAGCAACTGGAAAAAGACCTGCGCGGCAAATTGAAGCAGCTCGCCGCGGAACGGCAAGCTACACTGGATTGGCCCAAGGTGGAAGCCATCCTCAAGCGCGCCGACGGCGTGCCGACACCGGTACTCGTCAACAGTCCGAACCTTGCCGAACTAAGCGCCGCCGCGCCGCAGATCGAACATCCGGAACGACTGTTCGGCCAACCGGAAATCGGCGAACTGGACGCCGACGCCTGGTCGACGATCATCGCCGATGTGTTCCAGAGCGAAACCGAAGCGCAAAAGCTGGCGGCCATGCTCAATCACCAAGGCCCGCCGATCCCGGCCCGCAAGATTGCCAGCAACGGCAATTACCGAGTCTTGGCCGGGCCTTTCAAAACCAAATCCGAAGCCAGAGCGGCGGCGAAACGCATCAAACAGAACTTCGATATCGACGCGATGCCGCAAGCACCGTCGGCAAACTAAGCCGCCGTCATTCCGACAAGGCCCCCGGCTTCAGCAACGCGGTGGCTTGCTCCACCGGCACCGGCTTGCTGAAGTAATAGCCTTGGCCGTAATTGCAACGCTGTCCGGACAGGAAGACCAACTGCTCCAAGTCCTCTATGCCCTCCGCGACCAACTCCAATTTCAACTGGCCGGCCATCGCGGTAATCGCGGCCACGATCGCCCGGTCGCTGTCGTCGGTGGAAACGTCCTTTACAAAGGCCTTGTCGATTTTCAACGTGTCGAGCGGAAACCGCTTTAAATAGCTCAGCGACGAATAACCGGTGCCGAAATCGTCCACCGAAATACGCACGCCCAGGCTCTTTAAGCCTTGCAGAGTGGCTAGCGTGGTATCCACATCGCGCATCATGATGCTTTCGGTGATTTCCAACTCCAATAATTCCGCCGGCAAGCCGGTTTCGGCCAACACGGTCGCAACCACGTCCAACAAGCCGCGTTGATGTTGAAAATCCTGGAACTGCCGACCGGATAGATTGACGGCGACGCGCACCGGCGTACCTGTCTCGCGCCAGCGCTGGGCCTGTTCGCAAGCGGTCCGCAACACCCATTCGCCTATCGGCACGATCAACCCGGTTTCCTCGGCCAAACCGATAAACTGATCCGGCATCACCATGCCCAAGGTCGGACTATGCCAGCGCAACAGCGCCTCCATGCCGATTACCGCCCGGCTATCGATTTGCACTTGCGGCTGGTAGTACAGCGACAGCTCGCCCTGACCGAGCGCGCAACGCAAATGATGCTCAAGCTGCAGATACCGCTGCGCGGTACTGTTCATTTCCGACGTAAAAAACTGATAGTTGTTCTTGCCGAGCTTTTTGGCGTGGTACAGCGCGGAATCGGCCTGCGCCAGCAGTTCGTCCAGATTGCCCGAGTTCTCCGGAAACACGCTGATGCCGATACTGGCCCGCGAATAAATCTGGTGTTGGTTAATGACAAAGGGTTCATTCAGTAGCCCTAAAATCTTGACCGCCACCTTGGCGGCATCCAGGCTGTCCTTGATGCCGGGCAACATGATGATGAATTCGTCGCCGCCCATGCGTGCCGGCGTGTCGCCTTCACGCAAGCACGAGGCGATGCGCTTGGCCACCTCTCTGAGCAATTCGTCGCCAACGGTATGGCCGAACGAATCGTTGATAGTCTTGAAATTGTCCAGATCGAGAAACAAAAAAGCCACCACCTCGCGTTTGCGCTGCGCGCGCGCGATGAATTGCAAGGCGCGGTCGGTCAGCAGCGTGCGATTGGGTAGATCGGTCAGCGCATCGAAATGCGCCATGTAATCCAGGCGCTGGCGAGCCCGCTTGACCTCTTCCATCTCCCTGGCGTTGTCTATCACCAACGATAACGAATGCGCGAAACTGGCCGCCAACTCCTCGTCGTTGGCGCTAAACGCCTCGCCGCCGACTTTGTCGCACAAATAGATCCGCCCGTACACCCGACCGTGCCGGGAAATCGGCACCGCCAACAGCGATTTCATCGGCGGATGATGCGGCGGAAATCCGATGCTACGCGGATCGGTGCGCATATCGCTCAGGCGTAGCGAAATATCCTCTTCGATCACGACGCCCAACAAACCCTTGCCTTGCGGCAGCTCGCCGATTTGCTTGGCCTGAGCCTCGCTGATTCCGGAATAAATGAATTCAGCCATCCCGCCGTGCTCATCGACGATACCAATCGCCCCAAAATCGGCGTCCAACAGCTTACGCAAGGCATCGAGCCCGGCTTGCAGCAATTCGGTTTCTATCGACGTCCGAGCCAACACCCCCAACAAGCTTCTGGCGGCCTCGTTGAGGGCGGCCAAGCGTTCGACCCAAATCACGGTCTGGCGATGGTTTTCCTCGGCGATGTCCCGCAAACGCACGCTTTCGAGTAACAACTGCCGATCGCGTTCCAGCAAGGCCTGCAAAATGCTTTCCCGGGTCACGACGCCGACAAACTCGTCGCGGCTCATCACGGCCAACACTTCCATGCCATGCTTCCGCATGGTTTTCAACGCGGTACGGATACCGGCACCGACCGGCACGGCCGCGAGCTTGCGATGCTCGACCAAGTCGGCAAAAATCCAGCCAGGGTGCAGGGAAATGTCATGGTGGGTAGCCACGCCGCAAAAATCGGCACTAAGTTCGCCATCGCGAAATACCGCGTACACGGTACTGCCATTCGCCCGCCCCTTAGGCCGGTCTTCTTCCCGGACCCTAACCACATCGGGCCAAAGACAGGCCTTTACTGTCAATTCCTTCATACCTTGCCGCTCAAGCGCACCGAGACGTCCAAATCGGCGTGCAAAATCTCGTCGATGCTCATCAGCGGCTTAACCTGACCTATCACAAACTCAATCAATGCCTCGCGCGAAGCCCGGTTCAACAGGCTTTTTCGGACCAAGATATCACTGATGATTTCGTCGTCGCACTCGATATGCTCGAACGGCGCTTTCACCAATAATTCAATGGCGCGGCGCATCGCGATACAGCCGATTGGCGAATCGCGCCCCAAAATCAACATGTCTTTCAGTGGAGGAATGGTGTATTCGCCAAGCACGGCGGAGATATTGACCTGATTTTGAGTTTGCTTGAACATGCCGGTAACCTTATTTCCCTAAGTTTGACCGGTAATTTAGCAGAAATTAAGCACTCTCAGGACTGGGCCCAAGGACGGAACTCACAGGAGAGGGTTAATCATTACGGAACAACGGAAAGCCGAACCGCCGGGCAGACGGCTTGCAAGAACGAAAGACAGCAACGCCAATCCAGATCGGCGAAAGTGAAAATTGAGAGTTGGAACACAAAAAACCGGACGGTAAGGCTACCGCCCGGCTGACAGAGAAAACGCCGGCAGAGAAATTAGTTTCCGCCCTTGAAGCTAATTTGCAAAGCGTGCAGCGAATTCACGCAATCCGCGCTGGCTTGAAGGTTAGGATTATCGTGGCAGGTTTGGTTTTGCGCCTTCGCTTCCTTGATATTGGCCACATACCAAGCAACGGATTTACCCTCGGTAGCCGCCTTGTCTTCGTTAACTTCGGAACTAGCATTGGTTACATTCAGGATCGCGGCTCCCCCGAGTACCGCAATCGCGGCGGCAGCTATAAATTTGTTGGCGTTTTTCATAAAGACTCCTTCGCTATCTGTTACCGGAAATTTGGAATCCCGTATTGGCGGGACACCGGTAATCTAACAAAAAAGTCTAGCGTTAAAAATGTGGCGGATTGACGCGCGACAATCTGTCCGAATATAGCGGCAAATAACATAATTCAATTAAAGCATCGGATCAGTCAGCATAGCAAAGACACTAGCCGACTGTCTTAAGATTAGCCCGCGAGTAGCGGCGCACGGACTTTGCCGATCGCGCCGCGAAGCGGACTGGCTTATTTGATTTTCAACAACTCCTTGCCGTCGCTAGCGAATTTACAAATCCCGGCCGCAAAATAAGTACATTCTTCGGATTGCTCCAGCTTGGCGCCGTTTGGGGTCAAATGCACTTTTACCGAGCACGAACGCGCCTCGCCCTCGATATGCTTTTTCAAAACCAACTCGTTTTCGGCAATGACTTTAGCTTCGCCAGAAATTAGAGCAGAACATGCGTGCTTGCCGGCCTCGTCGGGATTCGGTTCGAAATCCACATCCACGGTGACATTGGTATCGTTGCCGACCGTATTAATCTTCAAATGCTGAACGTGGTTACCGTCGCGCAACAGATAGTGATCGGTCGCCGCCATTACGGAACCGGACATTAGCGCGATGGCCAAGAACAAGGTTTTTTTCATGATGTAGCCTCTTTTATTGTGATTTGAAATCGGGCAAGCCCCACGCGGAAAAATCCCGATCGGCACCCCGGCGTCGCCGAAGCGTCGAGCTTGGCGGCGATTGTACCCTACTGCCCGACGTTGCCCAAGAACCCTTGCCCGCCGCCGGCTTGTCACGCCTTGCCATGAAAGCCCAGGCGATTTATGCCATAATCGCCGGCTCCTTTTTCCGGCCGTTTTACCGCCATGTCGAAACGAAAAATCCTTGTCACCAGCGCCTTGCCCTACGCCAATGGTCCGATCCACCTCGGCCATCTGGTCGAATACCTTCAGACCGACATTTGGGTGCGGTTTCAAAAACAACGCGGCCACGAATGCTACTACGTCTGCGCCGACGACACCCACGGCACACCGATCATGCTGCGCGCCGACAAGGAAGGCATTACGCCGGAACAACTGATCGCCGGCGTCGAGCAAGAACACCGCGCCGACTTCGACGCCTTCGGCGTGGCGTTCGACCAATACCACAGCACCCATTCGCCCGAAAACAAGGCTTGCGCCGAACTGATTTACCTCAGACTACGCGAGGGCGGCCATATCAGCAGCCGCAGCATCACTCAAGCTTACGACCCGGTCAAAAACATGTTTCTGCCAGACCGTTTCATCAAGGGAGAATGCCCCAAATGCGGCGCGCCCGACCAATACGGCGACAACTGCGAAGCTTGCGGCGCCACCTACTCGCCAACCGAATTGAAAAACGCGGTGTCGGTCGTGTCCGGCGAACAACCGATCGAAAAAGACTCGGAGCACTATTTCTTCGAACTCGGTCACTTCGCCGAAATGCTGAAAGACTGGACCACCGCTGGCCACTTGCAAGCGGAAGTCAGCAACAAAATGGCCGAATGGCTGCAAAACGGCTTGCAACAATGGGACATTTCCCGCGACGCACCGTATTTCGGTTTCGAAATCCCGGACGCGCCCGGCAAATATTTTTACGTCTGGCTGGATGCGCCGATCGGTTACATGGCCAGTTGCCGGCGCTTATGCGAGCGTACCGGTTTAATTTACGATGACTTTTGGAGCCCGGACAGCGACGCCGAGTTGTACCACTTCATCGGCAAGGACATCATTTATTTCCATGCGCTATTCTGGCCGGCCATGCTGCACGGCGCCGGCTTCCGCACGCCGAGCGCGATCTTCGCCCACGGCTTTTTAACGGTCAACGGTGAGAAAATGTCCAAATCGCGCGGCACCTTCATCAAGGCCCGTACCTATCTGGACCATCTGAACCCGGAATACTTGCGCTATTACTTCGCCGCCAAACTCAGCGCCGGCGTCGACGACATCGACTTGAACTTCGACGATTTCACGCTCCGGGTCAATGCCGACCTGGTTGGCAAAGTGGTCAACATCGCCAGCCGCTGCGCCGGATTTATCGCCAAACGCTTTGAAAACCGGCTATCCGCCGCCTGCGCCGAACCGGAATTGTTCGGCCAATTCGTCGCCGCCCATCAAGCCATTGCCGACCTTTACGAAAGCCGCGAATTCGGCAAGGCGATGCGCGAAATCATGGCCCTGGCCGACAAGGCCAACCAATACATCGACGAAAAAAAGCCCTGGCTGATCGCCAAGGAAGACGGCCGCGACGCCGAGTTGCACGACGTTTGCAGCATGGGCCTGAACTTGTTCCGCTTGCTGGTGGTTTATCTGCGCCCGGTGATACCGACGCTGGCCGCCAACGCCGAAGCCTTCTTGAACATCCCGCCGCAAGGCTGGCCGGCCGACGCCCAGCCGCTGACCGACCACGCCATCAACGCATTCACGCCATTAATGACCCGAGTCGAGGCCGACAAAATCGCCGCGATCGTCGAAGCCTCCAAGGACAACCTGGAGAAGACTCCGTCGGTCAAGGCCAAGCCCGCCAAGACCGTCGGCGAAGCCGCCAAACCCGCCGAAAACCAAAAGCTGGAGCCGATCGCCGAAGCCATCGAAATCGAGGACTTCGCCAAAATCGACTTACGCATCGCCCGTATCGTCAAGGCCGAAGCGGTGGAAGGCGCCGAAAAACTGCTGCAGTTGACCGTCGACCTCGGCGACCACACCCGCAGCATCTTTGCCGGCGTGAAGTCGGCCTACGCACCGGACGATTTGGAAGGCAAGCTGACCGTCGTCGTCGCCAATCTGAAACCCCGCAAAATGCGCTTCGGTACCTCGGAAGGCATGATGCTGGCGGCCGGCCCAGGCGGCAAGGACATTTTCGTACTGTCGCCGGATGCCGGCGCCCAACCCGGCATGCGCGTCAAATAAAACGGAACCGAGCATGCTGGCCGACAGTATCGACGCCCTGCTGCCGCAGACTCAGTGCCGAAAATGCGGTTTTAACGGCTGTCGGCCTTACGCCGAAGCGATCGCTCGCGGCGAAGCCGACATCGACCGCTGTCCGCCCGGCGGCGATGCCGGTATCGCCAAATTGGCCGAGTTGCTGGGCATCGCGGCCAAGCCGTTGAATCCCGGCTACGGCATTGAGCGGCCGCGCCTACTTGCGATCATCGACGAAGACGCGTGCATCGGCTGCACCAAATGCCTGCCGCCCTGTCCGACCGACGCCATTCTAGGCGCCTCCAAACACATGCATACGGTCATTGCCGACCTGTGTACCGGCTGCGAATTGTGCATCGCGCCGTGTCCGGTCGCCTGCATTGCCATGGTTCCCGCGCCCAACCTCACTTGGACCGAGACCGACGCCGACCGCGCCAGGCTGCGCCATCTCACCAAACAACAACGCCTGACAAAACTGGAAGCCGAAAAGGCCGAGCGCTTGCAACGCCAGAAGCAGCTATTGTCAAAAGCCAAATCCGCGAAAAACCAAGATTAACGCGATCGGCCATGACTTTAGCCGCAATTGCTTTTATAATAAGCAGCTCTGCAATACACGCCCGTAGCTCAGATGGATAGAGCCCAGCCCTCCGGAGGAAACCGTCAGCCGGATTTAGGGTTCTAGGGAAACGGTCAAAACCGTTTGACCGAACAGACTGTATCGTAAGACCGCAAATCCCATTGCGCCCGTAGCTCAGCTGGATAGAGCGCAGCCCTCCGGAGGCTGAGGCCAGAGGTTCGAATCCTCTCGGGCGCGCCATTTTCACATCTTCCCTAAACTGCCATTTTCCCCTGGTTTGGCATAGGCGGCCATTCAGCGGCCAGCTAAAATTGATGTTATTTGTCGTCACCCAAATTTGACATTTGCCCTCAACGACCAAACATCCTTAATCTTTAGGGTTTACGTTTTGACTGCCTGTTAAAAGATCTTCAGAAACATATTCAACTAAATCTTCAATTCTGCAGTGAAAATAAGCGCAAAGTTTATCCAGATTGTCTGTACGGTGCTGTATTCTCTATGGTTTAGGAACCTCTGATTAATTCGTAACCTAGAATTCTATAACTAATTAAATCAATGACTTGTGTGTTCGAATGTTTTGAAAAACTGAATTAATCAGAGGTTCCCTAAGCACAATAACTGTAATTTTCCCATTTTGAATAGAATGATTATTCCGGCAATCTACTGCTGATTTTGTCAATACCCGCTTGAGCACAGGCTTCATCTTTATCGCCACCCGGTGCACCGCTGACCCCAATCGCACCTATTATATTTCCTTGCACTTTTATCGCTAATGCGCCGGGCAATGGCGTGACATTGGGGATGGTGAGTGCGGCATTATAAAACGCCGGGTTTTTGCTCATTAGGTCGGCCACTTGACCGCTGGTTTCTAAATGATAGTTGGGGCCAAACGTCACGATAGTGTAGGCTTTTCGATAGGCCGTCTCGAAGGTATGCGGCGTACTCTTGTCGCTTTTTAGCTGAACTTTGGGCTGACCGAACATATCGACAAAAGCCACCGAAACGTTATATCCCAAAGCTTCGCAGGAGCGTACCGTTTCGCTGGCAGCTTCGACCGCTAAAGTAAGCGGAAGCGTATAACTATTTCCCGCAGCATGCGCATTGGCTTGCAATAACAAAAGTATCGAAATGACCTGCAAACCTTTTCGTTGTTTATTCATAGCGTATTTCCGGTGACGTGATGTCCCAAATGCCCAATAAGCGCTTTGGCATTAAGGAACCATCAAAAATGGTTGGCCTTTTTGGGTGGTATAAGTGATTAAATATTTCAGCGGATTAATCCTGTCGGCATTGCGAAAAATCAGGTGTTGAGCGTTGGCCTTGTCTTGGTAGCTATCCCCTGCTCTGAAGGTTAGTATTGGCTCGTCAACGTACTGCGATTCCGCTATCCCCTCAAGAATGTAATTGAAACCGACTGAGGGATGATGGTGAACTGGCAAGCCCACTCCCGGCGGATAGGTAGCCATGACCAAACGAAATTCGTTGCCTTCATTATCTTCATGACTTTGCAGGATAGTTCGAACGATACCGTCGCTGGAGACTGTCGTATTGCCCTGCGATGTGATTTGTGCGAACAACGGCGTCGCGGTGAATGCGCCTACCGCACCGACCATCCCAGCCAGCAACAGCCGTCGTTTGATATCGCATTCGATGTTAGGTGTCATGACTTCGACAGCTTTCGAGGTATAACCGTTTGACATATCTCTTCCTTTTATCAATGTGCGTTTACTAGACGCTAACGTGATGTTTTCGCAGCTTTGCGGGCGGTTTTTTGGCATGGGCCGCCAGCCGAGTGAATAAACATTGTTACTCGCGGGCGATGAGAGATCGACCCGCGAATGGATCTAAATTTAACCTGTGGAAAGCGCCTCGCCTAACTGTTTATTGGTCAACGCCTGACCAGCGATTCCCCAGGCGCCATCAACAGCATGGACGACATTAGCCCAAATTTGGTGTTTAGGCAGGCTGCCGCCCGAGAGTTCATGAATAATGTCGGTGGCTTCTTCGATATGTCCCTGCTGAATTTCTGGTGTGTTAAACGCAAATGACGGCACCTTCCATTCGATAAATACGACATCGGTTTCTTGCAATCCTGAATAGGTTTGATGTTTGGGTAGCAGATGGATAGCGCCAACGACATTGGGCGTCATCACCTTATTGCCGGATAGCCCGTGCCATTTCAACATCGAATCGCAAATTCTGCGAAAAGCGAGCCTTTCGCTTCCCGCGGGTAAGACACCTTCTGTTAGCGTAAGAGTAAGCGGCATGTCGGTTTCCTGTTGTTTGGGGTTACGCGTAGCGGAAGCTACGCGACGAACATTAAATAACGATCGCTATACAATATTATATAACGATCGTTATCTTGTCAAAGATGCCGATGCTGGCCATTTGATACAATGTCAATCCCAAATAGCATTGGATCTACCCGCGTGAGATATACAGCAGACCAAAAACAACAAACCTGCCAGCGCATTATTGAGGCGGCCGGGCGTTGCTTTCGAAAAGGCGGCTACAGTGGCATCGGCGTCGATGGCTTGGCAAAGGAAGCCGGCGTGACGTCAGGGGCGTTCTACGGACACTTCAGCTCCAAAGCCGAGGCGTTTAAAGCGGCGATCATTGCCGGAATGGAGGACTTGAAATCCGGGATCGGCACTTTTCAGCAGAAATATGGCGAAAACTGGTGGGAAGAATTTGCAACGTTTTACATGGGTCCAAAACGCACCTGCGATCTGGGCGACAGCTGCATACTTCAAAGTGTAACTCCGGAAGTCTGTCGCTCCGAGGAAACGATACGTACCGCATTCGAGTCGGAGCTGCTAACGATAGTCAAACTTGCGGCAGAGGGTACATCCCAAACAACCGATCAGGCGGCTATTGATAATGCGTGGGCTAACTTTGCAATGTTGATTGGCGGCGTAACGTTAGCGCGCGCGGTTACCGACGAAAAAATCGCCAATGAAATTGCAACGGCCGTTCAGCAAGCGGTGATCACCCGACAAAAGGGTACTTAAATTCATTAGAGTTCGTCCGGTCGTCCGAATTCCATCCACGCTTACCCAACCCAACCGCCGTCACAAAACGAAACCAAAGTACGCCGAGAACGATGCAGCTTGAAGCCCACCTCGCGAAGCGATACGGGACCCAGTTTACAGACACATAGATTATGGCGCAGCGGGGTTAGGCAACAAATCCGCCATTTAGGTGTTCAACAAAATGCATACCCTTCGCCGACAAGCCTTGTCGGTAATAGCATCGTTGTGCTAGCGGCATGTATATAAGCGGGTATCCAGAACCAGATTATTGCAGTTTGCAAATTGGGCTGCCTGTTTGACATATTCAATGAGACGTTTGCCTATGCCCTGATTTTGCCGCTTACCCTTGACGACCAGATCATCCACATACAGATAGCGAGCATAGCGCAGATTCTCGCTGAATCGTTAGCCGACCAAGCCTTGCCAACCGAATTCGTAAAACCCTGAGAGATGATAGCCCGCCTGAAATTGGCGCAGGATTTGTACGACAAATCGCGCCTGATCCGACAAATGTAGCCTGAGTGCTGTCATCAGCGTTAGACGTTCGAGGTTGATTCAGCTCAATCTTGCCATCAATCAACGAATCTCGAATGCTTGCCAATGTTCGTCGGGCTGATGGGCATTGACGACAAGCTCGGCAACCTTGGCCAATAGCGGCCCTTTGTGACACCAGGCCACCAACTTTTGCAAATCGTCCGGGTGTCCGGAAGCGACGATTTCGACGCTGCCGTCTGGCAGATTTCGGACGAAACCGGACAGATTCAGTTTGACCGCTTGCTTTTGAGTGTAGGCGCGAAAATACACGCCCTGTACCCTGCCCTTGACGATGATGCGCAGGCAATCCTTCATCGCGTGATTCTCCAGCAATAATGAATTTTTTGGTCGCGGGCGAAGTCCTCGGGAATCGTCGCCGCGCTGATGTCTTCGATGTTCAGGCCGGCCAAGGCCTCGCGGTCGAGTTTAAAGCGGCGGAAGTTAGTCGAAAAATACAACACGCCGCCCGGCGCCACCAACGCGGCGGCATTTTTCAACAAAGCCACGTGATCGCTTTGAATGTCGAAGGCATCGTCCATTTTCTTGGAATTGGAAAACGTCGGCGGATCGAGAAAGATCAGGTCGAATTGCGGCTTGTTTTTTAATGCCGCCTGCTCGGCCAGCCATTTCGGGCAATCGGCGCGCACCAGCTTGTGGTCGCCGCGGATGCCGTTGAGTTCGTAATTGCGCTTGGCCCAGTCCAGATAGGTATTGGACATGTCGACGGTAACCGACGCCGCCGCACCGCCGACCGCCGCGTGCACCGTCGCGCTGCCCGTGTACGCGAACAAATTCAAAAAGCGCTTGCCCTTGGCCTCCCGCTGAATGCGTAAGCGCATCGGCCGATGATCCAGAAACAGGCCGGTATCCAGATAATCCTCGAAATTGACCCAGAACTTGCAGCCGCCTTCCTCGACCACGTGAAAATGGCCTTGTTCGCCGAGCTTTTCGTATTGGTCGCTGGCTTTTTGCTTGCGGCGGATTTTCAGAAACACCTGGTTGGCCGGAATTTCCAGCACTTTCGGAATCTCCGCCATTGCCCCGGCCAGGCGTTGATTGGCCTTGGCCGGATCGATGGTTTTCGGCGATTCGTATTCCTGCACATTGACCCAAAGCTGCTCTCCCTGGTAAACATCGACTGCCACCGCGTATTCCGGCAAATCAGCGTCGTACAGGCGGTAACAACTCACCCGGTTTTGCTTGGCCCACTTGGCGAGTTTCTTCAGATTCTTGCGCAAGCGGTTGCCGAACATCTCGGCTTGCGGGTCGACTTGTTCGACTTGGGCGCGGCGCCAGATCGATTCGGCCCGCTCCTGTTGCGACTTGGCCTTGGGCTCGAAGAAGGCTTTTTCCTCGATGTTAAAACGCAGCAATTTGCACTCCAGCGCGCCGTTGAACAAGGTGATCGGCTTTTGCGAACGAATGCCCAGCCTAAAACCCAATTCGGGGTCGCTGATGATCATCGCCGCCTGCCAGCCGGCGAAGCGCTGTTTCAGCACCTCGCCGAAGCGACGGTACAGCGCGGCGGTTTCTGCTTCGTCGCCCAACCGTTCGCCGTAGGGCGGGTTGCAGGCGATCAAGCCCTTGGGCCAGCTTTCCGCCGCAGCCGCATCGCCGATGTCGCGTTTTTCGATATGAATCTTGCCGGACAGTCCGGCGTTTTCGACGTGCTGAACCGCAGTGGTGACGGTACGCCGGTCCTGGTCGAAGCCGACTATGGTCGGCATTTTGTTTATTCCGGCTTCGCGGCGTTGGCGGGCCTCGTCGAGCAAGCTTTGCCACAAACCGGCATCGTGTTTTTTCCAGCCCAGAAAACCAAAGTAATCGCGCTGCAATCCCGGCGCGATGTCGGCGGCGATCAGCGCACCTTCCAGCAACATCGTCCCCGAACCGCACATCGGATCGAGCAAACTGCCGCCTTGCTCGGCAATCTTGGGCCAGCCGGCGCGCAACAAAATCGCCGCCGCCAGGTTTTCCTTGATCGGCGCGGCGATGCTGATGTCGCGGAAGCCGCGCTTGTGCAAACTTTCGCCGGACAAGTCCAGGCTGAGTTGCGCCAGGTCGTTGTGCAGATAAACGTTGACGCGAAGCGACGGCCGGTCGGTATCGACGCTGGGGCGCTCGTTGAACTTGGCCCGCATCTGGTCGACGATGGCATCCTTGACCTTTTGCGCGCCGAAGTGGGTGTTGTTGATGGCCGGACTGTTCTTGCTGCTGAACGACACCGCCAGGCTGGCGTCGGGCTGGATATGCTCGAACCAATTAATGCGCTTGACGCCGTCGTACAGGTCCTGCTGGGATTTGACCTCGAAACTGCTCAGCGGCAGAAACACCCGGTTGGCCACTCGCGACCACAAGCACACCCGGTAAGCCAGCGCCAGATCGCCGTCGAAGGCCACGCCGGCCAGTTTTTCCTTGACGTTTTGGCCACCGAGGGCGCGGATTTCGTTGGCGAGGATGCCTTCCAGCGCCTTAGGCGCGGTGGCGTAAAGAGAATGTAGCGACATGACGACGACCGAATACGGAATGGTCGGCTAGGATACTAAAACCGGACGGGGGCGGCGGAAAATTTGTAAGGCTCGAGCTAGCGCCGAGGATGAGCCATCCCCAGGATTGCCGCCACGCGCCGAACCGCGCGCATGGCGGCACCGACATCAACGGCCGAGGACTTCGCCGCGAACGCTTTCGACCAAGGCGGCCGCTTCGCCGATTAACTCGGCCGGCACGTTCAGTTCCTGCATCGTCGCGCCCAGGTGTTCCATCACGGCGTCGAAGTGGCTGTCACTCAAACCCTTTTGAACCAATCTGGCATGGCCGTCGCGCAAGGAGCGACCGGTATACTGGTTGGGACCGCCGAAAGCGACGGTCATGAAGGCTTTCAAGTGCTCGACTTGTTTAGCCATATCGGTTTTTTCGAAGAAGCGGTTAATTCGATAATCATCCAACACCTTACCGTAAAACACATCGACCGCCGCGTTGACGGCGGCTTCGCCACCCAGACGCTCGTACAGCGACGGCTCTTGTACTTGATTGTTCTCGCTCATGTTAACCCCAGTCAGTTATTAAAATTATGGTCGGAGCCGAGCGAACCGAAGAGCCCGCCGCAACTCCGGCGGCGATGATACTCCAGGTTAGTTTTGGTTCAAAACTATTTTGCCAATCCCAGTAGGGGCATAAAAAAGCCGGGGTAGCGCTTGGATCGCTACCCCGGCTTGCGGTGTCCGGCCCTAATTGCTTAGCGAATTTCCGCGAGCCCGCCCATATAAGGCCGCAAGGCTTCCGGTACCGTGATCGAGCCGTCGGCGTTTTGATAGTTTTCGATGACCGCGATCAAGGTACGGCCGGCCGCCAGTCCCGAGCCGTTCAAGGTATGCACCAACTCCGGCTTGCCGGTGTCCGGATTGCGCCAGCGCGCCTGCATGCGCCGGGCCTGGAAGTCTTTGAAGTTGCTGCAGGACGAAATTTCCCGATATTTTTGCTGTCCCGGCAACCAGACCTCCAGATCGTAGGTCTTGGCCGACGAAAAGCCGGTGTCGCCGGCGCACAACAGCATTTTTCGATACGGCAGATTCAGTATTTGCAAGATTTTCTCGGCGTGGCCGGTCAGTTCCTCGTGGGCCTGGGCGGACGTTTCGGCGGACACAATTTGCACCAGCTCGACCTTCTCGAACTGGTGTTGACGAATCATGCCGCGCACGTCGCTGCCGTAAGCGCCAGCCTCGCTGCGGAAGCAGGGCGAATGACAGACAAACTTCAGCGGCATCTGCTTGGCTTCGACAATGGCGTCGCGGACGATGTTGGTGACCGGCACTTCGGCGGTTGGAATCAGGTAGAAGGTCGGATCGTTTTGCACCGTGAACAAATCGGCCTCGAACTTCGGCAACTGGCCGGTGCCGCGCAGGCTGTCGGAGTTGGCCAGGAACGGCACATAGGTTTCCTGGTAGCCGTGCTCGTTGATGTGGGTATTCAACATCAGTTGAATGATGGCCCGTTGCAATGTCGCCAGTTTGCCGGCCAGCACGACGAAACGGGCACTGGCGATCTTGGCGCCCCATTCGAAGTTCATGCCCAACGGCTCGCCCAGATCGACGTGGTCCTTGGGTTGAAAATCGAACTGGCGCGGCTCGCCCCAACGGCTGACTTCCAGGTTATCGGCATCGCTTTTGCCGTCCGGCACCGCCGCGTCGAGGATGTTCGGTATGCCGGCCATCAATGCGTTTAACTGGTTTTGCACGTCGTTCAATTCGGCTTCGGCGGCCTTGAGCTGGTCGCCCAAATCGGCCACTTGATCCAGCAAGGGCTGGATGTCGTCGCCCTTGGCCTTGGCTAGACCGATGGCCTTCGAGCGGGTGTTGCGTTCGTTTTGTAAATCCTGAGTCTTGACCTGAATGTCCTTGCGGCGGTCTTCCAGGGCTTGATAGGCGGCGGCATCGAATTGAAAGCCGCGGCGTTGCAATTGCTGGCAAACCGTCTCCAGTTCGCTTCTAAATAAACGGGGGTCTAGCATGGCTGTGTGGTACCTGAAATTAAAGGGCGTGGGGCGAGCCAGGCATCTGGCAAGCCGATCTATTGATTCCGTATCGCTGGGCCAAACTCCGTCGTTAATGCAGCAAGCCAACCCAAGTGGACGGATTAATATTTAAAAAAGTGCTCGCGATAATGCCGCAATTCCTCGATGGACTCGAGAATGTCGTCCAGCGCCTTATGCGAGGCTTGCTTGTTGTAACCGTCCTTGACCTTGGGCGCCCAACGCGCCGCCAGTTCTTTAACGGTGGATACGTCCAGGTTGCGGTAATGAAAAAAGGCTTCCAGCTTGGGCATATAGCGGTACAAAAAACGCCGATCCTGGCAAATGCTGTTTCCGCACATCGGCGACGCCCGTTCCGGCAACCATTGCCGCAAAAACTCCAACGTTTCGGCTTCGGCGGCGGCGGCATCAATGCGGGAATCCTTGACCCGTTGAATGAGCCCGGATTGGCCGTGATGCTGTTGATTCCAGTCGTCCATCGCCGCCAACGCCGCGTCGGATTGATGGACGGCGATCACCGGGCCTTCGGCCAGGATGTTTAAATTTGGATCGGTAACGACGGTTGCGATTTCGATGATCAAATCGTTATCCGGGTCCAACCCTGTCATTTCCAGGTCTATCCAGATAAGATTGTTTGCATCCTGAGCCATTGGCTATTCCCTAGATTATTTATAAAGTTGCGGCAAATTGTAGCATTAGCTAATCTGTACCGCTAATCGTTAACCCCCAACCTCACGGCCTTGATGAACACCTTTACCGTCCTATTTCTCGTCGCCCTCGTCCTGTCTTACGGCGTCCAATTCTGGCTGGCAATGCGCCAGAAAGCCCACGTGCTGCAACATCGCGACCAAGTGCCGGCGGCATTCCGCGACCGGGTATCGCTGGCCGCCCATCAAAAAGCCGCCGACTACACGGTGGAAAAGAGCAAACTGGGCGACTTGGACAGCGTGGTCGGCATTGTGTTTCTGCTGGCGCTGACGTTGGGCGGCGGCATCAGCCTGGTATTCGACTTCTGGACGACCTTCGATTTGTCGCCGCTGAAAGCTAGCTTGGCGGCGATGGCCAGCGTCTTTTTGTTGATGACCGTCGTCGAAATCCCGTTCAGCCTCTATCAAACCTTCGTCATCGAAGAAAAATTCGGCTTCAACAAAAACACCCTGCCGCAATTCGTCAAGGATCAGTTGTTGTCGATCGCGCTGACGCTCGGCATCGGTCTGCCGATTTTGGCGTTGATTCTATGGGTGATGGACAGTATCGGCGACCTGTGGTGGCTGTATGCCTGGGCCATCATGATGGGTTTTTCGCTGTTGATGAGCTGGCTGTTCCCAACCCTGATCGCACCCTTGTTCAACAAGTTCGAACCGATGCAGGACGGCTCGCTGAAGCAACGCATTCAAACCTTGCTGGAACGTTGCGGGTTCAACAGCAACGGCATTTTCATCATGGACGGCTCGCGCCGTTCCGGCCACGGCAACGCCTATTTCACCGGCCTGGGCAATAACAAACGCATCGTATTTTTCGATACCCTGGTCAAGTCCCTCGACGAATCGGAACTGGAAGCCGTGTTGGCCCACGAACTCGGCCATTTCAAATGCAAGCACACGATCAAGATGCTGATCGCCTCGTCGCTGATGACCTTGATCAGCTTCGCGATTCTGGGCTGGTTGATTACCCAAGACTGGTTTTTCGACGGACTCGGCGTAGGCACTCACTCCAATGCGGCGGCCTTACTGTTGTTCATGCTGGTGTCGCCGGTATTCACCACCTTCATGCAACCGATCAGCGCGTTCTTTCAACGCAAATTCGAGTTCGAAGCCGACGATTTCGCCACCCGCAACGCCGAGGCCGGCAAGCTGATCAGTGGCCTAGTCAAGCTGTACGAAGAAAACGCCAGCACGCTGACGCCCGACCCACTGTATTCGGCCTTCCACTACAGTCATCCGCCCGCCGCGATCCGCATCGCCCATATCGAAGAAAAGATACAAACCGCTTGATGAGTGCTCAGCGGGAAGGACTGGTCATCGCCCATCTCGGCAAAGGCATCGCGGTAGAGTTGGACGAAGCCACGCCGCCCGTCCTGTGTCAAACCCTGCGCAAACTGGATACCGTCGTCGTCGGCGACCGCGTCAAACTAACGCTGTCGTCGCCGGAGCAAGGCCGCATCGAAGCGATCCTGCCTCGACGTTCCACGCTGTTTCGTCCGGCGCGCGGCAACGAAAGCCGGCCGGTGGCCGCTAATCTGGACAGCGTGTACGTGGTGTTGGCGGTCGAGCCGGCTTGCGATTTTCTGTTGCTGGATCAATATCTGGCGGTCTGCGAGAACAGCAATATCGACGCCGACCTAATCCTGAACAAGATCGACCTGCCGTTGCCGGCCGACATCGACGCCGAATTGCACTACTACCCAACGCTGGGCTACCAGCTACACCCGGTCAGCGCCAACCGCCAAATCGGCATCGCCGAACTGGCCCATACGCTGCAAAACCGCGCCAGCCTGTTCGCCGGCCAATCCGGGGTCGGCAAATCCTCGTTGACCAACGCGCTGCTGCCGGACAAAACGCTACGCACCAATACCATTTCGGCGATCAGCAAACACGGTCGCCACACGACCACCGCCGCCACGCTCTACCACTTGCCCGGCGGCGGTGATTTGATCGACAGCCCCGGCGTCGCCATTTTCGGTTTGGCCGGATTGACCGAGGCGCAACTGGCCTGGGGCTATCGAGAATTTCAACCCTACATCGCCCGTTGCCGCTTCAACGATTGCAAGCACGTCACCGACAAGGACTGCGCGGTCCGCGCCGCCGCCGAAGCCGGCGAAATCCCGCTGGCGCGCTACCGGCGTTTCTTGAAACTGCGGGAAAAAATGCCGCCGCCGTCGCGTGGCGGGTAGACTGGATCACCAAAAACGTAGCCCAGGGCTGAACCCTCAAGTCCTCCCCTAGGTTTCATTCATTTTTTCAGAACTCCCCTTTCCCCCTTACTCTATAGGCCTTAACCATAAGGAGTATTTTCCGGTAAAACACCCAATATCTTCCACCATTGGAAATGATCAATCATTCTTATTGTAGGAGGACTCGGATCCACGAACCCATTCTTGCCAAGATTCGCAGTCCTTTTTTCCCACCTAGCCCCCCAGGCCCTATTCACTTCGAGTTTAAGCGGTATTAATCGGACATATTTGTAACCCTGCTGACCAGCTCGAGTCTTACTTTGAATATGATCGATATCTAAGTCTTTCGAAACAACCATGTTCATAACGGTTTCGTAGTCCTTTCGGTATTTAGTATTAAAAGTTCCGTCGTCACTTAGAGGACGCACCCAAACTTGCGTTTGACCATTCTTATCCGTTACAACTAGCAAGTCATTTGGGTCCCGCCCAGGATAAGGCTTTACGTTACCTACGCCGAAATATACTTCGAGCGACCATCGATCTATTGCCGCAATAGGAAAATCCAATGGTAATTCCGGCAGAAGATTCATACTGTTCACGATCCACCTCCAAAATTGTAGTGGTGAGTCCCTGTACAAACGCGAAGATATATACACATAACCATAACAAGCCTTCTTTGACACGCTACGTCAGTGCAAAGTCACCCCGCATGTTGCAAGGAAAAAGACTGAGCCAAGACCGTCGGCTCGCTACGACAAACCGAGTTCCAAGGTTTGAAGACGGTCGTAGCACAAACAATTTTTACCTTTGCCGCGTATAGCCTGACGCGCATGGACGCTATTTTTCGTTTGCGTTACAGTACGGCGTAGATGACTGTACGCCTAAAATCCACCAAAAGGAGGAATTTAACCCCGTTGACGCGAATATACCGGCGAGAAGTAGTTTTTGGGCCTGATCGGGCTTCCTGACGGCCCGGTACTCCGAAAAATGGCGCCGAACCGATGGTATATCGGCAAATTTCAATAGCCTACTCAACCCTTGAAATCACTAGCCGCTTGGCGGGAACCGTGCGCGGAGAACCGCACCGTGCTTGTTTTGCGCGGATAGCGGATAGCACTAGCATCCCTCACGCCACCTTGAATTGCGCGATCAGGTTTTGCAGGTTTTGATTGACGTCGGAAATCGCCGACGCGCTGAGTTTGTTGGTCTGGGCTTCTTGCGTGGTTTGTTTGGCCAATTCGGCGGTATGCGAGAAATTGTTGGCAATTCGTTCGGCGGCTTGCGATTGTTGCAGCGAGGTCGCCGCGATCACCCGGCTTTGGCTCAATACCTCGCCTATCGACGACTTGATGCCGGCGAATACCTGATGGACATGATCGACCGCCTCGGCCGTGGTTTTCGCCGCCGCTTGTTGTTGATTCATTAGTTTGACCGTGGTTTCGGTGGCCCGATTAAGCCTTTCGATCAAGCCGCGAATCTGCTCGGCGGAGTCCGCTGTGTTCGACGCCAGTTTACGAACCTCGTCGGCGACCACCGCGAAGCCTCGCCCGTATTGCCCGGCCCTGGCGGCTTCGATCGCGGCATTCAAAGCCAGCAAATTAATCTGGTCGTTGAAGCCCTGAATGACGCCGAGCACGGTTTCGATGCCGGCGGCGTCGCGGCGCAGATGTTCCAACGACGCGGCGGTTTCGTCGGTGGCCTTGGCCAGTTCGGCGACTTGGACCTGAGTATGTCGCATATAGGCCACGCCACTATCGATCAGGCCGTGCGCCGAAGTGGTCGCATGTTGGCTGTCGGCCGCGCTGTTGGCGACATTCACGAAAGAACTGTGTAACTCGGTCATTTGTTGGGCGCCGGCTTCGGTGGCCTGGCGTTGGTCGGCGGTAATCGATTCCAGGCTTGCCGCGACCAGCAATATGTCTCGTCCGTATTGGTTCAAGGCCGAGGATTCCTGATTGATGTGGCGTATTAGCGATTCGAAATAATCATGCAATTTGTGTAGAGATTCCTTGACCAAATTGATTTCGGCGATTCGGCTGCGCAACGAAACCGAGCCGCGCAAATCGCCGCGCGCCAGCAGATCGACATGGTTGCTGATATGGGCGATGACATCGGCCAGATGGCGTTTGATATAAATCATCAGCATACAGATAGCGATCAAGATCGCGGTGCAGATCGCGACGATCGTGTACAGGATATGTTCGTAATACTGATATTCGCCGGCGATCTCGGTTTGCAGATCGGCGAACCGTTGTTGCAGCGTTTGCAGTTGCGCGGCGGCTTGCGTCCGGCTGGCGGCTTTTTGGCGCGCGAACTGTTCGGCGCTACCCAGATCGATGTCGTAACGCCGAATCAGCGCGCCGATCTCGCTGATGGGTTCCTCGGCGAGGTCGCGCGCCTCGGCCACTCGCTCGGTCAACCCCAGACCGAAGTCCGGCTCCGCGTTGGCGGCGTCGCGCATCACGCCCAGCAACGGCAACTGTTTATACCGATCGGCTAGCGCCAGCAGTTGGCGCTGATAACGCTGAATGTTCTCGGCCGAAACCGCTTCGCGGGCCGCGAAAAAGCTTTGTCTCGCTCGAGACAAATTCAACACTGCCGCTTGGGTTTGGCCTATCAATTCCCAGTAGGGTTGTTTCGTCTTGGCATCCACCGGCGCGCGAGACGCGTAGTCGATTAAGCTTTGCAAATGCCCGGACATTTGCTGTTCGTTGTTAATCAGCAGGATTTGCGGATCGGCCAATTTCCCGGCCGAGGTCAACTCGACGACGATGGATTGTTGAACGGTCCGCAACAAATCCAGAAACGGCGCTTTCAGCCGGTCGTCCACCTCGCGATTCGCTTCGATGTCGCGCACAGCCCGACCGACATTGGTATCGATGTCGGTTAACAAGGTGGCATCGCCGCTGGCCAGGTAATTGAAAACCGGCTGACTGATCCGGGTGTAAAACTGGTTCTGCTGTTGACCGACGAATTCGACGGCCTTGAAAGCGTGGTTAAGGTGTTGCAAGGAGCGAACCACCGCAACCGTGAAGCCGGTCAGGGTGAGGACCAACAAGAGACTGACAATTTTGGAGATACGGCTGATTTTCATGATGTCTGGCTTGGAACCCAAGAGGAATATGTACGGTTTAGCGTTCCGACGGATGACTAGGCTTTGAACTGCGATGCCATCGCGCGCATGTCGCCGGCCAGCGTATCCATCCGGCCGGCCGCGTCTTTTAGGCGCGCCAGCGAATCGTTGTTTTTGTTACTCATCAGTTCGATGGCGGCCACTTTGCTGGCGATGCTCTCGCTCACCACCGATTGTTCGGCCAGCGCCGTCGCGATCGTGTTGGTGGCGTCCACGACGCGGATACTGCCTTCGCGAATGCCGCCGATGGCCTCGCCCGCCTGATGGGCCAACGCGACGTTTTGATCGACGCCCTGCACCACCTTACCGATATTGACGACGGCATCCTGCGCGCTGGCCTGGATGCGATCGACCAACTGCGTGATGTTTTCAGTCATCCGGGTGGTTTTTTCGGCCAGCGTGCGGACCTCGTCGGCGACCACCGCGAAACCGCGGCCTTGCTCGCCGGCACGGGCCGCTTCGATCGCGGCGTTGAGTGCCAGCAGATTGGTCTGATCGGCGACATCCTTGATGGTTTGAACGATGCCGGAGATTTCTTGGGATTGCTGGCCGACCCGCTCCACGACTTTGGCGGTTTCCATCACGCCGTTCGAGGTGTTTTGCATCGCCGAGACAGTTTTTTCGATCACCGAGCTCCCGTCGGCGGATTGGCGGGACGAGGTGCTGGAAATGGTGTTGGCGTTTTGCGACGAATCGGAAATATGCGCAATGCTGGCGGTCATTTCTTCGATAGCGGCGGCCATTTCCGTGGTCGCCGCTTTCTGCGCGCCGACGCTGTAAGACAACTCGGCAACCGACGCCGTCATGTCGCGCGCATAGCTGGCGACCGAATCGGCGCTACGCTTTATTTGGCCGATCGCATTCTGCCAAACCTGCAACAAGTCGTTGAAGCTTTTGCCGATCGCCGATATTTCGTCGTCGCCGGCGGCCGGCATCCGCAAGGTCAGATTGCGATTGGCGCTAATGCCGGAGATGACTTGCTGAAAGTCCGCGACCTGCCGCGCGATATGCAGCGCGGTGAACAATACCAGGCTGCCGCAGATCACCAACAGCGCGGCGAAGATCGCCAACTGAGTATTGCGGATTTGCCGAAACTCGTCTTGAGAAGACTGAATTTGTCGGTTCAGGCGATCATGCTGACCGGTTTCGAACGCTTCCACCAACTTGTTAATGCTGTCGGTGGTGCTTCTATCCATGCCCTTGACCAGCGCATCGGTTTTCTTGCCGGCTTCCGGGTCGGCCTGATCGAATTGCGCCAAGGCCGATCGGTATTTCTTGCCCATCTCCCGATGCTCGCTCAGCAGATTTTCGATATCGCGCGCAAACGGCGACCCCACCACGCGTAGCGCCTCCAATGCCTGAGTCAGTTTGGTGCCGACCAAGCTTTCCGAAGCCGAAAAACCCTGGGAATATTTTTCGAAATTGGCCGCATCGTTACCGCGCAGCAAGATGTTTTTCCATTCCTGCACCTGGGTCTTGAACGCGATGTTAGCGCTCTGAATCAGCACCAGCGTATGCATGCCGCTTTCGAAACTGCTGTAGTCTTCCTTAACCTTGCCGTGGATTTGTTCGATCTGATACAGGCTTCCCAGCCCCAGAAGCATAAATCCGCTGACTGCCGCGGCCAGGATGACGTAGAGTCGAGCTTTAATCGTTAGATTAGCCATAAGCCTATACTCCTGTGAGAATTGCCGACGTCGGATCGCCGGAATATTAAACGGTGTTTATGACAGTTTTGTTACAAGCGGGCCGGCAATCCGCCGCGTTATTTGCAGTTGCGTCAAGCTTTAACCCAGCTAGAACAATTGGCGCGGTTCATCAGAGTTGACTGCATGACGCATCGCTAGTATTGCAACTTAGCCGATCAAGATTTTAGTGTAGAGCGTTTTGCAAAAACGGGCGCTTAATTTCCAAGCTTGCCGCTCAGGTATCGCGACGACTGGAAAATACGGCGATAAGGCGCTGAACCAAGAGCTAAAATCGACCGGATTTTGGCCGGTCGAACGGTAATACCGAAAGCGGCTCCGGCTAGTGCCAGCCGCCGTACTGCGTGGTGGGATCGCCGCGAAAACCGGCGGTAGTTTTGTTGGCGTCCGGAACGTGAGCGGTATTTTCGGCGGCGCGTACCAGATTGTTGTGGTTGTATCCGCCCATCGCCTTCGCGCTCTTGGCAATCGCAGTCGTGGTTGGGTTGATGTCGTATTTGCTGATTTCCGGATAAATCACCACGCTGGTCATCGTGTCGCCGGATTTTCCGGGTGGCGGGGCGTAGGTCAGTAATACCGGTAGCGGCGTTCCGGCCGGCGCTTCGATTTCGTAACGCTGGCTGTCTTGCAATTCAACGCTGGTCAGCACCTTGCCGGCCTCGGTCGACAGCGTGACCGTACCGATCTTGACCGGCCCGGTATTGTCGCTGACCGTGCCGCGCAATGTCGTGGCCCGCGGAAAGGTTTTGAGCGGCGCGTTCGCCGCGATGGCGGTTTGGGCTTGCTCCTGGCCGCAGCCTGCCAGAAGGATGCCGGCCAGGATTGGGCCGCTTAGGTAAACAATAGCTCTCATAGTGGTTTTCCCCCGTTGCAATGCGCCGGTTCCGTTCGACAAATGGCCGGCTTAGCCACAAGATAACGGCTTCTCCGCCGGCGGACAAGTCCGCCGCGACACCCGCCACAGTTGAATAATGGTCGCGACGCCGTTATAGTGGCGCGACTTTTATACTTGCAAATCAACGCCATGCCATCTTTCGACATCGTTTCAGAACTCGACGCCCACGAAGTGACCAATGCCGTGGACCAAGCCAACAAGGAAGTCTCGACCCGCTTCGATTTCAAGGGCTCCAACGCCAATTTCGAACAATCCGACGACGGCATTCAGATGAAGGCCGAATCGACGTTTCAATTGCAACAAATGTTGCCGATTTTATACGCCAAGATGGGCAAGCGCGGCATCGACATTTCCGCGCTGGAAAGCGGCAAAATCACCGACACCGGCAAGACCGCGACTCAAACCATTACGTTGAAGCAGGGTATCGGCAGCGAAGTGGCGAAAAAAATCGTCAAATTGATCAAGGACAAGAAGATGAAAGTGCAGGCGGCGATTAACGGCGACAAGGTGCGGGTTACCGGCAAGAAACGCGACGATTTGCAGGAAGTGATTCAGATGCTGCGCGCCGAGGACTTGGAACAGCCGTTGCAATTCAACAATTTTCGCGATTGAAGCCGGTTTGGACACCGCGATCAACGAAGCCCGCATCGGCCTAACCGCGCCGCCTCTGGCGGTCGACGCCTGGCTGCAAGGCGATCCCTCCACACTCAGCGATCTGGCCGGCCGCGTCGTCCTGGTCGCGGTATTTCAAGTCAATTGCCCCGGCTGTTTTTTGCACTGTCTGCCGCGCGTCGAAGGCCTGTATCGGCGTTACCGGGAACAAGGCTTGACGGTGTTGGGCCTGGCGACCGCCTTCGAGGATTTCGATAAAAATACCGTCGCCAATCTGCGCCTGTTGTTGGAAGAAGGCCGGGTCATCGGCGAAACCGAAAAACTGTTGAGCCAATACGGCTTGCTGGAGCGCGGCACCTGGCCTTATCGCTTGAGTTTTCCGGTAGCGATGGACCATTTGACGCCGCGCGAAACGGACGGGACAGCCGCCGAAGTCGAGCGCTTCATCGAACAACGGATCGACGATTTTCAGGCGCGGGCGCCCGCCGAGCAGCACGCACTGCGCGCCCATTTGCGCGACTATTTTTCCAGGCAACCCTTCCGGCCGGAAAGCTTCGAGCGTTACCAGTTACAAGGCACGCCATCCTACCTGCTCATCGACCGGAACGGCCATCTGGTCGCCAGCCGCTTCGGCGCCTACGAGACGCTGGAAGCGGACTTAATCGCGTTGCTGTAAACATTCTCGGGTCAGCTCCTGGCTGATCCGACCTTTTTTCTCCAGGACTCGCCATGACCACACCCTTGCTGATCGCCAAAGCCGGCACCGCCGAATTGAACCTGCTACCGGCGATGGCCAATCGCCACGGTCTGATTGCCGGAGCCACCGGCACCGGCAAAACCATCACGCTGCAAACGCTGGCCGAGGCCTTTTCGGACATCGGCGTGCCGGTATTCGTGGCCGACGTCAAGGGCGATCTGGCCGGCCTGAGCCGGGCCGGCGGCGGCAATCCCAAAGTGGTAGCCCGCTTGGCGGACTTGGCTATCCAGGATAGCCGGCCGGCCGCGGCGCCGGTGCTGTTCTGGGACGTGTTCGGCGTGAAGGGCCATCCGCTGCGCGCGACGATCTCGGACATGGGACCGCTGCTGCTGGCGCGGATGTTGAACCTGAACGACGTGCAGAGCGGCGTATTGACCGCCGCGTTCAAGATCGCCGACGACCAGGGCTGGCTGTTGCTGGATCTGAAAGACCTGAAGGCGATGCTGCAATACGTTGCCGAACACGGCGCCGAACTGGCCAACGATTACGGCAAACTCTCGGCGGCCAGCGTCGGAGCGATTCAACGCGGCTTGCTGCAACTGGAACACGAGGGCGGCGAACACTTGTTCGGCGAGCCGGCCCTGGATTTCAACGATCTGCTGCAAACCGACGGCTCGCGAGGGGTGATCAACATCCTAGCCGCCGAAACCTTATACCAATCGCCGCGCGTTTACGCGACGCTGCTGCTGTGGCTGTTGTCGGAATTGTTCGAAAACCTGCCGGAGGCCGGCGACCTGGACCGGCCCAAATTGGTATTTTTCTTCGACGAGGCCCACCTATTATTCAACGACGCCCCGGCGGCCTTATTGCAGAAAATCGAACACGTCGTGCGCTTGATTCGTTCCAAGGGCGTGGGCGTGTATTTCGTCAGCCAAAATCCCCAAGATATTCCGGACGTCGTTCTCGGCCAGCTCGGCAATCGCATTCAGCACGCGTTACGCGCCTTTACGCCCCGCGATCAAAAAGCCGTCAGGGCCGCCGCCGAAACCTTCCGCGCCAATCCAGGACTGGACGTGGCCGCCGCGATCGGCGAGCTGGGCGTCGGCGAAGCCTTGGTGTCGTTGTTGGACGAACAGGGGACTCCGTTACCGGTCCAACGCGCCTTGATCAAGCCACCGCGCTCGCGGATCGGCCCGGTCAGCGACGCCGAGCGGCGCGAGACGCTGGCCGCATCGATCATCGCCGGCCATTACGAAAAACAGATCGATCGCGAATCGGCCTACGAAATCTTGAAACAACGGGCGGGAAAGGCAGAAGCCTCGACGGTCGGCGGCGGATTCGATTGGGGCGAAGTGTTGCCGGGCGGCGGCCAATCCGGATCGCGGCGGCGCGGCGGCCAAAGCGTCCTGGAAGCCGCCGCGAAAAGCGCCGCGCGCAGCATCGGCCAGGAACTTGGCCGCCAAATCATCCGCGGCGTACTGGGCTCGTTGCTGGGCGGTCGGCGCTAGCGCTAAAACACTGCTGACACCACGCTGTCAGTAGCACTGGTTTAGCATGACCGCTCTTTTAACTGCAACGAGGAGAGCATCATGAACAACAATCTAGCTACTTGGTTCGAACTACCCGCCGCCGATCTTGGTCGCGCCCAGGACTTCTACCGTCACGTGTTGAATTCGACGTTCAAGCTGGAAGAGATGAATGACATGAACTTGGCGATTTTCGAAGCCGAGGAAGGCGCGGTCAGCGGCATGTTGGTGCAGGGCGAGTGCTATCAACCCTCCGAGACCGGCGCGGTCGTGTATTTCAACGGCGGCGCCGATTTGAACGAGCCGCTGGCGAAGGTCGAAGCCGGCGGCGGCCGGGTGCTGGTGCCGAAAACGCCGATTCACGACGGCGACTGCGGTTACTTCGCGCTGTTCATCGACAGCGAAGGCAACCGGGTCGGCTTGTATTCGCCGGCTTAGCGAGACCATCGACCGCACATGCGCCGAGCGGACCGCCTATTCCAGATCGTCCAGATTCTGCGCAACCGACGTTTGGTGACCGCCAAGGCGCTGGCCGAGCGGCTGGAGGTCTCGGAACGCACGATTTACCGCGACATCCAGGTGCTCAGCCTGTCCGGCATTCCGATCGAAGGCGAAGCCGGCGTCGGCTACGCGTTACGGCACGGCCTGGATATTCCGCCGATCATGTTCAGCGCCGCCGAACTGGAGGCGCTGGTGGTCGGCGCCAGGATGGTCAAGACTTGGGGCGGCACCGAACTGGGCCGCTCCGCGCAGTCGGTGCTGGACAAGGTCGTGGCGGTCGTACCGGCCGAATTGCGCGACCGCCTGGATCGCTCCAAACTGTTCGCGCTGCGCTTCTCGCGGCGCGACGACTTGGATGTGACCTTGGACATTTGCCGCAAGGCCTTGGACGAGAAACGCGTATTACAGATCGATTACCGGCGCGGCGACGGCGAATTCAGCCAACGCCGGATTCGGCCGCTGGGCTTGTATTTTTGGGGCAACGTCTGGACCCTGGTCGGCTGGTGCGAACTGCGCGGCGATTTCCGCAACTTCCGCCTGGACCGTATCGAGCACGCGCGGGTGCTGGACGAAGCTTTCACCGAAGATCCTGGCCAAACCTTGCAGGATTTCATCCGCCAGATGCATTGCCAGCCGCAGTGACACTTACCGATCAAACCCGCATAAGCAGTTGAGGCTGAGTGCAGTTTTTCTGCAGATAAATTGACAAGTGGCTATATTATTCAGCAAATAACGCCATCTAGTTGCGAGATTTCTGCATGTTAATTGAATTTTCCGTCACTAACTTTCGATCCTTCCGCGAGAAGCAGACCTTTTCGATGGTTGCTGCGCCTAGATTGCGAAAGCGGGAGAATTTGATCAAACCAGCGGTCAAAGGTGAGAAATTGCCTGATTTGCTGAAAGTGGCAGCGATTTATGGGCCAAATGCTTCAGGGAAAAGTAATTTAATTAAGGCATTCGATGTTATTCGTGAAGTTTCCAATCGTCAGCCAATGGCGCATCCTGTGCCACTTCCGGTTGCTCCTTTTCGGTTTGACGCCACGTTAATTGACAAACCGACAAGAATTGATGTGCATTTTATTGTCTATGAGCAGCGCTATCAATTTGAGTTGGCATTAACTGAAAAGCGCATCGTTGAAGAACGTTTAGTTATATTTCCCGAAGGTAGAGAAACTCTTTTATACGAAAGAAAGCATCAAGCTGGAGGAGATATTTATCGTTTCGGTGCGGCGTTAGAAGGTGGAATAGATTTGCATGAATTATGGCGGAAAGCGACGGGGCCTCAGACCTTATTTATTTCTCAAGCAGTTGCAAATAGTAGCGAAGAATTAAAACAACTTAGAATACCGCTCTTATGGTTTCAGGGGGGATTGTCGGTTTATTTTACCCATAGCACTCCGGAATTAGCCGAAATTGCTCAGCAACGAGCCGAAACAGACGCCACATTTGCAGAAGCACTGTCATCGTTTTTGCGAGAAGTCGATGTCCCGATCACAGATATTCGATTTGATGAGCTTGAATCGGTTTCTACTAATTTATCGCGTACTTTTTTAGACTCGCCAATGGCGGGAAGACAAGCTAAAACTGTATTTACTCATCGAACTACATTAGGTGATGCTGAGTTTAATTTTGATGAGGAGTCAGATGGGACAAGAAATTTGATAGGTTTCTGGCTGCTGTGGCAATTACTTACTCTCGTTTCGGAACAAGGCTTGGCGTTAATTTTCGATGAACTCGATACGAGTTTACACCCTGAGATTGTCATCTCTCTAGTAACAAAGCATCTGTATTCCGAATCGCCAGGGCAACTCATATTTACCACCCACGACACCCACTTAATGGATGCCAAATTATTGCGCCGCGACCAATTCTGGCTAACCGAGCGGGATGCCAATGGCGCAACCCAACTCCGCTCCATCCACGATTTCGAGGGCCGGGAAGGCGAGGATCTGGAAAAGCGCTATTACGAAGGCCGCTATCGCGCACTACCGATCATTCGCCGGAGTTAAGAATGGCTCGTAGTGCCGCGTCGTTTAATCGAGCCAAGCCGCGTTTCAAACCACAACCCACGGTATTGGTGATTTGCGAAGACAGCAAATCCGGTAAGCGCTATTTGGAAGATGCCTGTGGATATTTTCGGGTGAAGGTGCAAGTGGAAATCCGTCACTGCGGCAAAACCGATCCGACGAGTATCGTCAACGAAGCGATTGGCAGAAAAGGCAAATTCGACAGGGTGTTCTGCACGATAGACCGCGATGCCCATGCCAACTTCGAAAATGCTTTGTACGCAGCGAAAAGCCAGCCTAAGATCGATGTGGTGGTTTCCTATCCCTGTTTCGAGTTTTGGTTGTTGCTGCATTTCGGATATAGCCGAAAGCCGCATTCGCCTGACTCTTTGCTCAAGGACTTACGCGCTTATCCTGAATTCGCGGACTACGATAAAGGCAATGAACGAAATATCTTCCGGAGCCTGGAAAACCGCCTTCCTGAAGCCAGACGTTTAGCGCCAAAAGTCTTAACCGAAGCAATCGACGGCGGCGAGATGAATCCGAGTACTCGTTTGCATGAGTTGCTGGCGTATTTTGAAGAATTATCTCAACCGCAAAAAATCCGTTAATTCAACCTATCTCAATATCCCATGACAACAATCAACATCCAACAAATGATGGCCGACAGCGGCGTGGCGTTCGGCACCAGCGGCGCGCGCGGCTTGGTTAGCCAAATGAGCGGCGAAGTCTGCGCCGCGTATACGCTGGCGTTTATCCACGGCTTGCAGCTGACCAAGCCCGGCCAAAAAATCGCGCTGGGCATGGATTTAAGGCCGTCCAGCCCGGCAATCGCCCAAGCGTGCGTGGCCGGCATTCGCCAAGCTGGCTGCGAAGTGGATTTTTGCGGGGTATTGCCAACGCCGGCGCTGGCGTTGTATGCGCTGGCGCAAGGCTTGCCGGCCATCATGGTCACCGGCAGCCACATTCCGTTCGACCGTAATGGCATCAAGTTCTACCGGGCCGACGGTGAAATCAGCAAAGCCGATGAGACGGCGATGACCGGCGCGACCGTGGAAGTCGTAGCGGTGAACGCTGAATTGCCGGCCGTCAATCCCGCCGCGCTGGCGCAATTTCAGCAGCGCTATACCCGTTTGTTCGGCAACGATTTGTTGGCCGGCTGGCGAGTCGGCGTTTACGAGCATTCCAGCGCGGCCCGCGACGTGTTGAAGGAAGTCTTGGCCGAATTGGGCGCCGAAGTCGTCGGATTGGAGCGCACCGACACCTTCGTGCCTATCGATACCGAAGCGGTCGGCGAGGCGGATCGCCAGCGCGGCCGCGACTGGGCGGCACAATACCAACTGGACGCGATCATTTCCACCGACGGCGACGGCGACCGGCCGCTGATCGGGGACGAGACCGGCGAGTGGCTGCGCGGCGACATCGTCGGCCTGCTGTGCGCGAAGTTTTTGGGCGCGGACACCGTCGTCACGCCGGTCAGTTGCAATACCGCGATCGAAGCGTCCGGCTCGTTCAAGCAGGTGATTAGAACCCGAATCGGTTCGCCCTACGTAATCGCCGGCATGGAGCAGGTCGCGACGGGCGGCGTGGCGGGTTTCGAGGCCAACGGCGGCTTTTTGGCCGGCAACGGTTTATCGGTAAACGGCAAGCCCCTGGCGGCCCTGCCGACTCGGGATTCGCTGTTGCCCGCGTTGGCGTTACTGGCAATGGCGCGCGGCCAAGGCGTCAAGCTGTCCGGCTTGCTACAAGGCTTGCCGCAACGCTTCACCGCCAGCGACCGGATTCAGGAATTCCCGACCGCCAACAGTCGCGCCTTGCTGGATCGCTTGCAGGCCGACGCCAGCGCCTATCGCAGCCTGTGGGGCGATAGCCTGGGCGCGCCGGTCGATAGCGATACTACCGACGGCCTGCGGCTGACCTTCGCCAGCGGCGACATCGTCCACCTGCGGCCGTCCGGCAATGCCCCGGAATTACGCTGCTATGCCGAATCCGACTCGGTGGACCGGGCGGGCCAGTTGGTCACGGAAACCTTGCGCCGCATTGCCGGACGTTAATCGTCGGTTAAGTTGGGACGGCTAATCTGCAAGCTCCTAATAATGAACGACCAGGATAAATCCATGAAAACCAGCATCGTTGTATTGAGTTCCTTCGTATTGGCTTCTTCAGCCGCCGTGGCCGACACCGGCTTGTTGGAAGCGGTCGGCAAGCAGGCGGTCCAAAACAGCGCGAACGCCGTCGCGCCCGACGCGGTCAACGGCGTCGAGGCGGCCGGCGCGGCGGTCGATAGTGCGAAAGCGGTCAAAGCCGGCGTCGAAAATGCCCCGGCCGCCGCGAAACAGCAAGTCGAAGACGCCGCCAAACAAGCGGTCAAACAAAAAATCGAGCAAGCCACGCCGGAAGAATTGAAACAAGGCGCGCAACTCTTGAAAGAGAAAAAACAAGCCGTTAAACAATTGAAAAGCCAGGTAGAGCAAGCCCCAAACGCCGAACAAGCGATCAAGGCCGGCAAAACCAAGGCCAAGCAAAAAGCGGCCGAGAAGGCGTTGGATTTGTTGCAATAACCGGCCAACGCCTCGGCTACGCGGAGCCTCGGTGCTTAACCACCGGGGCTTTTTTGTGTTGGATCGACCGCGCCGCTCGCCACATAGCCCCCCTACCCGAGGCATAAATCCCCGCCGAAACTCGCGCGCCGAGCGCAGCCAAGAGCAACAAAGAATGTGCGGACTTGATCGATCGCGGCATCGGTCATCGTTCTGACACAATCGCCAGGCACACTTATCTGAATTACTAGACTAAGGAGATAGTTATGCGCTTGAACGGCTTATTCGTGGGACTCTTGGTTTTGTCGACGTCCACCGCCTATGCGTCGGCAACGTCCGAAGTGGAAGACGTTCAACGCTTGGACCTGCGGTCCTCAAGCAGTCGAGCGATCAACCTCGGCCCCAGTACCTCGTTGGCCAGCGTCTTTACCAGGGTAATCTTTCCTTATCCCAACATTCTGTTGACAACGCCCGATCTAAGTCGAGCAACGCCTATAGAAATCAATCCCGCGCCGGCCGCGACCATTCTCACGGGCGGAAGTATCGATTTGACTACCGTGACGCTGACGGGCGCCAGGTCATCGGCCGGCTGGAACATCTCCGCGAGAAACGATATAGATTTGACGGCAAGGCTTGCGCCCTCGATCACGATATTCACGCCAATCTATGTCCCGGTGGGCGGCAATGTAAACCTATCACCGGAGCGGGCGATAGACTCCATCAAGATTACCCAACTCTATCCTGAAGTTCGCTTTCAAATAACCGGCTCCCCAATCACACCGACCAATATTCCGCTCCCAGCTTCGTTTTTACTGTTTTTAAGCGGGTTGACGCTGCTGAGGTCAAATTCCGGTCGGCCAATTCGCGGCGCATAACAAACGGCCTTTCGCGTTCCCATGCGGCGCATGGGAACAGCCGCGCGGCTTAGTGAACCACGCTACGATTCTTCAATGCGTCGTAGATTTCGTCGATGGTTTGCCGGTCGGCATCGAAGGCCAAATCCGCATGCTCGGCAGCCAAGCCCGCACACAGGCAGATTAGGCCGGCATGCTTGATCGCGGCGGCCAGATTTACGTCGCCGTGTTCCAACACCGTTGCGGCGTGGCCGGTGTCGAACAAGCGGCGCTCCAAGTGATAAGCCATGGTTTTGGCGTTGGCGCCAGTTAAAGCGACGATGCTGGCGGATTGACCGAAGCGGCTGGCGCGTTCCTCAGCGCTAACCGGCGTCCAATCCTCATCATTCGCTTCGCCGACGATCATACCGGCGCCGACCGTGACGTTGGTCAAGCGGTCTATGACGATGAACGAACCGGTGGTTTTATTACGTTTGTAAGGTTCGAAGACAACCGGCGCATTAACGGCTACCGTGCACAGGCCGATTTCGTTCAGCTTCAATTCGTCGGCGTCGTGGTGTTCCAGGGTGTTGACGTCGATGCGGTGGTGTATCGTCGCCACCGAACCGGATACGCCGCGAGTCGCCAGTTTGATCACGTATTGACGGCCGGGTAGCATCGCTTGTTCGGTCATCCACACGATATTGGCCTTGAATTTGTCGGCGACGCTGGGCGCGGTTTGCTGTCCGCCGAGCACCACGTCGCCGCGGCTGATGTCGATTTCGTCGTTCAGGGTCAAGGTCACGGCCATGCCGGCGAAAGCTTGCGGCAAGTCGCCGTCGAAGGTGACGATGGATTTGATCGTGCTGGTCTTACCGGACGGCAACACGGTAATCGCATCGCCTTGCCGAAACAGGCCGGACGCGACGGTGCCGCAAAAGCCGCGAAAATCCAGGTTGGGCCGGTTGACGTATTGCACCGGGAAGCGGGCATCGTCGAAATTGTGATCGCTGGCGATTTCGATGCTGTTCAGCAACTCCATCATCGGCAGGCCAGTAAACCAGGGCATGTTTACGCTGGGATTGACCACGTTGTCGCCGTCCAGCGCCGACATCGGAATGAAATGAATGTCGTGCAGATCCAGGGTTTTGACAAAGGCCATGTAATCGTCGCGAATCTTTTCGAAGGTTTCCTGACTGTAACCGACCAAGTCCATTTTGTTGACCGCGACGATGATGTGCTTGATGCCCAGTAGCGAAGCAATGAAACTGTGGCGTTTGGTCTGCGTTTGCACTCCGTAGCGGGCGTCGATCAAAATCACCGCCAAATCGCAGGTCGAGGCGCCGGTGGCCATGTTGCGAGTGTACTGCTCGTGGCCCGGCGTGTCGGCGATGATGAATTTGCGAGTCGAGGTCGAGAAATAGCGGTAGGCAACATCGATCGTGATGCCTTGCTCGCGCTCGGCCTGCAAGCCGTCGACCAGCAAGGCCAAGTCGATCTTGCCCGCGCCGGTGGTGCCGGATTTGACGCTGTCGGCCTGGACGGCGGCCAACTGGTCTTCGTAGATCATTTTCGAGTCGTGCAACAAACGGCCGATCAACGTGCTCTTGCCGTCGTCGACGTTGCCGCAGGTCAAAAACCGCAGCAACTCCTTGCGTTCGTGTTGCGCCAAGTAGGCGTTGATATCGGTAGCGATGAGGTCGGATTGGTGGGACATTTAAGGATTCCTAATTTTGAAACTTTTATATTAAGCAACTATATTGCGACTTCTAGCCATTTCTTCATTTATGGCATGAAAAGCAGATGGCCCCAGATTCCATGCTTGAGCTACTGGTTTTAATATTGTGGCTAGATGGCTATTAATGTGCTTAAGGTGATCTGCTTTACATGATTTTATGACTATTATTAGTCGGATTTCTAGCTTATCTGTCTCGATTTTATTAAAAGCATCAGGCAGCTCATTAGCATGCCTATTGAGATAGATAGAAAAAAGTAAATTAAGGCTATATAAGAATTTTTCTTTTATCTCAATATACCAAGATTCGTTTTTAAAGCTTCCCAGTTCCTTTCGTGCTTTTTTTAGTATTTGTATATGTGCTTGATCTTGATTTAACTGATCAAGCAAGAGCTCAATATTTTCTATGCCAGGATTGAGTTTGTGATATTTCGCTTGAGGTTGTGGGACAGTTGATTTTGCCTCAATAAAGAAAATTTTTTTTGAATCATTCGATATTAATAAAGCCTCAACTGTTTTAATTCCATTGTTTTTGATATTTTTATAAATATCAGATTGCTCTAAGAGGAAACAACGCCCGTCAGGATACGGGCCAAATGTCATATCCGATTCAACGAAGGACACTGTCATTTAAACGCTAAATCCACTTCTTCTTCGTAAAGCCGAATCGATTCGTTGATAATCGGATTGTCCGGCATATCTTGCAACAAATCGGATTGCAGCCAGTTGTCGCCTTCTTTAGATATTACCGGAATGGAAAGCTGATGTTGTTGGGCAATTAAGAAGAGTTTTTTGACCACAGCATAAGAATGGCTGGCTAGGAAAAACTGGAGACCTTGTTGAGCAAGTAAAGCAATAATATCTAAAAAATCAGAAATTGCTTTTGGGTGTAAATTTGACTCAGGTTCATCAATAAAGACAATAGAGTCTTTATCTAATTGCCCATTACCCAGTAATGTATCAAGAATGGCAATTTTTTTTATACCTTCCGCAGTTATGCCTATAGAGAATCGTTGCCTGCCTTTTTTGAAATACCAGCGACTTGAGGTTTTGTCGTATTCAATTTTACCATCGAGCAAGAGTTCTAATTTATTGCGTGATTCCTCGAATTCTTTCGAACCATATCCTTTTGCAGGGCTTTGATGCTCACTAATAGTCACGCCTGTTTTTTCAAAATTGTTTATAAATCCTTCAAGTTCAGTAATTGTTAAAGCTTTTGCTAGATCAAAGTAAGTATCATCGAATCCAAAACGCTTGCCGCGCTCCCTTGTCTCTAAAATAATTTGATGTATCGATATAACTTCTTTGGCGGGCAAAAATATAGAGTTGCTTTCACGGGGCGTAACATTGTTTTCTACTGAATTAATTGCTTTAGACGTGTCTTTTCCAAACGAATAGTTAAATGCTAGCTTGTCGATCATTAAGCCAAAATATAGGGATGCATCGCTTTGCTTCGAAACAAGGTCGCCTATTTTTTCTGTCTGAAAAGTCCAATACAATTTATTGAATAAAATATCCGAAGCATCTTCGGGATTATCTCCTCGTTTATAATCCTCTAATGTCCGCACAGCGCTATATATCGCCTTCAACAAAAACGATTTCCCGCAGCCGTTATTGCCGATCACCAAATTGATCGGGCCTAAGTCTTGCCAATCAATTTCGGTGAGAGGGCCAAAGTTTTTTAGCTGGACGCTGTTAATCATCAGTGGTTTTAGTCATTTTGATAAAAACTATTATCAGGCATGCGATTCGGTGTCTTTCTGCACAATGTCTTTAATATAGTCGTTTAAGGACTTGCCGATTTCGCTGGCTCTTTTGCTGGCTTTTTCATGGAGTTCCTGGCCGATTCTGACATTGAAGGAGCCTTTGAACGGTTTTTTAGGCGGTTTATTTTGCTGTTTGCAGTGCTCCAGATAATCGTCTACCGAGGCTTTAAAATTTTGCTCCAGTTCATCTACGGTGTTGCCTTCGTAGAGAATTAAATCGGTAATGTTAAGCAATTTGCCGTAGAGGCATTTATCCTGAATGCTGGTTTCAACCGAGCCTTGATAGCCCTTGTAGCTAAAGCAATTCATCTTTTAACCTCGCTAAAATTTCTTTTCGAACATAGTGCTTGATCGATTTGTCGGGATGGGGTTTGTGGATGCTGATGGTTAATTCCGGTTTGTAGAATTTAACCCGCGACCCGTCGCCTTCCTGTTTTTCAAAGCCCAGTAGCAGCATCATTCTTTCCAATTCCTGCCAAGTGAATTCGGAATCAGATTTGAATTTCTCAATCAGCTTTTGCTTTTTGCTCATGCCGCTTTATTCTATGGCAACTAAAAAACAGTCGCAATGCTTAGGTCCGGTTCTAAAAATAACCTTCCCGCTTCTTCTGCTCCATAGACCCAGCCTGGTCATGATCGATCAAACGGCCTTGGCGCTCGGAGGTGGTGGTCAGCAGCATTTCCTGGATGATTTCCGGCAGTGTGGTCGCGGTCGATTCAACGGCCCCGGTCAAGGGATAACACCCAAGCGTGCGGAAGCGCACCATCTTCATTTCGACTTTGTCTTCCGGGCCGATCGGCATGCGCTCGTCGTCGACCATGATCAGCATGCCGTCTTTTTCGACGACCGGGCGCTCTTTGGCAAAATACAAAGGTACGATGGGGATGTTCTCTAAATGGATGTATTGCCAAATGTCCAGTTCGGTCCAGTTGGATAGTGGGAAGACGCGGATGGACTCGCCTTTATCGACTTTGCCGTTGTAAATGTTCCAGAGTTCGGGGCGTTGGTTTTTCGGGTCCCAGCGGTGATTTTTATCGCGGAACGAATACACCCGTTCCTTGGCGCGGGATTTTTCCTCGTCGCGGCGGGCGCCGCCAAACGCCGCGTCGAACTGGTATTTGTTCAAGGCCTGTTTCAGTGCGTCGGTTTTCATCACGTCGGTGTGTTTCTTGCTGCCGTGAGTGAACGGGCCGATGCCTTGGGCGACGCCTTCTTCGTTGATATGCACCAGCAAATCCCAACCCAGGTCCTTGGCCATCCGGTCGCGGAATTCGATCATTTCGCGGAATTTCCAGGTGGTATCCACGTGCAACAGCGGAAACGGCGGCTTGCCGGGGAAGAAGGCCTTGCGGGTCAAGTGCAGCATCACGGCGGAATCCTTGCCTATCGAATACAGCATCACCGGTTTTTCGAATTCGGCGGCCACTTCGCGGATGATGTGGATACTTTCAGCTTCGAGCTGTTTGAGATGGGTCAGTTTATAATCGGTCATCAAATCTCGGGGCGCGGGGCCAATGGAAGTCAGGTGTCGGCCGGGTATTTTACGGGCAAACCCCTAGTGACGCTATCGACAAAGCTTATGAGACACTACCACGGCTTGGAAACTCTGCGGGAACAACTCCCCGGTCGGCTGACCGCCAAGCGGCTGGCGGAAGCCTTACTTACGGATTTGCAAGGGTGCCGCTGCACGGTTTACGGCTGTATCGGCGACAACGACCGTATCGTCCTGGCCGAACTGGCTCTGGTGACCGATAGCTTGGCTTACGATTCATTCGACCGGCGTATCGATCTCAGCGTGGCCGGCCCCATTCTGCGCGCCGATTGCGTACCGTTGACCTTCCGGCTGTTCGGCCGGCAATTCGCGATCACCGGTCGTTGTTCGGCCTTGCCGCACGTCTGCGGCCGGGATTTGTATCTGAGCGCTTACAGCGGCCGAATCGGCGACGTGGTTCGGCAACGCTTCGCGATACCGCTGAAATCCTTAATGAACTGATCGCCGCCGCAAGCGCCGGATTTCCTCGGTATTCCGGCTAAAGTGGGGTACGATGGCGCCATGCCCCCGGACTAGACGTCGGGCCTTCCCTGGCGGTTTGCGCCAACGATGGAGTGGAACCCCGATGAAACACTACGACCGCAGCCGCAAATTATGCGAATGGGAGCGTCTGGACGAATGGCGGAACAAGGTACGGGCCAGTTTGGCCGCCAATGAAAGCAGCCGGATTTCGCCTTTCCATTTGTTGTCCTTACCCGGCATCAGTGCCGCCGAACAACGACAATGCGCCGATTTGTGGTTGCTGGCCCGACTCGCCGCCAGTCAAGCCGAGCGGGACGACTTGGCGTTCCAATTCGTCGGCCCGGCCAGACCGAAAATTCGGCTGGGCTATTTATCCTGCGATTTCCACGATCACGCCACCGCGTATTTGTTGGTGGAAATGCTGGAAGCCCACGACAAGGACCGGTTCGAAATCTACGCTTACTCCTACGGCGCCGACGACGGCGGCGACATGCGCCAACGCCTGCTGCGTTGCTTCGACCGTTTCGTCGATTTGAGCGAGTTATCGATCGCCGACAGCGCCAAAGCCATTCATGCCGACCAAATCGACATTCTGATCGATTTAAAGGGCTATACCCGCGGCACCCGCACCGAAATCCTCACCTACCGGCCGGCCCCGATTCAGGTCAATTACCTGGGTTACCCCAGTACGCTGGGCGGCGATTTTTGCGATTACATCGTCACCGATCCCTACCTGACGCCGCCCGGCAGCGCCGCCGACTACAGCGAGGCCTTCGCCTACCTGCCGGACAGCTACCAGCCGCACGGTCGGCACGCCGAAATCGGCAAGCTATCCAGCCGCGTCGAGCAGGGCCTGCCGGAACACGGCTTTGTGTTTTGCTGCTTCAATCAGGCTTACAAGATCATGCCGGAAATTTTCGACGTCTGGTGCCGGCTGCTCTACAACACGCCGGGCAGCGTACTGTGGTTGTTGAAAAACGCCTCCGCCAAGGGCCGGCTCAGAAACGAAGCCTACCAGCGCGGCATTGTGCCCGACCGACTCATCTTCGCCGACGAGCTACCGCAAATCGAGCATCTGGGACGCTTGGGCCTGGCGGATTTGGTGTTGGATACCGCGCCCTACAACGCCCACACCACCGCCAGCGACGCACTGTGGGTCGGCGTGCCGATGATTACCTGCGCCGGCGACACTTTCCCGTCACGGGTAGCCGGCAGTCTGTTGCGGGCGATAGGCTTGGACGAGTTGATCGCGACCGATCTGGATACCTATTACACGCTGGCTCACGATCTAGCCAACTGTCCCGAGCAGTTGGCCGACGTCAACCGCAAGCTGGCCGCCAATCGCCTGAACACCCCGCTATTCGATACGCTAGCCTATACGCTGCATCTGGAGGCGCTGTTTCAAGCCATGTGGCGGCGTCATCAGGACGGCCTACAACCGATCACGATCGAAAGCCATTGATGCGCTGGACTTAGACCGGCAAGCAATGCCGGTGTGTTCCTCGAGCCGGATGTTCGACTACCCGCGTAGGCTGAGCGTAGCCGAAGCCAGCCCGACCAGCGGCGCCAACCGTCAAACCAAATGACTTCTCGTCCAGCGCAGGATGTCCTGTAGCGACATCGCGCCGGCTTCGCGCGCAATTTCTCGACCATTCTTGAACAAAATCAGCGTCGGAATGCTACGAATGCCGAAATCCTCGCTTAGATAGCGGTGACGGTCGGTGTCCACCTTACCCAAGAGCACCGCCGGCTCCAGCATTTGGGCGGCTTGGGCGAAAGCCGGCGCCATCATCTTGCACGGCCCGCACCAGGCGGCCCAAAAGTCCACCAGCAACGGAATTTGGCTTTGGCCCAGATACTTGGAGAAATTGGCTTCGGTCAACTCCAACGGATGGCCGGTAAACAAGGCTTGATGGCATTGGCCGCACTTGGGCTGTTGGTTCAGACGTTCCGTTGGAACGCGGTTGACGGCCGAACAGTGCGGGCAAACCAGATGTAAAGCGTCGCTCATGATGTCCTCGAAAAATGAAGCTTAATGCCAAAGGCCGCCGATCCGCCAACGTGGCAGGCGCGCGACCGGTTGCAGCGGATAGGCGAATATCGGGGCGTGAATTTGCCACGGCGCGGCTGGCGCCAGGGCTTGCAACCGGCGAATCCGTTCATCGGTCGGCGGATGGGTGCGCAGCCAGGACGGCTCCGGGTTGCCCCAGCCCGGAAACAGCACCGACAACCAGCCCCGGCTGGCTTGCTCGATATGGGCCAAGGCTTGCGCCAAACCCAGCGGATCGCCGGTCAGCGTCGCCGCCCGCAGGTCGGCATCGTATTCGCGGGTTCTGGACAACCCCAACTGTATCAACACAGCCAGATGCGGCGAAAACAACAACAATATCACTCCCGGCCAATTGACCGTAAACGCCACGTCGCCGAAAAACAGGGCCGGCAGGCTCAGCAACAAGAATAATTGGCCGGCGCTGGCGAACAGCGCGGTAATCCGGCTGACCGCATCGGCCAAGCCCATCACCCGCAGGTCGTTATTGGCGATATGCGCCATCTCGTGGGCCAACACCCCGGCCAACTCGCGGGTCGACAATCGTTGCAGCAAACCGTCGCTGAGCGCGATCGCCGCCTGCTGCCGATTGCCAACCGCGAAGGCGTTGATGATCGGACTGGGCACGTAGTAGGGTTGCGGCACGGTCGGCAATTCGGCGCGTTCAGCCAGCGTTTCCAAAAGTTGCCACAACACCGGCGCCTGGCGCGGCGAGATCGGCCGGGCCCGGTAAAAACTCAAGGTCAGGCGCCAAGCGGCAGCCGGCGTGATGACCAAGCCCAACCCGGCGGCGATCAACGCCATCCATATGCCGTCTTCACCGAGCAGCAATTGGCCGGCCAACGCGCAAATGCCCAGCAGTGCCGCGATCAATAGAACGGTTTGCAGCCGATTGGCCCAGCGGTGATTGTGGACGATGGTGTTTTGCATGCTCACTCCAAACCGGCTCGACGCAAACGGCGGCGTAGTCCGTCGATTTCTTCCTGCATGTCGGCCACGAGCGCCGCCAGTTCCGGAACCGCCTCGAAATCGCGCTCCAGCGCGGCGATGCGCCGAACCCGTAGCAGCATCGCGCTGGAAAACCGCCATTCGCCACCGTGCCGCTGCGGCGCGAGTTGGCCTTCGGCAATATGCCGGCTGACCCATTCCAGATCGACTTCGCCAAGCGAAGTTAGTTGTTGCAAGGTCAGGCCGTGTTCTTCGAGAACCGCATCGAGTGGGGACAGGGCTTGAGACATAGCTTAACTCCTGTGGCTTGCGCGCGGGTCGAAGGCCAGTTCGCGCGCCATGGTTTCGTAAAGTTGCTTGGCCTTGTCAGAGTTGGCGGGCGGCAGCACGATTTGAATATCCAGCAACAAATCGCCGGGTGTGGCGCAGGGAATACCCTTGCCTCGCAGGCGCAATTGTTGGCCGCTTTGCAGGCCTTGCGGAATCCTAACCTTCAATTCGCTATCGAATAGATTAATCGTTACGACGCCGCCCAGCGCGGCTTCCCAGGGCGCGACCGGCAAACTCATGTGCAGATTGCTGCCGTCCACCCGGAAGCGCGGATGCGGATTGAAATGGACTTCCAGCAACAAATCGCCAGCCTTGCCGCCACCCAGGCCCGGTGCGCCCTGGCCGGCAAGGCGAATGATTTGGCCTTCGTAAACGCCTTTCGGGATTTTGACGTTCAACGTGCGATTGTTCAAAACCGCCCGGCCGTCGGCATCCATCGTCGGCACCCGCAGGCTGATTTGCCGGGAGGCGCCGCGAAAGGCGTCTTCGACGTCCAGCAACACCTTGGCGTGATGGTCGTCGCCCTGCGCCCGAAAACCACCGGCTTGCGCCTCGAACGGCCCACCGCGCCGGCCGGCGCCCATCCGGCCGAACAATTGGCTGAAAAAGTCACCGAAATCGCCGGCATCGCCGCTGGAAAATTCGAAGCCGGCATCCCAATTCGGCGGCGGATGAAATTCCTGGCCGGACCGGTAACCGCGGCCCAGTTGATCGTAGGCTGCGCGCTTTTCGGTGTCGGACAACACCGCATAAGCCTCGTTGACGTCCTTCATCCGGGCTTCGGCGTCCGGCTCCTTGGAAATGTCCGGGTGGTATTTGCGCGCCAGCTTGCGATAGGCCTTCTTGATTTCCGGCAAGGCCGCTTCGCGTTCCACGCCTAGAATCTGGTAGTAATCTTTGTATTGCACGCTGCTCTCCGTCGGCGCACAAGGCCGGCAAGGATGGATAGCTGTTCTTAATCCGAATTACTTCTACTTTGTCGGATTTGTTCAGACCGTCATGTCCGCCGGGAAGCGGGCATCCAGTGCCATGGATGGTATGGCTTAAATCCGTCCATAGCGTCTGGATTCGCTCCGCGCTCTAACGGGTCCGGCCATCCGTGCCGGAATGACGATGCTTATTTGTAATCCGACAAAGTAGAATTACGCAAGACATGAAATGGGCGCGTCAATCCAAAATTGCAAGCCCCAATGAGCTACCTGCCTTACCGGGCGGCACGCTAGCCGATTTATAGCGAATCGTACCGGTGAGAACAACTACAATTTCGCCAAGCGAAATTCGCGTTTGCCTCGACCGGCGGGGACTTGAATTTGCCGGACCCGCATCCATATTGTTAGCAACTGTCCCGCCGCTTTGATAGAATGACCGCTCTTGGGGGTGACATGGCTTCGACGTGGGTAGCAAAACCTCAGGTGCATGCCGAGCACAGTACCGCTCGTAAAACCTACTGAAAAAAAGTATTCGCAAACGACGAAAACTACTCAGTGGCTATCGCAGCTTAAAACCTGCACCACTTCTCTGACCAGATGTACTTATGCGTCTGGAGTTCCTCTCGGGGAGCGCTCAGGGATCATATTACATAAGATCGCGCCAGGGCTTAGTTCGGAGCCTAAAGCGCTAAATCCAATCGAAATCGCTGTTGATCCTCTTGGCCCGACGGGTAGTCAACAGTTAAATTAAAAGCGCGGGATAAGCATGTAGAGCTTGTGGCGGAGTGCTTGCGGACGCGGGTTCAATTCCCGCCACCTCCACCAAACACCAAACCCCAGTCGGGTGACCGGCTGGGGTTTTTTATCGCCTGTCGCCAGCCGAATCAAATACTGTAGACTCCAACCTCACCGGCGGGATTTGCAAATGATATATTGCCTCGGTTTGTTGAACGGTTAACGGAACCGCGGCCGGCAAAGAATCTGCTTGAGAGTTCCGCATATGAAAACATCTTTCCGTGAGCGTTACTTGAAACCAACGCTTGCTCTGGGACGGATCGAAATGACCGTTCCCGACAAACCTAACAGCCGCTCGCAACCATATCGTTTGACCGACTCTAGCTGGACATTTGCCGCCACGAAACTCCGTCAATAAATCTCGGCACGGCAACGATTGATCGACAAGGTAAACGCCGTTGGCGGTTTGGCCGGGGATAATCGGCTTTGAATATTTATAACGCACCGATATTGGCCGGTATTTATAGCGCGTGGAGAACTCGTTGAAACCCTCTTTTTACGATCTAACGTATACCGACTTAGAGACGATAGTCGAACGGCAGGGCTTTAATAACTCGGTGACGCCGACGCTATTTAATTGGTATTACAAGAAAAAGCAGAACTCGCCTTGTCATAATCTAATATCCAAGCCGGCCTTGGCGTTTTTTGAACGGTATTACGACTTTTCCTTGCCTGAAATCGATACGGTTTACGAATCCGAAAAAGACCGGACCGTGAAGTTTCTGTTTAAGTTGAACGACGGCCAAAAAGTCGAGACTGTGCTGATTCCGTTCAATAACAAATATTCGATTTGCCTGTCGTCGCAAGTCGGCTGCGCGATGAATTGCGCTTTTTGCTTTACCGGAGAACAAGGCCTTAAACGCAATTTGACCACCGGTGAAATGATCGGACAATTCTTGAAAGCCTGGCAGTGGCTGGCCGAAAACCGGCCTGGAGAAGAACGCATATTAAATATCGTGTTTATGGGCCAGGGCGAGCCCTTGCATAATTTCGATGCGGTTAAAAAAGCGTGCGAAATATTTTTATCGCAATTTGGATTTTCAGTCGGCGTTCAGAAAATCACAATTTCGACGGCGGGTTATCTTCCGGGACTTAAACGTTGGAACCAGGAAATGCCTGGCGTCAATCTGGCTCTATCTCTGCATTCGCCGTTCTCGGAAAAACGCGACGAGTTGATTCCGATCAATAGAAAATATCCGCTGGACGAAGTGTTGGCTCATATCGACCGCATAGCATTAAACAAAAAGCAATTCGTGACTTACGAATATATTTTGATCAAGGATTTCAACGACGGCCCGCTCGACGCGGAGAAACTGGGTACCTTGCTGGCGGGAAAAAGCGCTTATATCAGTTTGATTCCGTTCAACCCCTTCCCCGGATCGCGTTACCGACGACCGGATATGCAAACCGTGGAAAGGTTTAAGGCGGTATTGGATACCTTCAGGATTCCAACTTTGATTCGCGGGGTTAAAGGCGACGACGTGCTGGCGGCGTGCGGGCAACTCAATTCCAATGGGTGATAGGATTCAGCGCCGGAACGGCGGAGGCCGTTTTGTCCAGGCCGATTGCGCGTGGTAAAGACCGTCATCGGCACGACCGTATGGGCGCTAAAATTCGCCGCGATGTCACTTCATAACGACCGATTTTTTTCGAGCGACGATGCCTAAGCAGCTTTTCGGCCACCCGCCGGGTTTGTATGTCTTGTTTCTGACCGAGATGTGGGAGCGGTTTTCCTATTACGGCATGCGGACCTTGCTGGTGTTGTACATGATCCAGTATTTGATTCCGGCGGTGAACGACGGTGCCGATATATTCGGCTTCGCGAGCTTGCGGGCCGGGCTGGAATGGCTTTACGGCGGCTTGGACATCCAGCCGCTGGCTTCGCAAATCTACGGCTTGTACACCGGCCTGGTCTATTTGACTCCGCTGTTGGGCGGCTATTTGGCCGATCGTTGGTTGGGGCCGCGCAACACGGTTGCACTCGGCGCGGTGTTGATGACCGCCGGGCATTTTCTGATGGCACGGGAAGCCTGGTTCTTGCCGGCGTTGGCCTTGCTGATCGCGGGTAACGGTTGCTTCAAACCCAATATTTCGACGCAGGTCGGCAGTCTTTATCCGGCCGGCGATCCGCGCCGCGACGGCGCGTTCACGATTTTTTACCTGGGCATCAATATCGGCGGTTTTTTCGCGCCGTTGGTCTGCGGCACGCTGGGCCAGCGTTACGGTTGGCATTACGGTTTCGCGGCGGCCGGTGTCGGCATGACGATAGGCTTGTCGATTTATTTGGCCGGCCAACGCTTTCTGGGCGGCGATGCCGCCCGGCACGGGACTCGGACGCCGATACCGGAAACGCCGATCAGCGGCGAGGAATGGCGGGCGATTTTAAGCTTGGCGGTGTTGGCGACGATCAACGTGGTGTTTTGGGCGGTCTACGAGCAGCAAGGCAATACCTTGCAATTGTTTGCCGAGCAGCGGGCCGATTGGCGGGTGTTGGGTTGGGATATGCCGTCCACCTGGTTTCAATCCTTGAATCCGGCCTTCATCTTTTTGTTGACGCCGCTGATGGGCGGCATGCTCGGCAAGCCCTCCAAGCCGCGTTCCAGCGTCGTGAAAATGGCTTGGGGTTGCGCTTGGCTGGCGGCCTCGTTTCTGGTGTTGATCGTCGCGGTGTCGCTACACGGCCTGGACCAAAAAATCAGCGGCCTGTGGCTGGCCTTGTGTACCCTGATTTACACGGTCGGCGAGCTATATCTGTCGCCGGTCGGCTTGTCGCTGGTCAGTAAAGTCGCGCCGGCCAAGGCGGTCGGCGCGGTGATGGGACTGTGGTTTTTGTCGGTGTTCTTCGGCAATTATTTGGCCGGCTATATCGGTAGCTTTTACTCGACGATGTCCCATGCCGGCTTCTTTCTGTTGTTGGCTGGGCTGGCCTGCGGCGCCGGTTTGGCGATATTTGGATTAAGAACGTTTTTGGAAAGCCGACTGGCCGGCAAGGACTGTTGATCCGGCCGGCATGGCATTGTGGCGGAATTGGCTTTATAGTCTGAACCGAAGACCCGCTGCCCGCGCGAGAAACCGCCGGACGCGCATCTGTATATCAAACGTTTGGCGATGACAGGAGATTCCCGTGGCGACCACAAAACCCCAAACTTGGCATAGGATCGCCCTGACCCGACACGAATACGAGTCCGGGGAGATAGGCGTTTTGTTCGGCTCGTTTCGGGCCGCGTTTATCGCCAAGAACGGACCGGCCGGCATGGCGATGTTCGGGCATTGGACGGAAGACGGCGAGCGCTATTTCGTCTATGTTTCGCCGGCGGCGGGCCGCTATATCGTCCCGTTACTGATGGCCTATTCGGCCCATCCGACCGGCGCGCCCGACCCCGCCGGCCTGACCCTGCTCTACGGCGACGAAACCAGCCGGTCGGCGTTCATGGCGGGCTTCGAAGCTTAAAGGCCTTGACTGCCGATGCCGGCGGATCGGCCGACTGACTCGTCGGAGCAAACCGGCTCCGGCATTTTGGAGGCATTCAATTCGAGGCGATGCGCTGACCATAGCCGCGATTTTCACTTTTCCATACTCACTCAACATGCGCGAATTTACCGATAAAGAACTTTACTTGGGCTTGGAATATGCCAAAAGCCTGGATCAAAACGCCGGCCATACCATCCTGACCCGGTTTCAGAACGAGCAACCGGTATTGGCGCAAACGCTGTTTGGGGTGTTTCCTTCGCTAATTGCCGAGCAGGATCAAAACGTCGCCCATCTGTTCATGGATCTGGTGTTCGACGTTATTTGCGTGTTCGAAAAAACCTCCGGCACCCTGCCCAGCCAACAAACCCTGGGCATGGCCTGGCTACAGGAAAAAGCCGCGTTGGTGGACGCCGAAATGACCGCGATGATGTCCGGCAAACCGCATTCGGAAAGCGTGTTCGAAACCGACGAGCAAAAAGGCTTGGTGCAATTTCTCCACGATTGCATCGATGAATATCTGGCCGAACATCCGGCACCCGGCGACGCGGTGCGGATGATCAAGACCTTGATATTCGTCACCGTACAATTGTTTTGCAGCCTGCACGACGCCGCCGGCGCCTCCAAGACGCTGCATTGAGCGGCGGGACGGCAACCGACATGACGAATCGATCAGCGCTCTCGCACCGCGCCCGCCTGCGGAATATCTTCAGCGGCTCGATCGGCAATCTGGTGGAATATTTCGACTGGGCCATTTACGCCGCTTTCGCCCTGTACTTTGCGCCGGCATTCTTTCCGGAAACCGACCAAACCGCCCAATTGCTAAACAACGCCGCGATCTTCGCGGTCGGCTTTGTGTTTCGGCCGCTGGGCGGCTGGTGGCTGGGCGGTTTGGCGGATCGCAAGGGCCGCAAGAGCGCGCTGCTCTTGTCGGTCGGCCTGATGTGCCTGGGCTCGTTAATCATCGCCTGCACGCCGGGCTATGCGGTGATCGGCACCTGGGCGCCGGCCTTGCTGTTGATCGCCCGGATGTTGCAGGGCTTTAGTATCGGCGGCGAATACGGCAGCTCCGCCACCTATCTCAGCGAAATGGCCAGCGCCGACCGGCGCGGCTACTACTCCAGCTTTCAATACGTCACTATCGTCTTGGGCCAAATCCTGGCGCTGGGTTTGCTGATGCTGTTGCAGCGCTGTTTCTTGACCGACGCGCAACTGCACGATTGGGGATGGCGCATCGGCTTCGTGGTCGGAGGCTTGCTCGCCGTCGTCGCGGTCCGGTTGCGCGGCAATATGGCGGAAACCAGCGCTTTCGTCGAGCAACACACCGAATCGGCCAAGCAAGCCAATCCGCGCGAGTTGCTCAACTATCCCAAGCAAATCTTCACCGTCGTGGCCTTAACCGCCGGCGGCACCTTGTCGTATTACACGTTTACCGTCTACATGCAGAAGTTTTTGGTGAACACCACCGGCTTTGCAAAGGACGACGCCACGCTGATCTGCGCCATCGCGCTGTCGGTATTCATGCTGGTACAGCCGCTGTTCGGCCTGCTGTCCGACTTCGTCGGCCGCCGCTGCATGTTGATCGGCTTCGGCGTCTGCGCCAGTCTGTTCACAGCACCGATCCTGAGCGTTTTGTCACAGCCGCAAAGCCTGACTTCGGCGTTGTTCTGGTACATCTGCGCGCTGCTGATCGTTTCCGGCTACTCGTCGGTCAACGCCATCGTCAAAGCCGAACTGTTCCCGGTACACATTCGGGCGCTGGGCGTGGGATTTCCGTATGCCGTGACGGTGGCCTTATTCGGCGGCAGCGCCGAATACCTGGCGCTATCGATGAAAAGCCACGGCCATCCGGAATGGTTTGGCTACTACGTCAGCGCCTGCAGCGCACTATCGCTGGTCGTCGCGATCGCGATGAAAGAACCGATGCGGGTCTCAAGCTTGAATCGGTAAATCGCGCCGGCCGCCGACCAGATAGGGCTTAACCCGGCGGCCAATGCATTGCTCGGCCGGCCAGCAGGTGCAGGTGCAAGTGAAAAACGGTTTGACCGCCGTCGGCGTTGCAGTTCAACACGGTGCGGTAACCGCTGTCGGCACAGCCCAGGTCCTTGGCGATTTTCGCGGCGGTTTGCAGCAGGTGCCCGCCCAACTCGGCATCGTCCAGATCGTTTAAGTTAGCAATGTGCCGTTTCGGAATCACCAACACATGCAGTGGCGCTTGCGGGTGCAAATCGCGAAACGCCAACACCTTATCGTCTTCGTAAACCACGTCCGGCTTGATCTCGCCGGCGACCATCTTGCAGAACAAACAATCGCTCATCGTGCCTCCTAAAGTTCTCTACGCCCGTTAAAAGCCGCCGACAGCGTGCCGCTGTCGATGAATTCCAGCTCGCCGCCCATCGGTACGCCGTGGGCGATGCGGGTGGCTTGTATCCCATGTTTGGCGGCAACTTCGCCGATAAAATGCGCGGTGGCCTGGCCTTCCACCGTGGAATTGGTTGCCAGGATGATTTCCTTTAACGTGCCGGAGGCCATGCGCTGCTCGAGCAAGTCGAAACCGAGCTGGTCGGGCCCGATGCCGTCCAGCGGCGACAAGCGGCCGTGCAACACAAAGTATTTGCCCTTGAACGTGGTGGCCTGATCGACGACCCAAACGTCGGCGGCGCTTTCGACGATACACAGCGTATCGTTCTCCCGTAGCGGATTGGCGCAGACTTCGCAAATCTCGGCTTCGGTCAGGGTGCGGCAGTCGCGGCAATAACCGATTTCGGCGACGGCTTTTTCCAGCAACTGACCGAGCTGGCGGGCACCGTCGCGGTTGCGCAGCAGCAAATGAAACGCCATCCGCTGCGCCGACTTGGGTCCGACGCCGGGCAGACAGCACAGGCTCTGGATCAGTTCCTTCAGCAGCCCCTGATTAGCCATGATTTAGAACGGCATCTGAAAACCGGGCGGAATCGGGATGCCGGCGGTGACATCGGCCATTTTTTCTTTCTTCATTTTGCCAACCTTGTGGACGGCGTCGTTGATTGCCGCCGCCACCAAATCTTCCAGCATATCCTTGTCGTCGCCGACCAGCGACGGATCGATACTGACCTTACGCACTTCGCGCTTGCCGGTCATCAGTATCGTCACCAAGCCGCCGCCGGATTCGCCCAGCACCTCCATGTTTTCGAGTTCTTCCTGGGCCTTTTTCAAGTTTTCCTGCATTTTCTGGGCTTGTTGCATGATGCCCGCGAGTGCGTTTTTCATAGTGTCTCCGAAATCAATTAATAGGCTCTATGCTGCCAGGCAACACCCTGGCGCCGAAGGTATCTTTTAAGGCCTGCACGGTAGGATCGGTCTGGATGCTCTCCACCGCCGCCTGTTGGCGATCTTCCTTGGCTTTTTGCATCTGCAGCGCCGGCGTCATCAGGTCGCCGGCCCGAGCGGCGATCACCAGCTTGATCGGCCGACCGAAGTACTGTTGCAGCGCGCTACGTAACGTATCCTCGGCCCGAGTGCCGACTTGATGAAAACTCGGGTCCAGCAACAACCGGCAAGTGTGATCGTCGATGCCCTCCAGCACGCAGTTGTTGGCCAACTCCCTGGCTCGGCCGCCGATGTTCAATGCGGCGATAATCTCCGGCCATTGTTCCGGTCGGAGCGAGTCCGGCGAAACCGAGCGCATCTCGGGCTTCGGCTCGACGGCGGCCGGTGGTTCCGCCGCAACCGGCGCCGCGGCGGGTGTTACGACAGCCGCCACCGGACCGGAAAACTGCCCAGTTTCCTTGGCGGGCGTTGACGGCCGGACCGTAGTTATCACCGGACCGGGCGGCGTCTCTTGCCGCTGGTCCACCGTCTTCGGCCGGAAAGCCAGCATTCTCAGCATCGTCATTTCGAAGCCGGTACGCGGATCGGGCGCCAGCGGCAGATCGCGCTGGCCGAGCAAGCCGATCTGATAATACAGTTGCACGTCCTCGGCGGTCAGCGTCCGCGCCAACAGACCGATCAATGCTTGATCGAACTCGGCGTCGACGAAATCGGGAATTTGCTGCAGCAGCGCGACGCGATGCAGGACCCGGAGCATTTGCTGCAAGATGTCGGCGAAATCCGGCGACAGTTCGGCGATATCGCCGATCTTGGCCAGCAAGGCCTTGGCGTCGCCGGCCGCCAGAGCCTGCAACAAATCGTCGACCGGCTGTTGCGCCACCGTACCCAGCATGCCGGTTACCGCCGCATGCACGACGCCGCCGCCGCCGTAAACGATGGCCTGGTCCAACAGGCTCAAGCCGTCGCGCAAACTGCCGTCGGCCGCGCGAGCCAAGATTTTCAAAGCCGGGATTTCGAAGCCGATCTGTTCCTGCTCTAAAATGAACTGCATCTGCGCGGCGATTTGATCCGGCAGCAGACGCTTCAGATTGAACTGCAAGCAGCGAGACAATACCGTCACCGGAATTTTGTGGGGATCGGTGGTGGCCAGCAAAAACTTGACGTGAGGCGGCGGCTCTTCCAGCGTCTTCAACAGTGCATTGAAGCTGTGGCCGGACAGCATGTGGACTTCGTCGATCAAATAGACCTTGTAGCGACCTTGGTTCGGCGCGTATTGGACGTTGTCGAGTAAGTCGCGAGTGTCTTCGACCTTGGTGCGCGATGCCGCATCCACTTCGATCATGTCCATGAAGCGGCCCTGCTCGAACGCCAGACAAACCGGGCATTCGCCGCAGGGATTGAAATCCTGGAGGTTTTCGCAGTTTATGGCCTTGGCGAGAATTCGAGCCACCGTGGTTTTACCGACGCCGCGGGTACCGGTGAACAAATAGGCATGATGCAGGCGGTCGTGGCGCAGGGCGTGTATCAGGGATTGGCTGACATGCTCCTGGCCGACGAGCTGGGAGAAGTTGCTGGGACGCCATTTTCTGGCGAGGACCTGATAAGCCATTGGCAGCGCGGGTAGGCTAGGTTTGGGCGGCTACCGTGCCAGCCGCATCCCGGCACACGAATCCGCTGCTACCGTTGCTTCCTTCCGGACCTGGCGGGGTTTACAGCGTATCGTTGCGAGAGGACCGACACAGTAACCATAAAACATCAGCCGTGGGCTGAAGAGCTGCGCATTATCCTTAAAACCTCCGGCCAACGCAACACCCCGAACGATATTTTCCGGCAAGCCGAACCCGGCGACCGTCATTTGCAATTCGGGGACGGACGCGGTAGTGTTGGCCACCTAAACTTCGCGTTACCGCGTTCCGACCGAGGCCTCACGTGATAACTCCCGCCAGCACAGAACCCGCCACGATACTGATCGTCGACGACATGCCCGAGAATCTGCACATCCTCGGCACCTTGTTGCAGGGCGCCGGCTATCGGGTCAAGGCCGCGAATTCCGGCGCCGCCGCGCTACGCTATGCCAACCAAACCCCGAGCCCGGACTTGATCCTACTGGACGTCATGATGCCGGAACTCGACGGCTACCAAGTATTGACCCGTTTGAAGGCCGCACCCAGCAGCGCCGACATTCCGGTGATCTTCCTGACCGCGCTCGACGACGCCCGCGACGAACAGTACGGTCTGCAACTCGGGGCCGCCGACTACATCGCCAAGCCCATCCAGCCCGCCGTGGTGCTGACCAGGGTCGCGGCCCAGCTCGAAGCCAAACGAGCGCGCGACTGGCTAGCCGATCAAAATGCCTTTCTGGAAAATGAAATCGGCAAGCGCATGGCGGAAAACGAACTGACCCAAAACGTCAGTATTCTGGCCTTGGCGCATCTGGCTGAAACCCGCGACCCGGAAACCGGCCAACATCTATTGCGCACCCAAGGCTATGTTCGAACCTTGGCCGAATGCTTGCGGGATCATCCCCGCTTCAGCCAGACGCTGACCCCGAATTATATTAAATTGTTAACGCGTTCCGCCCCGCTGCACGACATCGGCAAAGTCGGCATTCCCGACTATATTCTTACCAAACCCGGCAAGCTGACCACCGCCGAGTGGGAAATCATGAAAACCCACGCCAAGCTCGGCAGCGACGCCATCGAACGCGCCGAACGCGACGTTCGCGCCTCTGCGGCGTTTTTGGCGCTGGCCAAGGAAATCGCCCACTGGCATCATGAAAAATGGGACGGCGGCGGCTACCCCGAAGGCCTGCAAGGCGAGGCGATACCGGTGTCGGCCCGCATCATGGCGTTGGCCGACGTCTTCGACGCGCTGATATCCCAACGCAGCTACAAACCGCCGATCGATTTCGGCGAAGCCGCCGACATCATCATGGCCGGCCGGGGTCGGCATTTCGATCCCGATATTGCCGACGGCTTCGCGCACTGTCTGGAGCACTTCAAAATGATCGCAACCGAATTCCGGGACCCGCTTTAGCGCCAACCGGCGGCCCAATCCAACCGGACAGCAGCATGCCTCCCAACGCCGCCAGACCCTTCTCGCAAACCCAACCCGCAGTGTTGAGCCGGGGCCAGATCGGCAAAATCGTCGGTTTATACGCGCTGACTGGGTTCTTATGGATACTGTTCTCGGACGAAGCCATCGTCGCGCTATTTCCGGAGCCAGCGCGATTCGCCTTCGTCAGCACGGTAAAAGGCTGGATTTTCGTGGCCTTGACCACCTTGCTACTCTACCTGCTATTGACCCGTTACGGCCGCCACGCCGACGCTTTAGCCCCCGCGCCAGCCGAGGTTCGCCCTGGAGCGCTTCGCTTAGTACTGGCCGGTTTGTTACCGGCCCTGGCGGCCGGCGTCCAATGGAGCCTATGGAGCATCGTTTCGCCCTATGTCTGGTTTCTGATGTTTCCGGCCGTTTTCTTTTCCGGCTGGCTGGGCGGCTGGCTCAGCGGCTTATTGGCGACGCTGCTCGCGATCGGCCTGGTCTGGTACATCTTCATTCCGCCGCCATTCTCGTTCGAATTGGCCGAGCCGGCCCAATTCGTATCGATGACCTTGTTTCTGACCATGGGTGTTTTATTCAGTTACTTCCACCATCGTCTACACCAGCTGATCGCCACCAACCGCCAATTGTTAAACGCCAGCGAATCCGGCTATCTGACGACCTTGCAAAGCATCGGCGACGCGGTCGTCGCGGTCGACCCGGCCGGCCGAGTCGAATTGCTGAACCCCGCCGCCGAAGCCCTAACCGGCTGGCGCGCGGCCAATGCCGTCGGCAAGCCGCTGGCTGCGATCATGACCATCGTCACTGAATCCGGCCGGAGCCCGCTGAATTTGACGCCGGTGTTGACCGGCAGTGGTTTCGTCTCCGACAGCGGCGACTGGCTGCTATTCCGTCCAAACGGCGCGGATCGGCCGGTTCGCCTGTGTTGCGCACCGATTCTCGGCACGAACGGAGAACGACTGGGCGCGGTGTTGACGTTTTCCGACCAAAGCATTCAACGCGCGGCCGAACGCGAGCGCGAAGCCAAATTACGTTCTCTGCAATTGCTGGACGCGATCGCCAACGGCTCGAGCGACGCCATCTTTGCCAAAGACTCGGACGGCCGTTACCTGCTCTTCAACCGCGCGGCGGAAATCATTACCGGCAAAAGCGCGGCGGAAGTGATCGGCCGCGACGACGCGTCGATTTTTCCCGCCGACCTTGTCGCCGAACTTAAATCCAACGACCGTTTAATTCTCGACGCCGGACAGCGGGTCACGGTTACCGAACACCTACCCACCAATGACGGCGAAGCAATTTTCATGACAACCAAGGGGCCTTTGCTGGCCGACGACGGCCGAATCGTCGGCCTGTTCGGCATCGCCAGGGACATCACCGAACTGAAGCGCAGCCAGGACGAACTGCGCCAAGTACACGACCGCAACCAACGTTATCTGGATACGGTGCAAACCTTAATGCTCGCGCTGGATATGGAAGGCCGCGTCAAGATGATTAACCGGGCCGGCTGTGCGCTGCTCGGCCGCGCCGACACCGACATGGCCGGCCGCGATTGGTTTCTGGACTGCGTTCCGCAACCGCAAGGCCAGCGCGATCTTTACCCGCGCTTTCGGAACGTATTGACCGGCGTGCAAGACGCGCGCTTGGACGACGAATACCCCATTCTGACCAAAACCGGCGAAACCCGGATGATACGTTGGCATCACAAACTATTGACCGACGCGGACGGCCGGGTGACCGGCCTGCTCAGTTCCGGCGAAGACTTAACCGAGCGCTTGCAAACTCAATCGACCCTCGACGAAAAAGAAACCTTGCTGCGCAGGCTCGGCGCGATGGCTAAAATTGGCGGCTGGCGCTATACGCCGGCTTCCGGCGCATTGACCTGGACCGACGAAGTCGCCGACATCCTGGCCTTGGCGGCCGACGCAAAGCCCGAGCTGGATACCCTGTCGAGCCGTCTGGCACCGGCCGAACGGCACATCCTCGATCAAGCGCTGCGCGACGCGGCTCGGCACGATACCGCGTTCGATTTGGAGTTGGCCGCCACCGGCACCCACGGAAACACCCAATGGTTCAGAGTTACCGGCCAAGCGCTCCGCGACGGCACGCAAATCGACGGCACCCTGCAGGACATCACCGAACGCAAACACGCCGAACTACAGCTGCTCAAACTATCGCAAGCCGTCGAACAAAGTCCGGAAAGCATCGTCATCACCGACCTCAACGCCAACATCGAATACGTCAATCAAGCTTTCGTACAGGCCACCGGCTTCGAGCGCGCAGAAGTCCTCGGCAAAAACCCCAGGATTCTGCAATCCGGCAAGACCTCGCCGGCGGTATTTGGCGACCTGTGGCAGGCGCTGCAACAGGGGCTGAGTTGGCAGGGCGAATTCATCAATACCCGCAAGGACGGCAGCGAATACGTCGAGCTCGCCAGCATTAGCCCGATTCGCGACGCCAATGGTCGGATCAGTCATTATCTGGCTATCAAGGAAGATATCAGCGACAAAAAACGCCTGTCGGAGGAATTGTCGCGCCACCGCCGCAACCTGGAAGAACTGGTCGCGGAACGCACCGCCGAACTGCGGCTGACCGGCAATTACCTGCAAGCGCTGATCGACAACATTCCGCAACTGGCTTGGCTGAAAGACATAGACGGTCATCTCCTGGCCGCTAATCGCGCGTTGGCCGACTTCAGCGGCATGTCCATCGTCGACATACTCGGAAAAACCGATGCCGAACTGTACCCTCCCGAGATTGCCGAACGCAATCGCCACATGGAACAGCGGGCCATCGAAACTCGCGCCCGGCAAACGATAGAAGAATATTTACCTTGGCAACCCGGCCGGATCCACGAAACCAGTCGAGCTCCGGTCATCGATGCCGACGGCCGGGTCCTGGGTACAGTCGGATTTTCCCGGGACATCTCGTCCCAAAAAAACCTGGAACGCGAACGCGAGCGAGCACGCCTGGCCGCCGAGGCCGCCAACCGCGCCAAAACTGCGTTCCTGGCCAACATGAGCCATGAAATCCGCACGCCGATGAACGCCATCATCGGCTTGACCCACTTGTTGCAAGCCGCCGAACCGACACCGAGCCAATCGGAACGGTTGACTAAGATCAACGCCGCCGCCGACCATCTGCTGAATATCGTTAACGACATTCTCGATCTGTCCAAGGTCGAATCCGGCCGGATGACGCTGGAACAAACCGAGTTTTCAGCCCACGCGCTACTCGACCATGTCTATTCGTTGATTTACGACAAGGCCAAAACCAAGGGCTTGGCCGTTTACATCGAATGCGATCCCGTGCCGGCATCGCTGTCCGGCGACCCGACCCGGTTGCGCCAGGCCTTGCTGAACTACGCCGGCAATGCCGTCAAATTTACCGAGACCGGCCAAATTACCTTGCGTTGCCGGCTGTTGAAAACCGACGCCGACCGGGTTTTATTGCGTTTCGAAGTGGAAGACACCGGAATCGGCATCGATAGCGCCAACCCCGGCAAGCTATTCGATGCATTCGAGCAGGCGGACGCCTCGACCACGCGCCGCTTCGGCGGTACGGGTCTGGGACTGACCATTACCCGCCGCTTGGCCGAACTGATGGGTGGCGAGGTCGGGGTCGATAGCCGGCCGGGCCTGGGCAGCCGATTTTGGTTTACGGCTTGGCTGAACCTGGGGCGCGGCGTTATTCAGCAGGAGCCCGACCAACTCAATGGCGTTCAAACCCGCCAGAAGCTCAGCCAAGTCAACGCCCGCGTATTACTGGCCGAGGACAACGCCATCAATCGCGAAGTCGCCGAGGACTTGTTGCGCGGCGCCGGACTAAGCGTCGACAGCGCGGAAGATGGCGAAGCGGTTGTCGCGAAATTCGCCGCCGCCGACTACGATTTGATCCTGATGGACATGCAAATGCCGAAAATGAACGGCCTGGAAGCCACCCGCATCATCCGCGCCAGCGACAAGGGCCGCACGGTGCCCATCGTCGCCATGACCGCCAACGCGTTCAATGAAGATCGTCACACCTGTCTCGCCGCCGGTATGAACGATTTCATCGCCAAGCCGGTCGAGCCCGACACGCTGTATGCCACGCTGTCGCGCTGGCTGCGCGCGCCGCTGCCGCTACCCGACGCGACCAACGCGGAAGCGGCAGCCGACTTAGCGGCGCTTACCGACCTTGACTGGCAACGCGGCCTGGCTCTGTTGCACGGAAACCTGGAAAAATATCGGCGACTGCTGCGATTGTTCGCGGACAACCACCGCGCCGATCCAGCGGCTTTACTGGCTTGGCTGGAGGCCGGCGAAGTCGCCAAGATCGCCGATCTTGCCCATCTGTTGAAAGGCAGCGCCGGCTCTCTGGCGCTGATCGGAATCGCCGACCCGGCGGCCGACTTGCTGCGAGCGGCCAGAGCACGCGAACCGGCCGAAACCCTACTTGCGCGCATCGAAAGTTTGAACGCGGCCCTGCAGCGCTTCGTTGCCGAAGCCGACACTCGGTTACCGCCGCCGGCCATCGAGCCGACGCCAAGCAGTATCTCGGCCGCCGACTTGTTGCCCCGCTTGCGGTCGCTGTTAGCGTCCGGCGACATCCAAGCCAACGAACTGGCTCTGGAGCACCGCGCGGAGTTAAGAACCGCGCTCGGCGACCGGGTCTTACCGCTACTGCGCGCGATTGAAAACTTCGATTACGATGCGGCGTTGACACGGTTGGAAAGTTTCGACCAACCTCCGCCGGACCCGAATTAAATCCCTGCATGACGCTAGGTGCCGCGCGCTTGTCGCGAACGTATGACTATAAGCTTAGCCGGAGTAGCGTCAAGGCCGACCTCAGGACTGGAGCTTCAGGTTATGAAGCGACGCGATAAGCTGGAAGCGCCGGCAAATCAGCGCCATGCCCAGTGGCGCGCCGACACGCCCGAAGCAAACGCCGCGCTGAGATCGGTGAGAGTCGATCGCCATCGCCCGTCCGACGCGTGGCGATCAACGCAGTTGCCCCAACCCCAGACTGGTCGCTATCGAATGACCGAAATAAGCGCCCATCCGGCCGGCCAAGCGGTCGAGGAAACGCTCTTGCGGCGTGAAGTTCAGCGTGTGCTCGGTATCCAGTTGATCGCGGGCAACCGAATCGACGTTGCCGAAGTCGTCCGCCAAACCCAGTCTGACGCCCTCGGCGCCGGTCCAAACCAGCCCTGAAAACATGTCCGCCGTTTCTTTCAGTCTGTCGCCCCGCCCTTTGCGGACCGCGTCGATAAATTGCTGGTGAACCTGATCCAACATCGATTGCATGTGCTTGGTTTCCTGGCTGTTGGCCGGGGAAAACGGATCGAGCAAGGCTTTGTGCTCGCCCGCGGTCAAGGTCCGCCGTTCTATCCCCAGTCGATCGAGCACATTGGTGAAGCCGAAGTTATTCATGATGACGCCGATCGAGCCGATGATACTGGCTTGATTGACAAAAATCTTGTCGGCCGCGGCGGCAATGTAATAGCCGCCCGACGCGCAAACATCGCCGACCACCGCGTAAATCGGCAGATCGGGATGTTCGGCCTTGATCCGGCGAATCTCGTCGTAAATGTAACCGGCTTGCACCGGGGTCCCACCGGGCGAATTGACGTTCAAAATAATGCCCTTGGTGTTTTTGTCTTCGGCCGCATCCTGCAAGCCTTCGATGACTACGCTCGCCGAACTGGCCTCGCCGTCGGCAATCACGCCGACGATATCGACGACCGCCGCGTGCTGGCGATCGGAGCTCATTTTTTCCTCGAAGCTGGGATAGGTCGCGACCAGCAATACCGCCGACAAATACACAAAGGTCAAGGCCTTGAAAAAGATGCCCCAACGCCGCGCGATCTTCTGCTCGTTAATCGCGGCGAACGCCAGTTTCTCCAGCGTCTGCCGTTCCCAACCGCCTTCCTGGCCTTCCGGTTCCTGATTTTGATTTTGCGTGTCCAAGGACCTGCCTCCTTAAAGTAGACCGAGCAACTCGGTCGGAAAATTCAAACAATACAACGGCGAATAGCGTTTTAGCGTCTCTGCCGGATGCGCGCCGCAAGTCACCGCCACCGACGCGACGCCGGCGTTCAACGCCATTTGCAAATCGTGAACCGAATCGCCGACCATCAAGGTTCTGTCCTTGGCAACGCCCAACTCGGCGACGATTTCGTCGATCATCAGCGGATTCGGCTTGGACGCGGTCTGATCGGCGCTACGGGTCGTGCAAAAGCTGGCGGTCAAACCGGTACCGGCGATCACTTCCCGCAAGCCGGCGCTTTTCTTGCCGGTGGCCACCGCCAAACGGTAACCGGCCTCTCGAAAGCATGCCAACATTTCCGGCACGCCGGGAAACAAGTCGTCCCTGCTCATTTCCCTGGAAAAAAACGTTTGGGCGTAATCGCCGGCCAAGCGCCGGCCCTTTTCTTCGTCGAGTCCTGGAAACAACCGGGCCACGGCGTTTTCAATACTGAGCCCTATGATGTCCTTGACGGCTTGAGGTTCCGGTACCGGACAGCCCTGTCTGGCGGCGGCTTGGCGGATGCAGTGCACGATCCAGTCCACCGAGTCGGCCAAGGTGCCGTCCCAGTCGAAAATAATCAAATCAAAGCGTTTCTTCATGCTCGAGCAAGGTTTGTAAATCGGCCGGCAGCGGCGCATTGAAATGCAGCGGGGCGCCGGTCAGCGGGTGGGCGAAACGCAGTTGCTCCGCGTGCAAGAATAAGCGCTTATAGCCGCGTTGCTTGAAAGCCTTGTTGACGTTGTCCTCGCCGTAGCGGTCGTCGCCGACGATGGGATGCCCGAGCCAGGCGGCATGCACCCGAATTTGATGGGTCCGGCCGGTCTTGGGCGCCGCATGCACCAGTGTCGCTTCCCGAAACGCCTTCAAGCGGGTAAACAAAGTCTCGGCCGGTTTGCCGGCCTGACTGACGACCACCATGCGTTCGCCACCTTGTGCGACGTTCTTCAGCAGCGGCACATCGACACGCTGACTTTTTCGTTTGAATTGACCGGACAGCAGCGCCAAATAAGTCTTTTGGATGCCGTCACCGCGAAACATTTCGTGCAAAACCCGTAGCGCCGAGCGCTTCTTGGCGATCAATAAACAGCCCGAGGTTTCCTTGTCCAGCCGGTGCACCAGTTCCAGAAACTTCTGTTGCGGACGGATTTGCCGCAACGCTTCGATGATGCCGCCGCTGACGCCGCTACCGCCGTGCACGGCGAAGCCGGACGGTTTGTTGAGGACGATGAAGCCGTCGTCCTCGTACAGAATTTGGTTTTCCAGGCTGAACTTCAAGGCCGGCTGCACGATGACCTCGTCGGCGGCTTCGGCCACCCTGACCGGCGGAATCCTGACGATGTCGCCAATGACCAGTTTGTAGCTGACGTCGACACGCCCCTTATTGACCCTGACTTCGCCCTTCCTAACCATCCGGTAGATGCGGGTCTTGGGCACACCCTTGAGAAAACCGATCAGGAAATTGTCCAACCGTTGTTCGCTGTTCGCGTCGGTGACTTCCAGCCATTGCACACTCGGGCGCGGCGTTTCGCTTACTTGATTCATGGCGGAAATAATAGCAACATCCAAGCCGGCCATGTTTAAAATTGCTGCCTCTGGTAAAGATTGCTATATTAGGCTAGTTTATCTATCGATAGACTGAGCGATGGAAATTGATTATCGGGCCACGCGGCCGTTTTCCTCGCTAAAATTAATAACAAGAATTTTCGGGTTTTATCGCTCGACCCATGATGAGCGACTTGCATCCTAAAGCATAGAGTTCGGTATAACAGATTCCCCGCACGACAAGCGCCACCCTCGGTCCATCCGATATTCGCTGCTATAACTACTACTATTCATTGCAGTTTTCAGTCAGTCCGGCCGCTCACTTGGTAACGCATCGGGAACCCGCCGCCTTTATCCGCGACAAACCAGCCTGTTTAAACTCTAGGTGGGATACACAACAATAAGGATAATTTAATGAAAAGAATGCTTATCAACGCCACGCAACCCGAAGAGTTGCGAGTGGCCTTGGTAGATGGTCAAAAACTCTATGATTTTGACATCGAAGTCCCTTCCAAAGAACAGAAAAAATCCAATATCTATAAAGGCATCATCACCCGGGTAGAACCCAGTCTCGAAGCCGCTTTCGTCAATTACGGCGCCGAAAAGCACGGCTTTCTGCCGTTTAAGGAAATCGCCCCGGAATACCGCACCGGCGACGACGGCGAAGGCAAGTCTTCGAAGTCGAATATTCGGGAAGGTCAGGAAATCGTCGTCCAGATCGAGAAAGAGGAGCGCGGCAACAAGGGCGCCGCGCTGACCACTTACATCAGTCTGGCCGGCACCTATCTGGTGCTGATGCCGAACAATCCCAAAGCTGGCGGCATCTCCCGACGCATCGAAGGCGATAATCGCAGCGAATTGCGCGAAACCATGGCGGCGCTGGAAATTCCGGACAGCATGGGCCTGATCATTCGTACCGCCGGTTCCGATAAAAACGTCGAAGAGCTGCAATGGGACTTGAATTACCTGATGCAACTTTGGGAAGCGATCGATCGCTCCAGCCAGGAACAAGCCGCCCCCTTCCTGATCTTCCAGGAAAGCAACGTCATCATCCGCGCGTTGCGCGACCACTTGCGCGGAGACATCGACGAAATCCTGATCGATCAGGAAGGCGCCTTTAAACTGGTGCAAAACTTCCTGAAGCAAGTGATGCCGCACAACCTGCATAAGGCCAAGCAATATCAGGACACCGTACCGCTGTTCAGCCGTTACCAAATCGAAACCCAGATCGAGATGGCCTACAAGCGCGAAGTCTCGTTGCCGTCCGGCGGCTCTATCGTCATCGACCATACCGAGGCGCTGACGTCTATCGACATCAACTCGGCGCGCGCCACCAAAGGTAGCGACATCGAAGAAACCGCGCTGAATACCAACCTGGAAGCCGCCGACGAGATTGCCCGCCAACTGCGGCTGCGCGATTTGGGCGGCCTGTTCGTGATCGACTTCATCGATATGATGTCGAACAAAAACCAACGCGAGGTCGAAAACCGCCTGCGCGATGCGTTGAAAATCGACCGCGCCCGCATCCAGACCGGCCGTATTTCGCGCTTCGGTCTAATGGAAATGTCGCGGCAACGCTTGCGGCCGTCGCTGGGCGATTCCACCCAACTGACCTGCCCCCGCTGCAAGGGCCAAGGCACGATCCGCAACGTGGAATCGGTGACCTTGTCGGTGTTGCGCCTGATCGAGGAAGAAGCGATGAAAAAAGGCACCGAGCGCGTCATCGCTCACCTGCCTATCGACTGCGCCACCTTCCTGCTCAACGAAAAACGCGCGGCGATTCAAGAAATCGAAGCCCGCCTGCATGTCGGCATCATTGTATTGCCGAGCAAACACCTGGAAACGCCGGCCTACGATATCGAGCGGATTAAAACGGTGGAAGGCGACGACAAGGCCAGCCACCTGCAATTGAAGGAAGAGGAAATCGCGGTACCGGAATTCGCCAAACAAGCCGGCCCGAAATCGGAAAAGGCGGCGATCAAGGAATTCCTGCCCGACTCGCCGGCACCGGTACAGAGCAAGAAAAATTCCGCCAGTCTGATCCAGCGCTTCTGGCAACGCTTGATCGGCAAGGACAAAATCGCCGAAACTCCGGAAGCCAGCGGCGAAGGCAAACCCGGCGAAGAAAGAAACCGGCCCAACCGCAACGTCCGCAAGGACCGCCCCGGTGCCGGCCGAAACGGTCGCCGCAACAACAACAACAATCGCCGCGGCAGCCCTAATCCGCAAGCGACGACGGACAACGCCATCACCCAAACCGCCAGCCCGGCCGCGGAACAACCATTGCCGGCGGCGTCAGGCGAACAGGAAGGCGAAGGCGCGCCGCGCCGTAACGGACAGGAGCGCAGCCGCCGCAACCGTAACCGTCGCCGTAACCCACGTAACTCGGCCGAGCGCAAAACCGAACAGAATTACAACGGCGAATCAGATCAGTCGTCCGCCGAGGCGCCCAGCAACCGCTACGTCAGCAACGACTCGATCGCCCCGGCGAATTCATATGCCAGCGAGTTTGCCGAGCGCAGCAGCAACCGCTCTCAAGAAAGTGCCGAGCCGCAACCTCGCCCGCAAAGCTCGGCCGAGGAATAAAAAAACGGAGGCCCGTCGCTTACCGGGCCTCCGTTTTCAACAGGCTAGCAGACCGATCCGTCTTAAAAACGGATCGAGCCTCGGTCAATCGATGTAACGCCTCAAAATATCGCCGTAAGCATCGATGCGCCTATCCCGCAGAAACGGCCAAATCCGCCGCACATCCTCGCTCCGTTTGGGATCGAGTTCGGCGAACAGCAAGCAATCCTCAACGTCGTCGGCGCTCGCCAGCACTTCCCCCTGCGGTCCGGCGATGAAGCTGTTGCCCCAGAACTGAATGCCCGGCGCTTGGTCCGGCGCGGCTTCGAAGCCGATCCGGTTGCAGGAAATCACCGGCAAGCCGTTGGCGACGGCGTGACCACGCTGCACAGTGATCCACGCCTGCAGTTGACGCTGCTTTTCCGCCGCCTCATCTTCCGGGTTCCAGCCTATCGCGGTCGGATAGATCAGCAGATCGGCGCCGGCCAGCGCCATCAGTCGCGCCGCTTCCGGATACCACTGGTCCCAGCAGATCAACACGCCCAATTTTCCCAGCGAAGTCTGGACAGGCTTGAAGCCTAGATCGCCGGGCGTGAAATAAAACTTCTCGTAAAAACCCGGATCGTCCGGAATATGCATTTTCCGAAACGTACCGGCAATGCTGCCGTCCTTGTCGAACACTACGGCGGTATTGTGGTAAAGGCCGGGCGCGCGCTTTTCGAATATCGTCGAGACCACGACGACCTGATTGGCTCGCGCGGCCTCCGCCAAAGGCTCGCAACTCGGACCGGGGATAGCCTGAGCCAGGTCGAAACACTCGGTGTCCTCACTTTGGCAGAAATAATGGTCCAGATGCAGCTCCGGCAACACCACCAACTCGGCGCCCTGTTGGGCGGCGGCCTGGATTTGACTCAACGAATAGGCCAGATTGGTATCCCGGCCACGGTTGCAGGGCTGCTGAACGGCGCAGGCGATTATCGATTTTTTCATGGCTGGCTAGGAATTTAAGGACTGTGGACAGAGGAATCGCGACAACGGACTTGCCGCGCGGGTCGCCGAGTTTAAAAATTCAGCTTGACGAAAGCCGGCACCTGCATGCTGGCGCAGTGCAGACTGCCGTATTGGTGCACCAAGGGTCGGCAGGGCACCGCGACCGCTTTTCGATCCGGGAAACAGGCCGCCAAACGCTCCAACGCCAACGCGTCCATCGCATCGTCATAGACCGGCACCAACACCGCGCCGTTGATCAACAGGAAATTGGCATAGTTAGCCGGCAAGCGTTGGCCGTCCTCGTCGTAAATCGGTTTCGGCAACGGCAACGCCACCAATTTGTAGGGCTGGCCGGCTTCTGTACGGAAAGCTTGCAATTGCGTTTCCATATTTTTCAGGCTGGCGAAGTGCGGATCTTCGCTGTCGTCGCAACTGGTGTACGCAATGGTTCCGGCATCGCAAAAACGGGCCAGGGTGTCGATGTGAGCATCGGTATCGTCGCCCGCCAGATTAGTTTGTTCGACCCATAGAATTCGTTTGGCGCCCAGATAATTTTGCACCTGCCCGGCAATCGCCGTTTCGCCTAGATCGGGATTGCGGTTCGGATTGAACAAACAATTCTTGGTGGTCATCACGGTACCCTGCCCGTCCGACTCGACGCTCCCCCCCTCCAGCACCAGATCGACTGTCGCGGTCGGAACGCCCTTGAAGATCGGGTGAGCAAACAGCGCCAGATTCAACCCGTCGTCGTCAGCATGCGGGTATTTGTTGCCCCAACCGTTAAAGCGGAAATTCGCCAATTGCAATGCGGCCTTGGGGTGTTGCCATTCCAACGAGATGAACACGGTATCCCGCACCCAAATGTCGTTGTAAGCCGCTTGGACAAAATGCAAATTAGGATTGGGCGCCGTAAACTGCGCCTGAATGTGCTGCTGATGCTCGCCGTCCTTGCAAATAATCACCAGCGCTTGATAGGCGCTGATCGTCGAAGCGATGAAGTGGTAGCTGTCCTCGACCGAAGACAAATTGCGAAAGTCGCCGCTAGCGTGCGGCCAGGCGATGATAACGGCCGATTGCGGCTCCCATTCGGCTGGAAAGCGAATCATGAAATACTCCCTGGATGTGGTAGCGATTGATAGTATAGGTATGGCTTATTGTATCAATGCTGACCGGATAAGACTTATCCGAGGGAAGATAATCCGGTACCGGCGACCCGGAACTGCCCAGACAGCCCGGCCAGGCCGGCGAACAATACAGGTCGCGGGGATAAGCGGACGCAATGGCTAAACTGGCGGCTTCCGAAAACGACTTCGCGCGCGCCGCTTGCTCGCCAAGCGGCGTTTCATCCCGTTCTATATCAAGTTTCACGAACACCGACTCTTGCATAAGGCCTCCTTCGAATCGACGAAACAGAAATGCCGGACGACCGGCACGGCCAACTCCAGACATATTCTAACCTCTAATCTGACCTTCCTAGTTCGAAAAATTCAAAACTTTTTCTTGTTTTTTCGTTAGTTTTTCAAGAAATATCAACTAACACGCATCAGGGTCGGCGTAATTTTAAAACCGTAACCCAGCCCCCGACAATGGTTCATTTTCTCCTTGCCTTACTCGTCGAATTGGCGACATTTCCGATGATTTCCGGCTAAAAGATTGATTTTTGGAAATTCTCGTCATACTTGTTGCGTTACGCGAATCTTTAATCAACACATTCGCCAACCGCAATCGCCGAAGCGACCAGCAGCGCTGGTCAGGCCAAAAAATAACAACAACGGAAATGACCATGCCGTCCAATCGCCGGTTTCCTCTAACCGCCCGCCACGTTGTTGGCAACTTGTTCGCCCTGGCGGCGCTCGCGCCGTTGCAATCGCCCCACGCAGCCGAGCCGCCGCCTAATCTGGAAGACTTTTCGATCAACGACTTGATGCAAATGGAAGTTTCGTCGGCATCCCGCAAATCGGAAACGCTGTCCGATACCGCCGCCGCGGCCTTCATTATCAGCCAGGAAGACATACGCCGCTCCGGCGCGACCAGCATTCCCGAAGCGCTGCGGATGGCGCCCGGCATCGACGTGGCTAGAATCGACTCCAGTGCTTGGGCTATTACCGCGCGCGGCTTCAACGGACGATACGCCAACAAGCTATTGGTCTTGATCGACGGGCGCAGTATTTATACACCACTGTTTTCCGGCGTGTTTTGGAACCTGCAGGACACCTTGATCGAAGATATCGATCGCATTGAAGTGATCCGCGGCCCCGGCGCGGTGATGTGGGGCGCCAACGCCGTCAACGGCGTCATCAACATCATCACCAAGAAAACCAAGGACACCCAAGGCAATCTATTCGCCGCGGGCGGCGGCAATCAGGAACGCGGTTTCGCCGGTTATCGCCACGGCGGCCAGTTCGGCGACGACGGCAATTACCGGGTCTACGCCAAAACCTTCGAACGGGAAAGCTTCGTCAACTCGGCCGGCGAGCGCATTCACGACGACTGGCGTTCGGTACAAGGCGGCTTTCGGATCGACGGCCGAATCTCCAACGACAACCGCTACACGCTGCAAGGCGACGTCTATCGAAAGAACGTTGGCAACACCGTCGAACCGATTACCATCGCGCCACCCTACGACACGCGGTTTTCCAACGACGACCACGCCGACGGCGCCAATCTGCTGGCGCGCTGGGAAGGCAATCTGGCCGACGGTTCCGAATTCAAATTGCAAACCTATTACGATAGGGTCGAATTCAATGCGGCTGAGCTTTCCGATTCCCAGGACATGTTCGACATCGACTTTCAGCACCGCCTACACCCTGCGGCCGACCACGATTTGATGTGGGGCCTCAACTATCGCTTCATTCATAGCGCCGTCACCAATACCGGCGCGATTTCGTACATCGATAGCGACCTTGGCTATCATAACGGCGGCGTATTCGCCCAAGACGACATCACGCTGATCGACGACACGCTGCGCTTGACCCTAGGCACCAAACTGGAGGAAAGCCACTTCGGCAACACTCAAGTCCAACCGAATGCCCGCCTGCTGTGGACGCCTAGCGCGCATCATTCGGTTTGGGCGTCGGTGTCGCGGGCGGCGCGCACCCCGTCCAGAGGGGAGGCTCAGGCCAATATCGCGCTGGGCACAACGCCGACCGGCTTGCCCGCCCCCTACGACCGCCTCCAGGTTCGCGGCCAGTACAATCCCAACCTACGCGCCGAAAAAGTCGTCGCGGCCGAAATCGGTTACCGCGCCCAATGGACGGCGCATTTCTCCACCGACGTCGCCGCGTTCAGCAACCACTACACCGACTTGATCATGTTTCGCAGAGGCAGCGTCAACCCGCTGACCCCACCGCCGCTGATCCTGCCGATGATCTGGTACAACAATAGCCGGGAAGTTACCACCCGCGGCATCGAGTTTTCGGCGGAATGGCAAGCGCTGGACTGGATGCGCTTTACCGGCAATTACAGCCACATCAAAATCGAAATGCCGTTCGACGCCAACAATCCGGACACGGCCGGCCTGTCCCCCCGCCATCACGGGTCGCTGCGCTGGCAGATGGATCTACCGGAAAACCTCAAACTCGATTTGACGCTACGTCATGTCAGCCGGCTAAACTCGGTCAGCCAGGCCATACCGGCCTACACCACCTTCGACGCCCGCTTGGCCTATCAGCCCGTGCCGGACATCGAACTGTCCTTTGTCGCGCAAAACCTGTTTTCGCCGCGCCACCCCGAATACCACGACTCATCGGCGATCTCGCTACCCGGCTCCGCGATGGAAATTCCCCGCTCGCTTTACGGCAAGATCGACTGGCGTTTTTGATTTTTCAAATTTTTCAACCCCATTGGAGTATCTAAGATGAGTAAACACTGGAAAAAACTGCCCTGGATCATTGCCGGGATCCTGGTGCTGATAGGCCTGCTGAATCCGCCGTTGCTGCCTTGGATATTGTTGATTCTGGTCTCGGCCGCCTACTGGTTTTTGCCGCGCCGAGGCTTGATCGGCCCGGTAACCCTGCCGGCCGACGACGCATTTTTGCCCAGCCAGCAAGTCCAGTGGTGGTATTGGACCGGTCATTTGTTCACCGACGACGGCCGCCGCTTCGGTTTCGAAGTGGTATTTTTCAGCTTCGACGCCTTCGTCATCATGCGCGACCAACTGGTGCAGGCAGCCATTACCGATGTCAACGGCCAGCGTTTCGAATTCGAGGAGTTTCTGCGCCTGCATCTGCCCAAACGGGTCAAGGACGGCTTCGATCTCAGCTCCGGCGCCGGCAACCAAGTCACCGCGGTCGGCGGCGACGGCCATGACCGCCTGCACGCGCAAATCGGCAATTACACCTTGGACTTGAAACTGGATTCGACCCAGCAGCCCGCTCTGCATTACGGCGGCGATGCCCATCCCTACCGGTTCGGCGGTTACACCTACTACTACTCGCGACCGAAAATGGCGACCACCGGCACCTTGACGATAGACGGGCAAACCTTCCAGGTCACCGGTAACAGTTGGTTCGACCGCCAATACGGCGAACTGTTTCAAGCGATTCGCCAAGGTTGGCAGTGGTTTGCGATCGAATTGGAAGACAACCGGCAGATCATGTTATTCGATTTCAAGGGTAACGACTCCTCGATCGAAAAATCCGGTTCGATCACAGACGCCAACGGCCTGACCACGACGTTGGCCGCCCACGAATTCGAAGTCACCGTCACCGGCGAGTGGACCAGCCCCAATACCGGCTGCACTTACCCGTCCGGCTGGGAAATCGTGGTTAAGGGCGAAAAATTCACGGTCGAACCCTTGGTCAAAGACCAGGAACTGCGCGCCAACCACGATCTGTGGATAGGCCCGGTCTATTGGGAAGGCGCGTGCGGCGTCGGCGGCGCGGTAGCCGGCCAAGCCTACGTAGAACTGAACGGCTATTGCAAATGCCTGGCCGCCAAATTACCCTAGGAAATTCGACAAGAATGGATTTGGTGCCTAGACTACACGCCGACATTCCACATTACTAATCGTTATCACCGCCGCTTGGCCGCGACGGCGCCCGGCCGACACCGGGTCCGGCGCGAGCTGGCGGACTGCGGCTTACGCCGCGTTAAACCTTACGGAACCCGCGGCCCAAACCACTCCCCAATGAAGGATCAAGGACTTAGAACCGCGACTTACCGCGCCGGCCGGCCACGGCCGTGCCGCATTTTCGCCACCGGACCTTCCGCACGCCTCGCCGGCTGCGGCCGGCGTTGCTGGACCGGCCTGAGGACCGGCCTAATCGCGCTGACATTGCTGACATTTCCGGTCGTGCCGACACCGAAGGCCGAAGGCCTATCCGAAGCCCAAATCAAGGCCGCGTATCTCTACAATTTCGCCAAGTTCATCGAATGGCCCGCCGACACCGTGGCGGCCGACGCGACGTTAACGCTGTGCGTGGTCGGCAACAACGTGTTGGAAGGGGCCTTGCAGGCCCTGGACGGACGTAAAGCCGGCGAGCACGATCTGCGCATCGAGGTCCGCGGCTTCGCCGATTTCAATCCGACCGGCTGCCACCTGCTGTTCGTCGGCGCCACCGAACAACCGCGCTTTTTGGTGACGCTGAAAGCCGTCGGCCGCGCCCCGGTATTAACCCTATCCGACATCGCCGATTTCGCCGAAAAAGGCGGCGGCATCGCCCTATTGTTCCGCGACAACAAAGTGGTATTCGAAGTGAATTTGGAATCGATCCGAAACGCCGGTCTGCGCCTGCCGGGCCAGTTGTTGAACATCGCCACTTACGTTTACGGGAGATAAACCGATGCGTGTGTTACCCGACTTCGCGAACTGGTCGCTGCGACGCAAACTGGTCACCATCATCATGTTGAGCTGCGCGGCCTGCCTGCTGGTCAGCCTGTCGGTGATGGCAGTCAGCTCGGCGGTCAGCCGATACCGAAGCGCGTTGCAACAAGTCTCCGGCCTGGCCGACGTGCTGGCGGAAAACGGCCAGGCCGCGCTGGTTTTTTCGGACCGGACCGAAGCCAAGCGCCTGTTGGCCTCTCTCAAGGATCACACCGAAATACTGTCGGCCTGGATGATCGCCGCCGACGGCACGGTGCTGGCCAACTGGAATCCGCGCGGCGTAATCACCGCGCCACCCGCCGACTACGGCGTCCCGACACAGGAAATGCGTACCAACTTCTGGGAGAGACGCGCCGACCTGTATATTCCCGTCGTGCGCAAAAACGAACAGATCGGCTACCTGCTGCTGCAAGCCGATTTCACCCAGCAATGGAACGAACAACTGACCGATTTGGGCAAGGGCTTGGCCGGCGCCGCCCTGGCCTTGACCGTGGTGTCGCTGTTGGCGCTTCGCCTGCAACGGGTGATTTCCCGGCCGATCGAAGAGCTGGCGACCACGGCTCGATTGATCGCCCACGAAAAAAACTACAGCTTGCGCGTGCCGCGACACGGTCGCGACGACATCGGCGAGTTGGTATTGGCTTTCAACAGCATGCTGGAAGAAATCCAGCTACGCGACAAAACGCTGACCGACCATCGCGACCGCCTGGAAGAAGAAGTCGCCCAACGCACCGCCGAATTACTGCTGGCCAAGGATCAGGCGGAAGCCGCTTCGCGCTCCAAGGGACTATTCCTCGCCAATATGAGCCACGAGATCCGCACGCCGATGAACGCGATCATCGGCCTCTCCGATCTGGCCTTGAACAGCAATCCATCGACCAAACTGCGCGACTACCTGCACAAAATCCATACCTCGTCGCTGGCCCTACTCTCGATCACCAACGACATCCTCGATTATTCGAAAATCGAGGCCGGCCGGATGGAACTGGTCGTCGAACCCTTTAATATCGAGGAAGTACTGGAAAACGTCCTGAATCTGTTCATCGTCCGCGCCGAGGAAAAAGAACTGGAAGTGGTACTGGAACTCGACCCCGCCACGCCGCCTTACCTGAACGGCGACGCGTTGCGGCTCGGCCAAGTGTTAAACAATCTGGTCGGCAACGCGGTCAAGTTCACTCAACGCGGCGAAATACACATCAAGGTCACACTGGTCAGCGCCGAACCCGGCCGGGTCATGTTGAATTTCGCGGTACGCGATACCGGCATCGGCATGACCGAAGATCAGGCCGCCAACCTATTTCAAGCCTTCACCCAGGCCGACGGCTCGATTACCCGCCGTTTCGGCGGTACCGGCCTGGGCCTGACCATCAGCAAACGCCTGGTCGAAATGATGGGCGGCGATCTGTCGGTACACAGCGAAATCGGCCGCGGCAGCCAATTCGAATTCTCGCTGTGCTTCGACTATCCGCGGGAACCCGGCGCCGCGGTGTTGTCCGGCAACCTGCACAGCATGCGGGTGTTGATCGTCGACGACCTAGACATTTCCCGGCAGATGCTCAGAGAGATTCTGCAAGCCTGGGGTTTCGAGGCCGCCGAAGCCGCCAGCGGCGACGAGGCCTTGTTGTGCCTGCGCAAAGCCAACGACAGCGGCCGCGACTTCGAACTGGTGTTGCTGGACTGGAAAATGCCGGGACTGGACGGCGTTCAAGTCACCCGCGCGATCAAGGACATGGTGAAGCGTTCCGAAATCCGCCACGCGCCGGTGGTCATCATGGTTACCGCCTTCAGCCGCGAAAGCCTGTTGAACGCGGCCGGCGACGCGATACCCGACGACATTCTGGTCAAACCGGTCATGCCTTCAATGTTGTTGGATGCCGTCACCCGCCTGCAAGGCGGCAAAGTCTTTCCGACCGCCGAGCAAGCCCGGCCGCAATTGGCGACGCTGGCCGCGCCGATCCGCGGCTCCAAGCTCCTGTTGGTCGAAGACAACGAAATCAACCAGATCGTGACCTGCGAATATTTGCAAAATGCCGGCCTGGAAGTCGACGTCGCCAACAACGGCCGCGAAGGCGTCGCCGCGCTGAGCAACAAGCGCTACGACGCGGTACTAATGGATTTGCAGATGCCGGAGATGAGCGGCATCGAAGCCACCCGGCTGATTCGCCAAAACCCGGCTTACGCCGACCTACCGATCATCGCGATGACGGCCGCGGTCCAGGAGCGCGAGCGCAACGAGTGCTACGCGGCCGGCATGAACGATCACGTCGGCAAGCCGGTGCTGCCGCAGACGCTGATCGCCGCGCTATTGCGCAATATCAAGCCATCGGCGGCATCGACGCAGCCCGACGCAAAGTCGCCGGACAACTGGCCGGACGACAACCTGGCCGCCGAGTTGCCTGGTTTCGACCCGGAATACCTACACTTGGCCATCGGTAGCGACGCCAAACTGCGCCGCTTGCTGGAGCACTTCGCATCGGCATTCGCCGGTGCGGCCGGCCAGTTCGATCCGCTCTGGCGGGATGACGCGACCGCCGCCGCGAATTGGTTACACCATTTGAAGGGCGCGGCCGGCGCGGTCGGCGCGATCGAATTGAGCCGCGCCGCCGGTCGGCTGGAATCCGATTTACAACAGGAAGTCAAGAGCGCCGCCGCCAAAGCGGAGTTCGAGCAAACCTTGGCCGCCACCTTACAAACCATTGCCGACTATCTCACCGACGAAAGCGATGTATCCAACGCGAACGGCGATTACCCTACCGCCGCCACCTTGGCCGCCCGCTTGCGGGCTTTGTTGGAGGGCAGCGATTACGTGCCGCGCGATTTGATCGAACACCTGCGCTACACGGTGCCGAGCGCCGACGGCCGCAGGCTATTGAAGCAAATCGAGAAACAAATCGAACTGATAGACTACCGGCAAGCGCTCGCCGCGCTGACCGACCTAGAAACCCTGGTCCAGCGCCATTTGACCGGAGAACATCGATGAACGCCGATACGCCCAAACCGCTAATTCTGATCGTCGACGACACCCCCACCAACATCCAGGTGCTGGCCGAAAACCTGATCGGCGATTATCGGATCAAGGTGGCGGCCAGCGGCGCGGCGGCGTTGGAAGCCGTCGCCAGCCAGGGACCGCCGGACTTGATTTTGCTGGATGTCATGATGCCGGACATGGACGGCTACGAAGTCTGCCGCCATCTGAAAGCCAATCCGCACACCAGCCGAATTCCGGTGATCTTCGTCACGGCCTTGAACGGCGCGAACGACGAGGAACGCGGCCTGAACCTGGGGGCGCTGGATTACATCACCAAACCGTTTTATCTGCCGGTCGTCAAGGCTAGAATCCGCAACCACATCCGGTTGAAACAAGCCACCGACCTGCTGGAAACGATGGCCTGGATCGACGGCCTGACCGGCATACCCAATCGGCGCCGCTTCGATCAAGCCTTGGAAAGCGAATGGAAACGCGCCCAACGCAACCAGACCCCATTGGCCGCCGTGTTGGTGGATGTGGACTTTTTCAAGGCTTATAACGATCATCACGGCCACGGCGCCGGCGATTTGTGTCTGAAGCGGGTCGCCGGCGAACTGGCCGACGCCACCGGCCGCTCCGCCGATCTGGTCGCTCGCTACGGCGGCGAGGAATTCGTCGCGCTACTGCCGGAAACCGACGCCGACGGTGCTCGTGCCCTGGCCGAGCATTTTCGTCAGCGTATCGAAGCCCTGCACATCCCTCACGCGCAATCGGAAACCTCGCCGTGGATTACGATCAGCGCCGGCAGCGCCGCATTAATACCGCACACCGAGCAAGCCCCGTCCGAACTGTTGGACGAAGCCGACCGCAGGCTCTACCAAGCCAAGGCCGCCGGCCGCAATCGGGCCGAGGGCGGCCCAGCGGCCTGAGTGCGATCAAGCGGCCGCAGCCCCACGCCGAGCCAATCCGCCCAACCAGGCTAGACCGACCAAGCACAGCCCGCCGGCCGCCGGCAACGGCACCGAACCGACGTAGTAATCGCGGTTGTGGTACTCGTAACCCAGCGCGCCGTTATAGGTTAGGTTTTCCATGTAAAGCTCGCGCTGCATATCGTCGGCGGCAAATTGCAGCACCCAGTTCGCGCCGTCCCACGCATAATTAACACCAACCAGATGCAAGGCTTGGTAAGTTCCGCATCCCTCGGATATGCAAACCAGAAGCGGCTCGTCGGCCACCAGATCGCCAGCTTCGACACTACCTTCCGAATTCAGCGCCACGCTGCGATAAGCCCCGCCGGCCGCCAATGCCTGATCGTTCAACTGAAAATTCAGCACATCCGGATAGGTCGTGTCGCCAAGATGCATCAACACGGACTTGTCCACGGGTGTCACGTGCTCAAAGTACAACGCCGCGCTCCCGCCGCCCGTGCCGTAGCGCGAAGCCAGCTTCAGCCAAACCGTCCCGGCCAATGGCGTGCTTTCGTTGATTTGCGCCTGGGCCGCGGCTTCTTGAAGATTCAACACCGGATAATCCGAAATATCGACCGCGGCGGACGGCGCGATCAGCGAATAGCGCAGCAAGTAACCGTCGAAGGTACCGGCCTGATAGCGAAACGCGGCGATCCCGGCCAAATCGAAATCGCTTTGGTCGACGACGCTGCAATCGGCCTCATCCAGGCAGTCCTGGATAGCCGACGGCAGCGACTGGAGGTCGCCGAGCGTGGCCGCTTGCAGCGGCGCGTGCAGCCAGCAAAATCCGGCGACAATTGATAATTTCTTAAGCATGTTCCACTCCTGTTGATGTCCTTGTTCGAATCGGTATGCCCACCGCTGTGTTCGGCGCCCGCCGATCGCTCTAGCAGGCCAGACCAGTGTAGAGTCATTCCGGGCATTCCGCCAGCGCCCCGCGAACATCCGGTTCCATCAAGAATCGGCCACGATGAAAAACCGGGCAGGGAAGGAGTTTGGCCGGGATTATCGGCGTTCCGGCGCGGGACATCCGCGCCATGTCCGACGCCGTCCATGACAAGGGCTTAGCCGCGATAGGTGGACGCGTGATTAAAGAAGTCGAAGCAGGTTTTCAAGCCGTTAACCGCCGCCGGCGATAGCGATTCCGGGAACTTGACGCCGTAATGATGTTCGTCGTCGACGACTTTATACCAGACGATCCGGCAATCCAATTCCAGCGGCGCCTGGTGCGCGTACTGATCGATGTTGTCGTACGGAATACGCAACTGAACGGCGATGGTTTCATTCTCCCCGCACGGCAGCGGCAGCGGTAAACGCAGACAAGCACCACTCATGCTGAAATCGGCGGTTACCCCGTCCAGACTTCTATTCTTCGCATCGATATGCGCCAGTAGATAATGGCTGGTGCGAGGAAACCGGCGGTGTTCATTGGGGATGGGCGTCGTTTTCCTGTTGGCATCGAAACTGAAATGCTCCAGCATGGCCCGCAATTTTTCGGTGACCACATACAGGTCGTCGCTGACGGTCCGGGTGATATGTACTTTGGATTCGTTTTGACCCAAGGCTTCGAACAAAGCCTCGACACGGGTCTGCAACCGGGACACGTTGTCCAGTTGATTGCGGGTGACGTCGGATATTTGTTGCGCGGTCGACGCGTTTTCCTCGATCTGGCCGACAATCCGGTGTATCACCACGCTGGTCGACTCGGCTTTTTCCATGCCTTGCTGAGTCGCCTGAATGATCGACGTCATCGCCAGCGTGTTTTCTTCGATGATCTGGGTCAGTTCGGCGATGATGCCGGCGATTTCGGCGGTCGCGCCGGACGCGTTTTGGGCCAGCTTCCGCACCTCGTCGGCGACGACGGCGAAACCGCGGCCGTACTCTCCGGCCCTGGCCGCTTCGATCGCGGCGTTGAGCGCCAACAGATTGGTTTGCTCGGTGATGTTGCGGATGGTCGTGGTAATGTCCTGAATTTGCCGATTAGCCTGACGCAACGCATTGGTTTTGGCCTCGGCGCTTTCCACTTCGCTGACGACCCGCCGCATCTCGTCGAGATTTTCACTGACCGCCAATAGCCCTTGTTGCGCGGTGTCTTGGGTTTCCAAGGTGCGCTGGCGAATAGTAAGCGTAAAGCGCTCCACTTCCTCGGTGGAAGCGCGCAACGCATCGGTCGCCTGCCGTACTTCGGTGGAACGGGCCTGCTCGGAACGATTGGCGTTGGAAATATCGCCGGAGATGTTGGAAATCTGATAGGACGATTGGCCTATCTGCTTACTGGCCATGCTGATTTCCCGCATGTGACTGGCCAGGGAGGCGCCCATCATCTTCATGACCGCCAACAAACTCGCGCTATCGTGTCGCGCGGTTCGCACCTCGATATCCAAATGGCCGCCGGCAATCGTCCGGGCAATGTCCGTCGCGTAGCTGGGTTCGCCGCCCAGCACCGCGAACAGTCTGCGCATCAGCCAATAATTGGCCAGTACGATCAGCAACAAGGCCAGTCCGGCCACCGTCGCGCTGACGGCGAACATGCGGCTTTGCATGTCCCGTTGCCGTACCGATGCGGCATTGACGCTTTGTTGCAAGCGCTCAGCCAACTGGTCCAGACTCGTGGCCAAACTGGCCGAAGCGGCATCGAAGCCGTCGTTCGGCGCTTTCATGATCAGATTGCCGGCTTCGCGGCCATCGCGAAAATAGGCATTGGCCATGCGTTCGCCGGTGGCATACAGATTTTCGACCGAGCGATCGGCATCGGCGATCGCCGCGCGCAACTCCGGCAGCATCGTCGATAACTCGGCAAGTTCGGCATGCGCGGCGGATTTTTCTTCCCGCGCTACGCCGTAATCGTCTTCACCGACCACCGACGCATCGGTCAGGAATTGTTGTATTTGCACGACGTGGTAACGCACATCCTTGAACGCCAACGACGCACGCATCAAGCGCTGGTTGTCGGTTTCGGCGCTTTGCAGTCCCTCGTGGGTGATCCAGACCACGGCATTCCCAACGATTAGAATCAACGCGACGCCGGCGGTCATCGCCACCAGCAATTTGCGCAACGAAAAAGCTTCGGTCCCGGAATGGCCGTTCCCAGTCATAGTGCAGAGCCCAATTAAAATGCGTCGAGAATATCAGCGAACAAGTGTAGTCCGAGAAAGCCGAGTCGCTAAAGCGACTTGCCGACGCACTAAGGGCTTAGTCCGCCGAACCGGGCTAAGCCTAGCCGAACGCTGTTAACGCGGCAGCGGTTTAACGATACCGAGCCTTTCCATTCGCGAGCGCAGTGTCGTGGACGGCACGCCGAGAATTTTGGCGGCGCCCTGATTGCCGGCGATCCGCCACGAGGTAGCGTCCAGCGCGCGCAGAATATGGGCGCGCTCGGCGTCGTCCAGCGTCGCGATCGGCGCGTTGGCCTGCACCGCACCGCCGCTAGCGTGCACGCATTCGACGTTGGCCAGTTGCGAACCGTTGGTCAGGATGACCGCACGCTCGATGATGTGTTGCAATTCGCGGATATTGCCGGGCCAAATGTAGCTTTGCATATCCGACATCAAGCGCTCCGGAATCGCGGTGATTTTCTTGCCGAACTTGGCCGCGTATTTGTTGATGAAATGCTTGACCAACGGCGGTATGTCTTCCTTGCGTTCGCGCAGCGGCGGCAAATGCACCGGAAACACGTTCATCCGGTAATACAAGTCGGCGCGAAATTTCCCTTCCTGGGAAAACTGGGCCAGATCGCGGTGGGTCGCGGCAATCACCCGCACGTCGCACTTCAAGGTTTGAGTGCCGCCGACCCGCTCGAATTCGCCCTCCTGCAACACGCGCAGCAGTTTGGCCTGAATTTCCAGCGGCAATTCGCCGATCTCGTCCAAAAACAAGGTACCGCCGTTGGCCAGTTCGAAACGCCCCAATTTGCGGTTGATCGCGCCGGTAAACGCGCCTTTCTCATGGCCGAACAATTCGCTTTCGGCCAAATTTTCAGGAATGGTCGCGCAATTCAGTTTGACCAGCGTCTTGGATTTGCGACCGCTCAGATTATGAATGGCCCGGGCGATCAACTCCTTACCGGTGCCGGTTTCGCCGGTAATCAACACCGTCGCGTCGGTGGCGGCCACCTGCTTGACCAGCGCCATCGCTTGGCGCAAACCGACCGAATTGCCGATCAACTCCTCGCCGTCACGGCTGGCCAGCACTTCTTCCTGCAGGTACAGATTAATGCCGCGCAAGGTGTTGCATTCGGCTTCGGCCTCCTCGCGGGCCTTGCGCTCGTTAATGTCGCGCAGAATCAGGATATACAACTGCTGGCCGGCGGCTTCCACCCGCGATATCGTCGCTTCGATCGGGAAATTGCCGCCATCCGCCCTGACCGCCGCCATTCCTTCGGAAAGCCAGATGGCCTGTTTATCGGGTACGCCGTTACGAAAATTGGTGAGGGTTTTGTTCAGTTCCGGCGCTAAAAACCGGTCGACCGAACGGCCTATCGTATCGGCGGCCTGACAGCGAAACATTTGTTCGGCGGCCGCATTGAACAGCGTGATTCGGCCCGCTTGGTCCAGCGTCAGAATCGCATCCATCGCATTTTCGAAGATGCGCGACAACCGCTCTTCCTTTTCCTGCAACTCCAATTTCAGCTTTTGCAGCGTCAGATGGGTCCGCACCCTCGCCAGCACTTCTTCGTGCTGAAACGGTTTGGTGATGTAATCGACCGCGCCGACGTGAAAGCCCTTGACCTTGTCGGCGGTATCGGCCAGCGCGGTCATGAACAGCACCGGAATGTCTCGGGTCGCCGGAATCGCCTTCAAGTTTTCGCAGGTAGTGAAGCCGTCGATGCCTGGCATCAACACATCCAACAGAATCAAATCGGGGCGCTTGGCCACCGCCTGATCGACCGCCGCGTCGCCGGTTTCGGCGCTCAACACTTGGTAGCCGGCGTCCTCCAGCAATGCAGCCAATTCCACCAGATTGATCGGATTGTCGTCCACCAACAGCACGCAAGTGGCGGCCGCTAGATCGTTGTTCATGTCAATCCCCCCTGCGCCCACCGTTTACCCGCCGGGCCGGCGGCTCGCCGAGGAATCGCTCGGCGCGTTTCGATGAACGTATCTTCAAACGTAAGCCTCATTGCGGATTTTCGCTCAAGTATTCCCGAATGGCGGGCTCCAAACGCGCACCGGCCTGTTGCAACAACGCGAAATGGGCGGCCGCGTCGGCAAACTCCGCCGCCTGACCCTGGAGTTCCAGTTGCTGAGCGATCTTACCGAAACCGAACGCGCCGATGCTGTTGGCCGAGCTTTTCAAGGTATGCGCCGACATCCGCAACTTGGCGGCATCCTGGCTGTGAATCGCGCTTTCGACGTCGGCCAACAATTGCACCGATTGTTCCTGGAACATCGTCATCATTTTGCCCAGCAAGTTCTGGCGACCGCTGACGCGTTGCAGCGCTTCCCGCCATTCCAGGGCCGGTTCGGCCATCGGCTCGGCCACGGCGACCTCGCCCTCTTGATCGGTTTGCGCCAAATCCCAACGCTCGACCGTCGCCAGCAATTCCTGCTCCTGCACCGGCTTGGAAATATAGTCGTCCATGCCGGCGGCCAGACAGCGCTCGCGGTCGCCCTTCAACGCGTGGGCTGTCATCGCCACGATGCGCAGGTGCCGGCCGCTGTCGCGTTCGCCTTCACGAATCGCCGCAGTAGCCTGAAAACCGTCCATCACCGGCATTTGTACGTCCATCAACACCAAATCGAAGGGCTTGCCGGTCGCCAGGATGTCCAGCACTTCACGGCCGTTGTTGGCGACTTCCAACTTATGACCGCGCTCTTCCAGCAGCACCACCGCCATGTATTGGTTGACCGGATTGTCCTCGGCCAGCAGGATGCGCAGCGGCCGGGGCGGTTGGGCCAGCGCCGGCGGCGCGCTATCGGCGAAACGGGCATCGGTTTGACTCAGCGCGGACTGGATCGCGTTCCACAGCTCGGAATGCTTGACCGGCTTGCGCACGTATAAATTGACGCCCAAGTCGCGGCAGCGCTCAAAGTCGTCAGGCCGGTCCGCCGACGACAGCATCATGATCGTGACCGGGTCGAAGCGATGATCCTCGCGGATGCGTTGGGCCACGGTAAAACCGTCCATCATCGGCATCATCGCATCCAGCAGGACCATCGCATAGCGCTGTCCGCTATCGGTGGCCCGCGAACAACGGAGCGCGTCGATCGCCGCCTGGCCGTTATCGACGGTAGTCGGCAGCATGCCCCAATGGCTCAGGGTTTCCGAGAACACCCGCAAATTGATCAGATTGTCGTCGACGATCAGCACCGGCAAGCCCTTGACGTCGATTTCCGGCACTTGGACATCGTCAGCCGCCCGAACGTGGCGCTCGAATACCGCCGTGAAAAAGAAGGTACTGCCGCGATCCAGCTCGCTTTCCAGAGCCAGATGGCCGCCCATCAATTCCACCAGCCGCGATGAAATCGACAAGCCCAAGCCGGTGCCGCCGAATTTGCGGGTGGACGACGCGTCGATTTGGGCGAAGGCCTCGAAAATCAGGCGCTGCTTGTCGGCCGGAATGCCAATGCCGGTATCCTGCACCGCGAAGTGCAGACAAACCCGCTCGGCGTCGTGGTGTTCGGGCTTGACCTGAACCACGATTTGGCCGTGCTGGGTAAATTTGATCGCGTTGCCGACCAAATTAATGATGACCTGGTTCAAGCGGCCGGTGTCGCCGATCAAATCGTCGGGCACTTCCGGATCGATGCGCAGCATCAACTCCAGGCCTTTTTCGTGGGCGTGGCCGGCCAGCAACTTCAAGGTATCGCCCAGACTTTCCCGCAAGCGGAACGGCGCGTGGTCCAGCTCCAGTTTGCGGGCGTCGATTTTGGAAAAGTCCAGAATGTCGTTGACGATGCGCAGCAAGGCATCGGCGGAACTGTTGGCCATCGCCAAAAACTCGCGCTGGCGGGGCGTCAAGTCGGTCCGCAACGCCAGGCCGATCATGCCGATGATGCCGTTCATCGGCGTGCGGATTTCGTGGCTCATATTAGCCAGAAACTCGGTCTTGGCGCCGGCGGCTTGCAAGGCCGCGTCGCGGGCCGACAACAGCGCCTGGCGCATTTTTTCCAGATGTTCGGCCAAGGCCGCGACTTCGGTGATCCGGGTGCCGGTGCTGAAACTGCCGGTATGATTGCCTTCGGCGATTTGCTCGGCTTCGTCGCGCAACCGCTCCAGCGGCAGCACCAGCTTGCGGCCGAACAGGCCGACCACCAGCAAGGTCAAGCCCATGTAAGCCGCGACAAAATACCCGCTGCGCTGGTAAATCGTGTAAATCTCGCGACGAATCTGACTTTCGTCGAAACCCAGCCGCAAGGTCGCCGATTGGCCGCTGTCGGCGCTGACCGGCACCGCGACGAAGTAAATTCCGTCGCCGTGTTCGCCGAAGAAAAAATCCTCCTGAAACGCCTGCCGCGCGTTCAAAGCCACGTCGGCATGGACCTGCCCCTGTTCGGTGGCGATTTCGGCATAGGCCAGCCGGCCGTTCAGCAAAAATTCGCCCAGCAAGCCCTGCAATTCGCCGATGTCGCCGCGCGACAATCGCGGCGAAACCAGATTGCCGAACATCAATGCGTCGGAGCGCACCTGGTTGACGAATTGGGCTTCCATGCTGGGCTTGATGACCCGATAAATACCGAACAACAAAATCGGCACCAGCAATAAATGAATGCCGACCACCGCGACGATCATTCGACCGTTAAAACTATTAAAAAAGCGGCCTACTCGAGAGATCCTTGCCATAGTACGTTAACGGATTTGATGCGTTGGTTTGCCTTCACCTGATCTTCCCACAAATAAGTCACGGTGCCGGGGTGTTGTTGCAAAGCCTCGACCAGATGCTGGTAATCGTCGTAGCGCTCCGGCCGTTTGCCACCCAGGCGGAACACCACCGAGATGGTTTGGTTTTCGTAGGCGGTCGCCGACATGAACGCGACTTTTTGCAGAAAGACTTGATAAATCAAAGGATCGCTGGCGTTCACCAATGGCACCGGATGCTCGCCGTCTTTCTCCAACGGCACCCCTAGAAATAATTTACGCGCTTCCTGAACCGTCAGAGACGGCATCGCCGAATCGATGCTGGTCGCCAATACCAGGGACTGCCGGCTGATCGCGCCGGACCGCGCCGCGCCGAACAGCAGCGCCGCCGCCAAACTCGACCAAAATAAAGCGCGCCGGAGTCTCATGGGAATACCGCGCTCCACTGAAACATCACCTGGCCGTAACGGTCGTCGCGGATATGATCCTGCGAAGCTTCCACCTTCAGCGCCATATTGCTGTTGACCCGGTAGCGCAAGCCGCCCAGCAGCCTGTCCCGCACGTAGCGGGGAAACAGCGCCAAATAAGGATCGTTTTGACCGCCGCGCGTGCCTTCGATCCGGCCGATCAAGGTCCAATCGTCGGCGAACGCCCATTCGGCTTGCGCGTAGGCGTTAAAGAAACTGCCGCCGTTACGCAAGCCGGCGTCGTGCTCCAGGCGGCTGTTGGCGTAGACCACTTCGCTCAACAGATGCACGCTGTCCTGTTGCCAGTTGGCATAAGCGCCGGCCACGAATTGCTTCACTTCGCGCACGTCGTTGAGGTCCGACGGAATCTCGGTATAGGCACCGGAAATGCCGAACTCGTTGACGCCGAAACTGACCGGCTGATACCCCAAGCGGAAAGTGGCGCCCGGCCGATGCGAACCGCCCGGCTCGATCACGTTGAAGGCCGACAAACCGCGCTTCAGATACGGCCCGGCGCCGGCGCCAACCGAGTAATACAGGCCGGCTTCGTCGAATTGATGCACGCCTTCCCAGAACAAACCGGTCAAATGATTGGGGATCACGCCGCCCTGAGTTTCGAAGGCCATGATGCCGGGCCGGCTGGCGGTGTTCTGCAGAAAAGCGCCGTGATGGTACTGCATGTTCCAATAGCCGATCGGGTTGTGAAAGCGGCCCAGCCACAAACTGGACTCGCCCAGATGCAAACCGAACTGAATCCGCTCCAGGTTGTGGGTCTTGGTCGACACCAGCCACTCGCCGAGAAAGCGGAATTGCTGGTAATCGGCGGTGTAAAAGAAGTTCATCTCCGGGATCACTTCGCTGTTGGCCGGTTTCTTTTTCGGGCCTTGGTCGTAGCGGTCGATCACCGTCACGGCCGGGAATAACAGCATCTCGCCCCGGAAATCGCTGGAATCCGGAATCGCCAATTGTTCGGCATGACTGTGCCCGGCGGCACGGGCTGTCTGAGGAAACCCGCTCGGGCCGGCCAACAACAGCAGTCCGGTGTAACACCAGGCTAGGCGGATTCGAGTGATGAACGATCGGTTTCGCATGCGTTTTTGTTATTAGGCGGGTAATCCGGCATTCCATTGCTGGCGTTCTGTACGGCACCTGATTTTAAAGTCAATAGAATTTAGCACAATTCGCTAACAACTCGACGATATTTCGTAGCTCGCCGAGCCAATATCCTAACGAGCACGCTCTCTTTTCGTCCCAAAACTCAACCTCAAGGTGAAGGGAATGGCTTTAGCCGCGATAGCCGGCGTTGCGAAATCGAAGTATCGGTACCAAGTCCACCGACTTTCAGCGTAAAGTGGGCGATGGATTTCGCCGAATCGCATTGGCTGAGCGGAGCTGCGTTGACTGAGCCGAATCGCGTTGGCTGAGCGGAGTCGCGTTGGCAGCTGCGTTGGCCTAGGCCGAATCGCATTGGCTGAGCGGAGCCGCGTTGACTGAGCCGAATCGCGTTGGTTCAGCGGAGCTGCGTTGGCCGAGGCCGAACCGCGTTGGCTGAGCGGAGTCGAAGCCCACGCATTCGCGATCGAGCGGTTTCAACGACCCTCGGCCCAACCCAGTCGAACCCGACGACTTCATCGCCCGGACCGAAGCAGGTCGCCCTCCGGCGAAAACTCGGCGCAATCGGCATCGGCGGGACACGATATTTCGTATGCGTTACGAAATCCGGTAACCCATTTCTCCGTCGACAAGCATTTTCATCTAACCCGGCCACCCACACAAACACACAAAATACAAAAATATCAAACAGTTAAAAAATACCCAGCATTTCGGTCAAATTTGGCACTCGTCTTGCGATAACAGTACCGACAGACTTAACCAGTCTTCCAGACTATCGACAAACCGACATCGAGAGAGAAACCGCCATGAAAACCCAAGCCAAAACCAAATGCTGCCGCCGCTGCGGCACCCGTTTATCCCGCTGCGAACAAATCTACCTGGAAGGCGATCTGTGCGCGCTGTGCGACCAAATTCTCAGCGAAGCCATGGACATCTTCACCGCGCCGCGTCCCAAAACCAAGGGCGCGCCGCTACGCCACCTGTAACGCGCCCTATCCGGCGCTCGCTGCCACCAAACCATTTTCGGAGAACAACCATGCCGCTCGACAAAATAGCCAAGACCGCCGCTCTTGCATTCAAACGCTACGGGATTACCGCCATCATGATCGTGATCGGCGTGTTTCTGGCGACGATGAACGCTCCGGCCGCCACGGCCGACCAACCGACTGGCCAGAAGAATGTGAAAACCAGCACATAAACCGGCAAAATTTAACGAATTCAAGCGAGTAGACCTAACGATTGAAACGGGTCCGGCTACACTCCTAACTTAAGAACGGCACATCGCTCCGGCCCACGTCGGAGCGTCACCGGCCCGAGGCAACATCCACCGATTCATCCAAGGACGACAGCCTTAAGGCGACCACCCACCGGCGGCCGCCTTTTTTTTGCGCCTGCTTCGCCTGGCCCCCCATCGCACGACAGCCATTCGCCACGCGTGGTCGGAGTACAAACCTAGGTTTGTACTCCAGTGCGCCAAACCGGTCGGCGCGTCTAAACCTCGGCTCGGGGCTCGCTCCGCTGGCCCGGCCCGGCGGTCCCGCCGGGCCACTCGCTGCCTCAACGGGCCGGATGGACATCAGGCATAGCCGAAAGCCTTGGTTGCTCCTAACATAGGCGGGGTGAACACCACGGAGGCCGCCTTTTTTAACGCCCGGTTTGCGTGGGCCGGTCGCCATCCCACAGCGCACGACGGCCATTCCCATCGCGCCGCCGGAGTACAAACCTAGGTTTGTACTCCAGTGTGCCAGACCGGTCAGCGCGTCTAAACCTCGGGGCTCGCTCCGCTCGCCCGACCCGGCGATCCCGCCGGGCCACCCGCTGCCGGACCCGGCCGGATGGACCTCAGGCAAAGCCGAAAGCCCAGATTTTTGATAGAATGATCAGGCCGCGCGCCGCCGCGAAAGGCCGAGCGCGTCCTCCTGGCTCCATTGTTCCAGGAGCCGCCGCGAATCGCACCGGGCAAATCTTGGCTCGTCGGCCCTAGCGGATCGACCTGCACTTTTGCACTGTAGTCGCGCCGCCCATCCTTGCACCACTCCCATACATTGCCATGCATCTCGCGCAAGCCCCACGGGTTTGCCGGCAAGCTCCTCACCGGTACAGTCCCGGTCCGTTGCCAGTACCTGCCCTGTTCGTCGCTGGCATAAGGATAATTGCCGTCGTAGTTGACTTGCGCCGTAGTGATGTTGGCGCCGAAGCTGAACGGCGTCGTGGTGCCGGCCCGGCAGGCGTATTCCCATTCCGCTTCGCTGGGTAGATCGGCCTGGCAACCGGGCAGTAACACTTGCAGTTTTCCCAAAAACGCTTGCACGTCCAGCCAACTGACCTGTTCCACCGGATTGTTTAGGTCGTTTTTGAACAGGCTTGGGTTATTGCCCATCACCGCAAACCATAAAGCTTGGCTGCAAGCGGTGTCGGCCAGCCAGAAACCCTGGCTGATCGTCACCGGGTGCTGCGGGCCTTCGTTGTCATACCGTTCCGGCTCGTCGTCCGGCGAGCCCATCAAAAACGTGCCGGACTCTATCCAACGGAACAGTTGCGTCACCACACCCACATCTCCGCCATCAACCTCGATAGCCGCCCAAAGCCCATAGCGATCATCCCCCCAGGCACTGGCAAACGGCGGCGGAAACGGGTCGGGGAAGCGGGCGGGGTCTATCATCGTGAATTACCGGGCTGGAAAATTGGTCGGTGACCGACGCAAACTGGATAATGCTTCAGGCGCCGCTAAAGCGCCTCCTACAGGGGCCGGCGACCCATGCAACGCGGAAGAGGCGCCTGCTAAAGTCGGCGGCGGCCATTGAGTTTTGCCGGCCGGCAGGGGGTAGGCAAAAACCGGGAGCGCTTCGGTCGCGGTTGCGCGGGGGTTAAACTCGTGTTGCGGTTGCAGGGCCAATATCGCGAAAAAGTGCAGGGTCATGATCGGCGTTTCGGTTTGGGGTCCGGTTTGAAAATCGCGGCCAGTTTGTCGGCAAGCCAGCCCCGGCCAGTCTCACCCACCCGAGGCGCGCGTGGGCTCGCCCCGCCCGGCGATCCCGCCGGGCCACCCGCTGCCTGACCGGGCCGGATGGACCTCAGACAAAGCCGAAAGCCCAGGAAGAAGTTGGCGTAGTCGGGCCGGTTCGCGAGGCGGTAGGCCGAGCGCGTCCACCAGGCGTAGAAGAGCCAGGAGCCGCCGCGAATCACACGGGGCTGATCTTGGCCTGTCGGCCCGAGCGGATCGACTTGCGCCTGCGCGCCGTATTCCCGCCATCCATCCTTACACCATTCGTACACGTTTCCATGCATTTCGTACAAACCCCACGGGTTGGCCGGCAGGCTCTTGACCGGTACGGTCCGCTCCCGGTACTCGCCCTGCTCTCCACCGGCATACGGGTAATTGCCGTCGTAGTTGACTTGCGCCGGCGTGATGTTGGCGCCGAAACTGAACGGCGTAACCGTGCCGGCCCGGCAGGCGTATTCCCATTCGGCTTCGCAGGGTAGATCGACTTGGCAATCGGGCAGCAAGGCTTGCAGCTTTTCCAGAAACTGTTGCACATCCAGCCAACTGACCTGTTCCACCGGATTGTTCGGGTCGTTTTTGAAATGACTGGGGTTATTACCCATCACCGCTAACCACAAGGCTTGGCTGCAGGCAGTGTCGGCCAGCCAATAGCCCTGGCTGATCGTCACCGGGTGTTGCGGGCCCTCGCCGCTAGACCGCTCCGGCTCGTCGTCCGGCGAGCCCATCAAAAAAGTCCCCGGCTCTATCCAGCGGAACGATTGCGCGGCGGTGCCGTGCGGGGTGACCACCAGCAACTCGGCCAATACGCCGTATTCGTCCAGATAGTAGGTCACGCCGGAGGCGTATAGGCCATCCTGAAAGATACGCCCTTGGTCCTTAACATGCGGGGCCAGCGATTTGCGGAGTTGTTTTTCGATCAGCACGTTTTGGCCGCTGCTATTTTTTGCCACCTTCAATTCATAATCCCGCCATCGCCATTCCTTGCCGCAAAAGTCCGGCGCGACGACGGTCAGACAACTGGATTCCACCAACCAAGCCGCCGCCCCTCGCGGCCTGCCGACCCGCAGCAGTTTCAAGGTCTCGCTGCTGGTAGTCAACGTGATTTCGTTGGCGTCGTTCAGGCTGCAAATCCGCGCGGACACCGCAGGCAACGGTAACCAGGCGCTACGCCCGGCGCAATCGATCCGCACGCCGCCGCCATCCACGCTGAGCGGATCGCCGAATGCGGTTTGCCTGGGCGGATTCGCCAGCACGGGCTTAAGCGTGATCGCCTGTTGCCGGGCGTCGCGGACCAATCGGCAGGGCACCGACCCCACGCCGCGCAAACCGGCCAGCACGGCCGGATCGAGCCAATCCGGCGCTTGCGACAAATCACCAGTCGCCTCGGCGATCGCCGAAACCAACGGCGTCAGCAGTTGCGGGTAGGTTTCGGCCATGCGCCGGTCGGCGCGCTTGACGATGTCTTGCGCAATCTGCCACCAGACCCCGGCTTTTTCGGCGGCGTCCGCCTGGGCCAGGGTTTTCGCCAGTTGCCGCATGAAGGTTTCGGCGGCTTGGGTTCTAAGGCGGGTTTGCTCCGGCAATGCCGCGTCGTCGCACGCTGCATGCGCCCGCCACAACAAGGTTTCTTCGTGATTCAGCACCGCGCGCAAATGGGCGTGATGCTTAAAACGCAAGGCTTCCAGGTCCAAATGGACTTTTTCAAGACTTTCGGAAAAGTGCGCCAGGTGGCGGGCCTGGGCTTCGCTGCGGATATGGGCGGCCGCACCGGCCTCGACGTCGGCATGGCACCAGAACGCGCCTTCCAAGCCGGCGTTCAGCGGCGCACGCGGGTTGAGCCGGCGCATCGCCCGCAGCAAGGGCGGATCGACGCGGCGAGTGACGGCGGCCATCGCCAGCAGCTCGGCCAAGCCGGCCGGCTCGGCCGGGCCGCCGCCGAAGGCGCGTTCCGGGTGCATCCGGGCGTCCGGACTCCAGCGTAACAGCGACAGCGCCTTGGGCAAATCGCGGTCGAGCTGGTCCGCGCCCAGCGGCAGCAAGGCCCAGGGCCGAGTTTGCGCTTGGCTCAATTGGCCGATGAAGCGCAGCCAGGCGTGATGGGTGGCCGACTGCGCGCCTTCCAGCAAGCCCAGGTCGCTGACCAGCAACACCGGCGTGCCGGCGGCCGGCATAGCCGCCGAAGGCGCGTTCCGGGTGCATCCGGGCGTCCGGACTCCAGCGTAACAGCGACAGCGCCTTGGGCAAATCGCGGTCGAGCTGGTCCGCGCCCAGCGGCAGCAAGGCCCAGGGCCGAGTTTGCGCTTGGCTCAATTGGCCGATGAAGCGCAGCCAGGCGTGATGGGTGGCCGACTGCGCGCCTTCCAGCAAGCCCAGGTCGCTGACCAGCAACACCGGCGTGCCGGCGGCCGGCATCCGCCAAGGCCGTTTGGCCGGCAGCGGGCCGTGGCTGCGCTGTTCTTCCAACCAGTCGCTCCAGGGATTCAGCGGCCCGTGGTTGACGATGCGCAGCGAGATGCCGCTCTCGCCGCATTGGCGCAGCAGGCGATCGGCCAAACGATGCATGTCCTGCCGGTAAGGCCACAGCCGCTGGCAAAAATCCAGCACCACCACCCATTGCGGGTGCCAGGTTTGCAGACGCCGGCGCGGCAAATGGCGCGGCAGTTGCTGCCCGGCGATTTGCCGGACCAGCGTCGAAACGTCCAGCCCGCCCAGCCGATCGTGGGCCAGATGGCGTTTCAAGGCCGGCAGCAGGCGAGCCTTGGGCACCAGGTCTTCATAATCGACCAGTCGGCGTTCGGCCAAGGGTTTGGCGTCGTCCTCGCTAATCGGCTCGACCGCGAGTCGCGGCGTTGGGTCCGGCTCGGCGGCCGGCGGCTCGCGGGTGTACCGTTCGGCTACCACGTGCGCGAACGGCATTTGCAGCGGGAGTTTATAGGGGCTGGCCGAGATCGCGGCCGGCGGGTTGCGGTCCGGTACCACCACGGTTTGGGCCGCGAGCGCCGGCTCGGCACGCGGTTGCTCGCGGTAGGCCAAGCCGTGTTCGCCGGCGTCGTCCAACACCAACAGCGGGCGCGGCGCGCTGGCCAATAAGCGCAGCAGATCGGCGCGGGCCACCGCGCCTTGGGCAGGCGCAAAGCCGGCAGGTTTCACTCGGCGTCCGCCGCCGGCTGGCTGGCGATTTGCGGCGCGCGGCCTTGGTCCTGTTCGGCATGCTTGACCAGCGCGTAGGCGCCCAGGCGTTGCAGCCAGTCGATTTGGCTTTGCTGGCGTTGTTGCGGGTCCGCGATGGCTTCAGTCAGTTCGTGCAACGCGGTCAGCAAATCGATGTACTCGGCCAGACCGACTTTCGGATAGCCGGCCGATTCGGCCACGTGACGGTCGGCCAGCACTTGCTCGGCGGCCAGCAAGCGGGCTGCGTCGCTTATCGCCAGATGGCGATGCACCCGGCCGCGCTCGATCAGCCAATCCTTGAAGGCCCCATCGGCTTTGGGCGGATTCAGGTTCAGCACCGCGCAACGGCGGATGAAGGCCGGCGGCAGTTCGCGTTCTTCGTTGGTGGTGATGACGATCAGCGGCCAGCGCCGGTCGGGCGCGCGCACCGTCAGATCGGCCAGCGGCGGCACCTCGAAGCTGCGGTTGCCGAGCACGTCCAGCAAGGCGTTGGGCAGGTCGGCGTCGGCCTTGTCGATTTCGTCGATTAGCAGTACCGGAATCGCATCGGCGTGGTCTTGCAGGCATTGCACCGCCTGCCACAATCGGCCGGGTTTGACGTATTTTTTATTGGTCTTGTCCAACTGTTGGATTTGCGCGTCGGCCAGGCGCTCGACCACATCGACCCGGTACAGCAAATCCAGGGCCTCGAAGCGCGGATGTATCACTTCGACCCAGGGTTCTCCTCCGTTCAAATGCCGGGCCGCCGCCCGCGCGATCTGGCTCTTGCCGCTACCCGCCTCGCCGCGCACCAACAACGGCCGCCGCGCCGCGAACGCGAATATCAACGCATCGATTTCCGGCTGACTCCAGTAGTGGCCGGCGGCGGGGAAGCGGTCGCTGGACGCTAATTCAACAGCGGATTTTTCCACCAAATTTAAGAAAGGGTTCGTCATTTACAATTTCCTATCGCTTGTAGGTCGGGCTAGATGTTTTCCATCAGTTCCCATAATTCGAATATATGCGCGATCAGCGTGTTGGCATCCATTGCCAGTATTTCATTGCAGATTTCTTTGGACGGTAAGAATAAAGGCAAACTGTAATTCTTAGAAACCTCAACAGCGACGCCGGATGGCGGCGAGCCGCGCACCACCAGGGCAAGGCTCAAGTTCCGTTTTTTGATGTCTTTTATTCGGTTTTTTAACAAAGCCTTTTGTTGATCAGTCAGGCCATCAGAATCCAAACACAGTTGAGGGCTGAGTTTGGAGTTTTTGAATAGTGCGTTAAATACCGCGCATTCCAGCGATCCAGTCAGGTTCTCGCCATTGGGTAAGGCGTCGGTGTCGAGCACCCATTCCGGTCTTGGTAAGCTTGGAATATCGGCAGGGTCCGGCGCCTTCAGAATTAGCGTCCCGCCGAACAGCGCATTGACGATGACCGCGCACACGATGTTCTGATCATACGGAACCTCAATGACCTCGGCACCCAGACGTTCCATATTTGCCTTGGCGACTACCGCATCCACCGCTTGACGCGCCGCGATACAGTAAAGCAAAGCAGCCGCCTCTTCCGCCGCTGTTCTGTTCAGAGTTGGCGGTTGTTCCCGTAACGCCTCCCGAACCACAAAGAAGAGCTCGCCGATTTCGTCCTCCCCGCTACGACTTGCACAAAAGAACCGAATTAAATCCGCCGGTTTTCGAAGGGTTGGAACGCTCGAAAAATATTGGGGAAGGAATTTCTGAATACTCTGGACGAAAGATTCTGCTTCTTTAGTTTCCAACTTTTTAAGGGTTGTCGCGTCATGAGCGCAGACGGTTGGAGACGGCGTTGGAGCGACTTCTGATGCTGCCTGGAAATTTAGGTCTTTGGTGTAATGATCTTTGGGCTTGCCTTCGTTGAGCGCCAAACGTCTTAAAATCTTAGTGGCGAATTGCTCGGGTGACTTATCATCAAGCTCTGTGTAACCCGCATCGTACAGTTCGGCAATTTCCGCGCGGTCAAACCGAGTCAACATAACGTCGTCGTCACGGCGATTCTTTATCAGATCGAATATGGCGTCCCATTCCAATCCCGGCCATTCTTTCTGTAAATAATCTTGGCAAAGAACAACAACGACCAAATCAGACTCATCGTGATAAAACCTAGGTAGATAGCGCCCGAGTCTTGCCCGACTAAATTCTTCCTCATGATATTCGTCATACAGGATTTTCTCTTCGCCAAACCTCTCCGCCAAGATCCGCGCGGTCTGTTCAACGAAAGGTCGCTTTTCGCCGGCAAACGAAAAGGCGATGCGAAAACGTTTGGGAGGGGTGTCGGTGGCCATGACGCTGAAATTTCCTGGATTCGAATGGGCCGCATTCTAGCTCAAGTCTAGCCAGCCCGATCGGTTTACAGCCCTGCCTATGCTCAACCTCCTCCGCGCTTTTTTAACAGACTACGGAGAGGTTTACGGCAGCGCTCGCTCGGCCAAAATCCAGACATCGCCCACCGCAACGGCCGATCGAGTGAATACTTCACAGACAACGCGGGACTTGGGCTTATACCCTAAGTTGCGAGGCTAGGCCGTCGCGTTGGCGAGTTTAGTTTCCGTTGCTCGAATCTTACCGACGCGATGCAACGCTCATCACGCCCTGAAAACCCAAACTTTGCTTTTGACGAGGTATCACGATGAACAGATTAATAGGCGGAATATTGTCCTTACTCTTGATTAGTCCGGTGGGCATGGCCATGGAAAGCAATGGTTGGTGTGCGCCGGAATTCGCTAGCTGCGACGGCGGCGGAGACTTTGGCGGCTGGAGCAGCGGCGGTGGTGATTTCGGTGGCTGGGGCGGCGGAGGTGGCGGCGGTTTTGGCGGCTGGGGGGACGGTGGCGCTTCTTGGTTACCCGGTTGCCGCGATTCCGCCGATTACAATCTGGCTCGCGCCGCCAAGTATGTCGCGACCCGTTGCCAAAACGACGGCGGCGAGGTGTATATCGATGGGGCTAACGGCTGGATATACGGCGTGGAGTGCACGATCGACGGGGTGTCGGACTACACCAGCCTGGGCACGCCGGCCGAGTGTTATATCTCGTGCGCCTATGACGGCAGTTGTCAATAACGAGCCTAAGCAGCCGTTCGACGTAAACCTAGGCTAGGCGAACGGCTGGTCCTAAAAAAACCGTTCGAACGCGTCAATCCGTTCGTGCCGAGCTCGTCGAAGCACGAACGGATTTAAATCCTCACCCATTTGGCGAGCATTCCAACTCCCGCCCACCCATCGACTGGGCTCGGAACGGGGTTTGGAATGCTCAACTGAGTTTTCTAGGCTGATCCACTCACTCCGCCGCCGCGTCGGCGAGCGCATCGGCGTCCGGTAACAAACCGGGAAACGAGCCTTTGCGGATGTTGAAAAACACCAGTTCGGGCAGACTGACGGCGGCGCCTTTGAGGCCGTTGCGCAGATTTCGGCCGCTGTCCCAGGGCCAGCTCAACAAGCCAACCGCCACCTGTCCGCCGGCGGCGGCCAGATTGAAGCCGGCCTGCAACGGCCGGGGCCAGACCGCATCCTGGGTGAAAAACACGAAGGCCGCATCGTCGCGGTGCCAAGCGTAGGTCGTTGAAGTCAGCGCATTGGATTCGCGTAACGCCACCCGCCAGGCCAGCTCGGTTTGGTATTGGCGGTTCAGTTGGCGTTCGCGATACGGCGGCAGGCGCTCGCTGGCAAGCACCCGATAATGGGCGCCAACGCTGTCGTAAGCCGCGAACGGAATCCGGTTGGCGCCGCTGTCGTCCAGATAGCCGCCGAGCAGCGCCCGCGAGGCATCGGCCAGCGCCTCGGCCGATCTCGCGCCGCCGGTTCGGCCGACCGTGGCGTTGAGCACCCGAAACAGCTCGGTCACGCAATTACGGCCGAGCAGGTCGTAACGGTACAACTCGGTCAATTGCGCGCGGTATTGGTTCAGGCGCCGTTCAGCCAGCGCCAGCTCGGCCGCCAGCTGCTCCGTTGCCAGCGGCAAGCTCAGCAATTCGGCGGCGGCGGGCTTGGCCGGCGTGGCTGTCAGTACCGCCAACGGTTTGGGCGGTGTTTGCCGCAGCGGCTCCGCGACTTGCAGCAGCGCGGTGGCGCCGCGTTCGATTTCGGCGTAACCGCGTTCGTCCAGCGCCTCGCCGTCCGTCAAACGGCGGCTGGCGGCGGCGAGCAAGGCCCGGCCGTATTGCAACGCGGCCGGTAAATCCGCTTCGGCCAAGGCCGGCGCGGATTCCCGTTGAAGGCTGCGATCCAACACGGTCAGTTCGCCGGACGCGATGCTGGCATCCAGCGCGTGCAGTCTGGCCATGCCGACCAGCAGCGGATAGCCCCAATCCGGCCGCCGGCTGTCGAGCAAGGTCAACAGATCGGCGATCAAGTTTTCCCGAAAGCTCGCCAAGGTCCGAATTTGCGCCGGGTTTAAGGCCAGCTCGGGCAAACGCGCTTGCAACAGCGTCTCCGGGCGCGGCGACAGGCCGGCTTGCAACACGTCGAGCGCGGCCAGATTCAGCAGTTGGTGTTCGTAACGTTGCCCGAAACTCAGTTCGCCGACTTCGAAGTGCTCGGCGGAGATCGGCGGATTTTGCGCGGGACGGGCCGGCGTCAGTGCATGCAGTTGTTCGCGAATCCGCCGCCGCTGAGCCGTTAAAAAGTCCGCGCCGTAACGGTCCGCCGCGAGTTGCCGCAACTCGGCCAGACGCGGACTGGGCCGATCCGCCGGCATCGCTTGGGCTGGGCGGTAGCGTTCCAGAAAATAGCCCAAGGCCTTCAACGCCAAACTCGGCCGGACCTCCTCCGGTTCGAGCAATCCTTGCAGCAAATCGCGGTCGGCCGCCAGCGCGCGCAAGCGGTCGAAATGCTGAGTCTGTATCAATTGCGTGCGGTTGAAGGCTTGTTGCAAGCCCTGGAAAAACACCTCGGATACGGGGATGTGGTGGCGGTAAATCGCGCGGTTTTCCTGAAAGCCGTAGGCAAAACGGAAGGCGGCGAAATCGTCGCGGTACAGGCGCAGCCAGCCCGGTTCGACATGCTGAAAGTGATAGACCGCGTCGTCCAGGCGAATCGCGGCGTGACCGCCGCTGGCGCTGCCTTCGTTGGCTTCGATGTACAGAAACTCGAACTCGCGGGCCGGCGCCGGCGCGGTGATTGCCAGGCAGATCAATGCCGCCGCCCAGCTTCGGCGGCGTCTTAAGCCAACGTCGCGGCGATTTATTTTTTCAGCCCGTCTTCGATCGCCTGTTTCTTCATCGGGTCCTTGCCGCTCAGGCTTTCGGTGAAGGCGGAGATTTGCGGCTTGCCGAGATCGGCTTTTTTCAAGCCGCGGCCTATGCCCAGATAACTATGACGGTCGGCTTCCCAGTTGCTGATGCCGTATTTGTCGGCCAGTTCGCCGACGTGGGCGCGGAAGGTATCCAGCGAGCCGGACGAGCCGACCACGAATTCGGCGGTGTAGTCGGCGACCGAGTCTTCGAACTTTTCCTGGTCGGTGCGAGACGAGTCGGAACTGGAGCTGATCGGGCTGGACGCCATATCGGATACGCTGCCGGAGCTGTCCGACGAGCTTTTCGAACTGTCGGAGAACGAACAGGCTGCCAACAGGCAGGCGGTCAGGCTGGACAAAATCAATGCTTTTACGGGTGTCATTTGCGGGTCATCCCAGATTGCCGGAGTGGCCGCCAGTATACCGGTTGGCTCGGCAGGATTTAAGCCCTCTGGTGAAAGTCGCGGGAGCCGGCATCAATGCAGGCCGTAGGGCAAGACCGGGTTTTCGCTACCCTCGCCCCACCCGTGCAGGTTACGCAAGAACGCTCCGGAAAGGTGTCGAGGAGCGATAGGTCCTTGATCCGGAGGCAATGCCGTTAAATTAAGCGCGGTTCCAGCCAACGCCAGCGGCAGGCTGAACCGCAAGCCGCTGGCTCAACCATAAGCCGCTGGCTCAACCATAAGCCGCTGGCTGAGCGGAGTCGAAGCCAGCCGTTCACTTCTACTTCGCTTAGCGAACGGATTAACTGCACGACATCGCTCCCGGAAGGGCTATTCGAACTGTTACGGCAACGACAACAGGGGTGTCTTCGGCCTTAGTATCGGATGGTAACTCCGACGTAGGCCGAGCGGCCCAGTCCGGCCACGTTGCGGCCCCACGGCACGGTAACGTTGGATGCGGCGGTCGGGTTCATGCCGTAACGGTCGCCCAAATAGCTGCCGGCCAGCGGTTGGTAGTATTGCTTATCCAGCACGTTATCCAGACCGATGTCGAAGCGGACCTTGCCCCATTCGTAACCGGTGCGGGCGTTCAACAGGATGTAGGACGGCGTGGTGGTTTCGTTGCGGATGGCTTGCACATCGTCCTTGCCGTCGACAAACTGCATTTCGATCGCGCTTTGCCAGCTTTGCAAACGGTGATCCAGGCTCAACTTCATGTTGAACGGCATGATGTGATAGAGATTGCCGCCGTCCATGCGTTCGCCGCGCACATAACTCATCGTGGTGTGAGTAGCGAATTCGCCCACGTTATTGTCTTTATACAAGCGGGTCCGGCCTGAGACATCCACGCCCCACAAGCGAGCATCGTGGTTGGCGAACTTCAGGTAGACGAAGCTATTGGTCGCGGTTTGCGGGGCCGTACCGCAACCGGCCGCGGTACCCGGCGTGCCGGAGCAGCGGTCGGCGTCTATAAAGTTATTGACGTAGCTGATGTACGGCGTGGCGCTGATTTCCCACAAGTTATTGGCCGGTTCGTGAAAGGCGGCGGTCAGGCTGACGGTATGGGCGGTTTCCTCGGTCAGATTCAGATTGCCGGTGTAGCCGTTGCCGTCGCCGAACCAGCCTATCATTGCCATGTCCATTTTGCGCGGCCCCCAAGTGTAAAGCTCGTACATGTTCGGCATCCGGTTTTTGCGGGCGTAACCGAATTCGAACTGGCTCATATCGTTGTGGGTGTATTGCAATAGGGCCGTGATGTCGTAGGTGTCGAAATTGCGCTCCTTGTCGCGGGCATTGAAGGCATTCGCGGCGTTCAGCGCGGTGATCGCGCCGGCCCGGTCTATCGAGAACGTCGGCCCGGTATTCAACAGGTCGGGATTATAAGGGTGGACGTTTTCGGCATTCATGTTGGTGTGGTCGTAACGCAAGCCCAGCAAGCTCTTCCAATGATCGTCCCAACGCGCTTCCCATTCGCCGAAAAAACCGACTCGGTCGCGCACGCCGTTGTGAATGTTCAACATCGCTTCCGGCGCCATCATCCAGTAAGCGCTACGGGCATCGTTGTTGTTGGCCGCGATGGCGGTATCGCCATGCACCGCCGGCCAATAATCGTTGATTTTATTGCCGTGAAATTCGTTGCCGACCCGGAAGGTATCGCGCTTGTTGAACGGAATCTCGGCCATGATTTTATAACCCAGATTGCGGCCACGGGTTTCCATCGGCATGTAGTCGTTGGGTGGCGCGAAAGTACCGCCCGAGACCGAGCCGTCCAGGAAGTGATTGTGCTTGTCCTCGCCGATGTCCATGCTGTGCTGGGTGCTTTCGTAGTAAAACCGGCTTTCCAGCGTGCCCCAGTCGAATTCGCCCTTGTGGCTGATATTGCCGAAGATGCTGTCGTTATTGGTCAAGTCCATCCGTTGATTGGGAAAACCCTGAAACGGAATATGCTGTTGGCCGCCGCGTATCACCAGCAAATGCTTGTCGAATTTGAACGACAGCGCCGCCGAGTGGTTTTGGTTTTCGTAGGCGGTGGAACTGACGATGTTGCCGTTACCGTCGTTGTAATTCATGCTCTCGGTGTGCGAACCGGTGTATTCCAGTCGAGCGTATTGGTTGGCCACCGCGGCGGCGATGCTGCCGCCGAACGCGTCGCCGTTGCTGCGGTAAAACGCCGAGGCACTCCCTTCCAGCAGTATATCCTTACCCGGTTCGGCGAACACCGGGTCCGGGGTTTTAACCGAGATAGTCCCGCCCAAACTGTCGCCGCCGAGACTGACCGGCGAGATACCGGTCAGAATCGTGATTTTGCCGATATTGCTGCGGTCGATGTAGGACAGCGGCGGATTCATGTGGTTGGCGCAGGCGGCGGTCAAGGTCATGCCGTTGATGTCTATCTTGACCCGGTCGTCGTTCAAGCCGTGAATCGCCGGCAGGCTGGACACGCCTCCGGCACCGTACAGACTGACGCCGGGCGTGTCTTCCAACAGTTTGGCGGTATCGCTGATCGCGGCGCGCTTGCTGGTGACGATGTCGGCTTCCATTTCCGACGCGCTCAAGGCTTTGACGCTGGGGAATTTGTCGGTGACGATAACTTGTTCGAGCACGGTCTCGCCGGGCATTACCGGTTCGGCGACGGTTTCCGCAGTCGTCGCGACTAGCGGTAACCAGCCGAGTGCGATACCCAGTGCGGACGGGAATAATCTCCGTGAGGTTTTACGTTGCGAATCACAATGAACGGGAGATGGATAAGCTGGAATGTTCATGATCTGGTCCTTGTCTCGGGGCCTGGAAACAGCGGCTGTCTCGCGTCAAATCGCGACGGAATCCACGTCTAATGATGAGTTTTGGATGACGCGTCCGCGTGGTTCCCAAACGATTGGAATAAAGCGGTCTCCACTTGCCGCCGGGCGGGGTGAAGACAATCGGACAGCTAAAGCTGCCTTAAACTAACGTTAGCCGATTACTGGCGAATTTCCACACGTTTTTAACGTAATTTCATTCAAAAACCTCCTCCTGCGACAATAAGACACACTAACGCTATACATAGGCCGACAGCTTGCCTAGCGTCGCGTCGCCGACGACTAGCCGCTGGTTGCAATAATGCAACGGCAGGAACGTGTCGCTATATTTGTATATTAATATTTTCTAATATTAGACCAATATGCCGCATGCCGCCACCTTGAAGAAACAAAAAGTCTGGCTACCTCGTGATTGTCAGACGAAGCGCGTTGCACAACCCGAATCGACGAGACCGATGGACCGCCGACAAGCCGAAGCTAGGCTAGGCTAGGCTAGGCCATGCCACTTCCGCCTGGCTTCCGCCCGCTACAGCCCTTAAAATAGGCCGATCTTCAACCGCCCTGGCTATTTACCGATGAAAATCGTCTCCTGGAACGTCAACGGCATCCGTGCCGTGCAAGGCAAAGGTTTTGCCGAAACCCTGGCTCGAATCGACGCCGATTGCATATTGCTCCAAGAAACCAAGGCCCAGGAAGACCAGGTCGCCCAAGCCTTGGCCGGCATAGCCGGTTACCACGTTCACGCCAACTCGGCCGAACGCAAGGGCTATTCCGGCGTCGCGCTGCTATGCCGACGGGAGCCATTGCAGATTCTGCGCGACATCGGCCAAGCCGAGCACGACCTGGAAGGCCGGGTCATCGCCGCAGAGTACGAAGGCTTTTATTTGGTCAACGTCTACGTACCCAATTCCGGCGACGGGCTGTCCCGGCTGGAATACCGGCAGACCTGGGATCGTGCCTTCGGCGATTATCTGGCCGACTTGCAAAGCCGCAAGCCGGTCATCGTCGGCGGCGACTTCAACGTCGCCCACCAAGCCATCGACATTGCCCGGCCCAAAGCCAACTACAACAAGTCGGCCGGCTACACCCAGGCCGAGATCGACGGCTTCGGCGGCATTCTGGCGCGCGGTCTGGTCGACAGCTTCCGCCATTTCCATCCTGACCAAGTGGCTTACAGTTGGTGGAGTTACCGCGCCAACGCCCGCGAAAAGAACATCGGTTGGCGGATCGATTACCTGTTGGCCAGCGAGCCGTTGCTGCCCGGCATCCAAAGTGCTTTCATCCTGCCGGAGATTACCGGCTCCGACCACTGTCCGGTCGGCATCGACCTTCAACTGGCTTGAGCGCGCTGCACGAGCATAGGGCAGCCTTATTGGCGTGCCGGCGCTGTCCGGACATGGTCGGCCCGGTGGTTTGTTGTCAGCCGGTGGTGTCGAAGGTGATGCTGATCGGCCAAGCGCCGGGCGGTAAGGAAGGCCAGTTCGGCAAACCGTTCGCCTGGACCGCCGGCAAAACCTTATTCGGCTGGTTCGGCCGCTTGGGCCTAAACGAAGAGCAGGTTCGGCAACGGGTGTACATGGCGGCGGTGTGCCGCTGCTTCCCCGGCAAACAGGCCGGCGGCGGCGACCGGGTGCCGAACCCTGCCGAAATCGACCATTGCTCGACGTGGCTACGCGCCGAAATCGAATTATTGCAGCCACAATTGATTATTCCGGTCGGCAAATTAGCGATCCGGCAATGGCTGCAGGCCGATAAGCTCAACCAGGTGATCGGCAAGCAATTTCAGGTCGACGCCTACGGCCACGGCGCCGACCTGATCCCGCTGCCGCACCCGTCCGGCGCCTCGACCTGGCACCGGACCGAGCCGGGCATCAGTTTGCTGGCCCGGGCGTTGGCGGCAATCGAACGCCACCCGGCCTGGCAAGCTATTCGGCCACACGATTGATGCAGCTGACGAGCGCCTTGAGCGAGGCCGTGACCAAGTTGTTGTCGATACCGACCCCATAGCCAGTGCGCGAGTCCGGCCCGGCCAGTTCGACGAAGGCGCAGGCCTGAGCATCGCCGCCGTGGCGGCTGGGGCCGAGCGAGCGTTCTTCGTAACTGCGGATGGTGACAGCGTAATCCAGCGCCGCCAACGCGGCGACCCCCGCATCCAACGGGCCGTTGCCTTCGCCGGCCACGCAGCGGGTTGCGCCGTGCCATTGCATTTCCAATTCAATTCGCTGGCCACCATCGATTTCGGCTAAACGGTGGCCGAGGTAACGGAGCGGCCCGCCATCCGTCAAATAAGTCGCGTTGAACAAACGCCAGATTTGCGCGTGGCCTATTTCGCCGCCTTCCGCATCCGCTTGGCGTTGAACCACTTGCGCGAATTCCACCTGCAACCGGCGCGGCAACACCAGGCCGTAGTGGCTTTCCAGTAAATGGGCAACGCCGCCCTTGCCGGACTGACTATTGACCCGGATCACCGCGTCGTAGCCACGGCCGACGTCGGCCGGATCGAACGGCAGATACGGCACGTTCCAGTAAGCATCCGCCGTTCGCGCGGCAAAGCCCTTGTTGATCGCGTCCTGATGCGAACCGGAAAACGCCGTGAACACCAAGTCGCCGGCGTAAGGCTGGCGCGGCGGCACCGTCAAACCGGTACAAGCTTCGAAACTACGCGCGACGGCGTCGATGTCGGAAAAATCCAGGCCCGGCGCGATGCCCTGGGTGTACAAATTCAAGGCCAAGGTCACCAAGTCGACGTTGCCGGTACGCTCGCCGTTGCCGAACAAGCAGCCTTCGACCCGTTCGGCGCCGGCCATCATGGCCAGTTCGGCGGCGGCCACCGCGGTACCTCGGTCGTTGTGCGGATGCACGCTCAGCACCACGCTGTCGCGGCGGACGATGCGGCGGTGCATCCATTCGATCTGGTCGGCGTAGACGTTCGGCGTCGCCACTTCCACCGAGGACGGCAGGTTCAAAATGATCTTGTTATCCGGTGTCGCGCCCCAGGCTTCGACAACGGCGTCGGCCACCGCCAGCGCGTAATCCAGCTCGGTGGCGGTGAACGTTTCCAGGCTGTATTGCAAGCGCCAGTCGGTACCGGGTTGTGCGGTGGTCAACTCCTTGACCAAGAGCACTGCGTCTACCGCCATCGTCAGCACTTGGGCTTTGCTCATGCCCAATACCAGCTCGCGGAACGGTTGTGAGGTGGCGTTAACGATATGCACGATGGCGCTACGAGCGCCGTGCAAGCTTTCGATGGTGCGGCGCAACAGCGGCGCGCGGGCGTGACTGAGCACTTCTATCGTCACGTCGTCCGGGATTCGGTTTTCGGTAATCAGTTGGCGGACGAAGTCGAAATCGGTCTGCGACGCCGACGGGAACGCCACTTCGATTTGCTTGAAACCGATACCGCACAAAGTCTCGAACAATCGCAGCTTACGTTCCGCGTTCATTGGCTCGAACAGGGCTTGGTTGCCGTCGCGCAGATCGGTGCTCATCCAAATCGGCGGCCGGGTAATGACGCGGTCGGGCCATTGCCGGTCCGGCAAGACTACCGGCGGGAAGGGTCGGTACTTTAAAGAAGGGTTGCTTAGCATCGCTGGTCTCCTGTGTTTCGGTTGGCGATACGATAGGCCAAACCGACGCGCAGGCGATTGCGTTGTTAATCTTACTTTGACGAAAATTTAAATGAATATTGCCAAAATATTTTTATATATTTAAATTAATTGCGTCATTTTAAATATTAGCGAAATTTCATGGAATTGGATCGTTACGGCCGACAAATATTGACCATCCTGCAAAGCGATGGCCGGATCAGCAATCAGGAATTGGCCGACCGCATCGGCCTATCGCCGTCGCCGTGTCTGCGCCGGGTGCGGGTGCTGGAAGAAGGCGGCCTAATCCTAGGCTACCGGGCGATTTTGGACGCGAAGGCCTTGGGCTTGAGTCTGACCGTCTTGGTCCAGATTTCGATGGACCGACATACCCCGGAGCGATTCGCCACCTTCGAGGCGGCGGTCGCCGAGATCCCGGAAGTCATGGAATGCCTGCTGATTACCGGCCAGGCCGCCGATTACCAGCTCAAGGTCGCGGTCAAGGACTTGGACGCCTACCAGGAGTTGCTGCTGAAACGCATCACCGGCATTCCAGGCGTCAGCGGCGTGCATTCCAGCTTCGTGCTGCGCCGGGTAACGGACCGCACCGCATATACGTTGGCCGCGGCGGAATAAAGCCGCTGAATCAGGCTCTAATCCGCGCGTTCCGAACTCGTTGCAAGCGGATGGGCGACTATTTTCGCTTCGTAGCGGTGAGCGATGTTTTGCATCGTCAAAATCAACACCACGCCGGCCAGGATGAAGCCGATTTGCTGCAGCGATGCCTTGCTGTCGGTCTTGCGATGCAGCGACGGAATCAGATCGGCCACAGCAATGTAGATAAAACTGGAGGCCGCCAGGGTTAGGAAATACGGCAGGATGTGATGCAGATCGCCCAGGCTGAAATAGGCCAGTATCCCGCCGATCACAGTGGTCAGGCTGGCGAGCATATTGTAGAACAAGGCTTTGCGGCGGGTGTAGCCGCTGTGCAGCAGGATGGCGAAGTCGCCGACTTCCTGCGGAATTTCATGAGCGGCCACGGCCAGGCTGGTGACGATGCCCAGTTGGGGATCGGTCAGAAACGCCGCGCCTATCAGTACGCCATCGACGAAATTGTGGATGCCGTCGCCCAGGATGATGAACATCCCGGCCACCCGGCGCCCGTGGTCTTCGCCGGCCGGATGACCGTGTTCGTGGTGGTCGTGCGAATCTTCGCCGTGCGCTTCGCAGGCATGGGAATGACAGTGGCGCCACACCAACAGCTTTTCCAACGTAAAAAAGCCGAGGATGCCGGCCAGAATGGTGGCGGACAATCCGGCAATGTCTTGCCGCGCCACGTCCTCGAAGGCGTGCGGAATCAATCCGCAAAACGCGCCGGTCAGTAAAGCGCCGATCGCGAAACTGATGCCGTGCGGCAGCACTTGCTGACGCGCGCGTTCCGGCAACAGCAAGAACACGCTGGCGGCCAACACGCTGAGCACGCCGCCGATGGCGGTAAAAATCACGATCAACAGCAGCGTGTTCAAACTTCTCTCCAAATCAGACTGGCCATCCGGCCGGTCGCGGCGCCGTCGCGGCGGTAGGAATAAAATCTGCCTGCATCGGCGTAGGTACAATAATCGCCGCCGTAGACTCGGCCGACACCCAGCGCCGCCAGTTGCCGGCGAGCCAGTTGGTAAATATCCGCCAACCATTTGCCGGTGCCACATTCGGTAAAGGCCACGGCGCTGCCGTTGTCTTCAGCTAAAAAAGCGTCGCGGACATCGTCGCCGACCTCGAAATGCGCCGGCCCGATCGCCGGACCCAGCCAAACCGTGACGTCCGAGCAGTCCATCGCCGCCAGCGTTTGTTTGACGACGCCGGCCCGCAGACCGCGCCAGCCGGCATGGGCGGCGGCAATGACCCGTCCGCCGTCGCCGCAAAATAACACCGGCAGGCAGTCGGCGGTCAACACCGCGCAGACGGTGGCGCCACGGTTGGTGAAGCTGGCGTCGGCTTCCGGCACGCCATCGACTTGATCGGCCTTGACCACGGTCACGCCGTGAACCTGTTGCAACCAGACCGGCTCGGCCGGCAAGGCCAACATATCGCGGATGATCGCGCGATTCGCGGCGACCGAGCCCTGATCGTCGCCGACATGACCGGCAGGATTCAAGCTGGCAAAACCGCCGACGCTGACTCCGCCGCTCCGCAGCGTAACGGCGGCGCGTACGCCGACGGGCAGCGGCCAATCAGGCTTGATCCAGCTCATTCTCGGCCAACAGCTTCAGCAGATTTTGCATATCGTCCGGCATCGCCACGGACCATTCGCAATAATCGCCGGTTTCCGGATGTTCCAGACCCAGCTTGGCGGCGTGCAAGGCTTGGCGCTTGAAGCGGCGCAGCGCTTCGGCCAAGTCCGGATTGCATTCGGCCGGCATTTGGAAGCGGCCGCCGTAAACTTGATCGCCGACCAACGGATAATTGATGTGCGCCATGTGTACCCGAATCTGATGGGTGCGGCCGGTTTCCAGTTTGACCCGAATCAACGTGTGGCGCTTGAAGCGTTGCTCGAGACGGTAATGCGTGATCGCTTCCTTGCCGTCGCGCCGCACCGCGTTGCGCTTGCGCTCGACAGGATGACGCCCGATCGGTTCGTCGACGGTGCCGCCGGCGGTCATCCAGCCCTTCACCAACGCTAGATATTCGCGTTCTATGCTGCGTTCCTGCAATTGCTCGACCAGACTGTTATGGGCTTGTAAGGTTTTGGCGATCATCAGCAAGCCGCTGGTGTCCTTGTCGATGCGATGCACGATGCCGGCACGCGGCAGTACGGCCAGATTCGGTTCGTGGTGCAGCAAGGCATTGACCAGCGTGCCGCTCCAGTTGCCGACCGCCGGATGCACGACCAGTCCCGCCGGTTTGTTGACGATCAGCAACGAGTCGTCTTCGTGAACGATGTCCAACGGAATGTCTTCGGCGTTGTCTTCGATGACGATCTCGGCTTCGGCATCCAGCTCGACTTCCTCGCCGCCGTCCAGCTTTTCCCGCCCCTTCAGCACCTCGCCGTCCACCAGCACCCGGCCGGCCTTGATCCAGGTTTGCAATTTGCTGCGCGAGTAATCCGGAAAAATCTCCGCCAGACACTGGTCCAAGCGCATACCCGCCAGTTCTTCGGGAACTCTAGCCGTCAATATCGTCATAGTCGTTTTTAAGTTATACTCGCGGCATTAGGCCGCCAAAAGCTGCAAAAAACCTGCAATATTACAACGTGTTGATAAACGCATGCGACTTCTTTTAGTAAAAACCGTTTTTGTCGCCGCCCTGGTCGGTTCGCTGCCGGGCTGCGAGACGCTGGAAGCCTTCTCGAGTAACAAGGATAAATCGCAGGAAGAAGAATACGCCGGCTGGGACGACAAAACCTTCCACGAAAAAGCCAAGGAAGCGCTGGACAACAAGAATTATCAAAAGGCCGTGACCTTGTACGAGGCACTGGAAGCCCGTTATCCGTTCGGCGATTACGCGGCGCAAGCCCAGCTCAACGTCGCTTACGCCTATTACAAGAACGACGATCCGGAAGCGGCGATCGCGGCGGCGGACCGCTTCATCAAGATACACCCGCGCAATCCGCATGTCGATTACGCCTATTATCTGAAAGGCCTGATCAACTATAACCGGGGGATTGGCTTCATCGACCGCTTTTTGCCGACCGATTCGTCGCAGCGCGATCCCGGCAACGCCAAGGATGCCTACGATAATTTTCAGGAATTGATCCGCCGCTTTCCCAGCAGTCAATATGTCGATGACGCCAAACTGCGGATGGTGGCCTTGCGCAACAACATGGCGATGTACGAAATTCACGTCGCCGACTTTTACATGCGCCGCAAGGCTTACGTCGCCGCGGTCAATCGCGCCAACCACGTCGTCAAGGAATTCCAACGCACGCCGGCGGTACCGTTCGCGCTGCAGATCATGCAGGACGGCTACCGGAAACTCGGCATGGACGATTTGGCCGCCGACGCCGAACGCGTGTACCAAATGAACTATCCCAACGGCGCGCCGGTCGCCAACTACAAGGAGTTGAGCACGATGGAGCAAGTCTGGGACTCGCTGGGTCTGGACAAGTAAGCGATTGGCCCGCGTACCGAAAACCACCCTCCCCATTCTGCTCTGGCTAAGTTGCTGTCACACGGCCGCATTGGCCGCTCAGCCGCTGTTTCAAAACCGTTTCTTCACGCTGTCGCAGGGTAACGAGTTGCTATGCGCGACCAGCGAGCAACAATTCCTGCCGATCGACCGGCTGGCCGAGGTTATCCAGTTTTACGAAGCCGGACATCCCGATTTGCGCGGCCAAGCTGTGGCGGTGTTGACCGATCACAAAAACCCGGAGCGTCTGGACGATTTAAGCGACTACCGCGCGGCTTGCACCGGCCAGCCCGGCGGCGACTTATGCGTGTTGGAGAAGTACTGGGGCGACCATGAAGCGGCTTGGCGGGCGCTGGCGCTGTTTTACGACACCAAGACCGTCGTCAAGCACGCCGAAGATCCCAATTATTTGATCAAACCATTTAGCGCTGATCATCTGCGGATTTTCGAGAAAGCCGTCCGTAAGATTCCGGCGTTTTTGCGGCAAACGATCAGCAAGGCCAAACCGGTCGAAAAACTCGAACAGGAAATCGCCGATCAGCCGGCGGCGATGCAAGCCTTGATCCGCGACGCCTACCAGGAAGATTACGACACCAGCATCTGGCAGGCCGACCACACCCATCCGTTGACTTTGGTGCCGGGCATCGGCTTTCGTTCGCAAACGGTGGCGCAAGTGTTCAGCGGCCAGAATCTGATCGTATTCACGGTCAAGGCCTTCGACAACGGCAAGGAAGGCTCGGTCTACCGCGACATCGGCGTCGAATATCTGGTGGATTTTCGATTGCCTATCGTGGTCCACGAAATCGCCCATACCATCGATAACTTCCATTTTTGGAACGGCGAGGACGACCTGTATTTTTTTTACAAATACCGCAAGATTTCCAACGACGCACAAACCCTAAAAATCATCGCCGACGCCAAATTGGCGCTGTGGCCGTCGAAATGGTTCGAAGCCTTCGAATTTCTGGCCGAGGTCAACGACGGCCGTTACGACGGCAACGTCCAGGAAAAACTGGCGGAACTGGTCGCCCAATACATACTGATTCCGGAACGCTTGCAACAAAGCGCGCCGGCCGCCTACCTATGGTTGCGCGACGACGTGTTTCGCGGCATCGAATATCAAGGCTACGATCGCTGCCCGACTCCGTTGACCAAGCCGATTTCCTGGTGGCAGCGTTATGCCAGCGGCAAGCTGCTGGGACGGTGACAGTCTGGTATGCTTGCCCCTCGACCAAGCCGGCGACTTAGGATGTACGCCTATCTCCGGGAGGCTGTTATCGGCTGTATATCGGAAAATAGACAAACGCGACACCTATCGAAGCGATCCGACTTAGCCGGACAACTTCCGCGGCGAGTCGAGCGACGGCGAGCGATACCTGATGCCGCCGGATTTAATTAACGAAGACGCCTGACACCATGAAAAAACCGCAACTCAATCCGCTGCAAGCCCAACTGCTGAAATCCGGCCTGGCCAACGACGCCAAGGCTCGCGAGGTGAAGGCCGAGAAACGCAAGCAAGACAAACTGAAACGCAACAACGGCGTGGAAATCGTCGACGAGATCAAGCTGAGCGCCGAACAGCAACGGCAACAGCAAATCGAGCGCGATCGGGAACTGAACCGCCAACGTAAAATGGCCGAAGAACAAAAAGCGCTGGCCGCCCAGATCAGACAAATCGTCGAAATGAACCGTATCGCTCAACAAGCGGACGGCGTGGCGTACAACTTTACCGACGACGGCAAGGTGAAGTCGGTGTATGTCTCCGACAAAGTGCGGACGGCTCTGGTGAACGGCCGGGCCGGCATTGTCCGCGTGGACAATCGCTACGAGATCGTGCCGGCCGAGGTCGCCCGAAAAATACAGTCCAGAGACGCCGGCCCTATCGTGGTTTTGAACCAAGCCACTCAGGACTTGCCGGCGGAGGACGATCCTTACGCCGCGTATCAAATCCCCGACGACTTGCTGTGGTGAAGCCTTAATCGCGTTTGGCGATGCGTTTGGGCGGATAACCGAAATAGCGAGTGAAAGCGGTGCTGAAATTACTGGCGTGGTGATAGCCGACCAACTCCGCAATCAAGCCGATGGGCTGACGGCCCGCCTCCAGCAAACGGTGCGCTTCGCGCATCCGAATCTCCAGTAACATGCCGTAGGGCGTCGTTTCGAAATAGCGATGGAACAATTGCTTGAGCTTGCAGGGATTGGTGGCTAGCCGACGCGCCAGCTCCTCGACGGTCGGCGGATCGACAAATTCGGCGTACAAAATATCACGCGCCTGATGGGCGATTTCCCGGTCGCGTAGACCGCCTCCGGCAACATCGGGGACTTCGCCGAACAAGTGATCCAATTCAGCCGCGAGTATCGCCAAAGCCTGACCGTGCCGAAACATGGATTTGGCGGGCGAAGACACCGGGCAACGCAACAGGGCATGCGCCGCGGTCAGGCCGGCGCTCGAAATCGGCCTGAAGCTGACTTGCCGGGTACGAGCGGCCGGCTCGAACAAGGTCGGCAGCTTGTCCGCGCCGAAGGCCTGAGCCAACCAAGTCATGTTAACCGCGAAACGCAATTGGGTGACCACTTGATCCGCCGCGTATTCCCTGACGCCTTCGGAGGCGTTAAAAATCGTCACCGACGTATAACCTTCGCGAAAGACAATACTTTCGCCCTGCGTGGGGGTATAGCGCGACTGCCCTTCCAGCGCCAAAGTCACCACCATGCGCGGCTCCGCCGCGTCGGTACGCGCCCAAACCGCAAGATCGCGACTGGGCCGGTAGCGGGTTTCGATGTAATTCAACGCGGGCGCCAAGGAATAAACGCTGGAAACCCCTAGCCCGAGATTGTCCGGCAATCGGCTGAGCGCGCAGTTGTCCTCCGCCGAAAAATCGGCCGGCAAATCCTGGCTATCGATACGCCAGCAAGCGGAAGAGTGGGCGTTGCGGTTCATAAGGCAATTGCACAGTGGGCTAATTCCGAGCAAAAGCAATTTATACGCCATTGCGTCCACGACCCGAGCTCGCCGAGAAATTCACCCAATGCAGCGAGGAACATATTAATATCTATGTTATATAACTCAATTTATTATTTAAATCGCGCCATATCCCAGCTTAATTAAAGAGTTCGTTTTTAATATAAAAAAATCCGTTTTGCATAAAATAGATTTTAATTTGCCGAATATATTGGGAGCTTGTTTTTTGTTTGGAACACGCCATGCCTACTCCCGCCATTCTTCGCAAAACCCTGTTTTTAGCACTTAGCCAATCGCTAATCAGCACGGCGACAATCGCCGATCAGAAGCCAGAGGAATTAACCGGCACCGAGGTCATCGCCGACCCCATCATCGAAGAGAATCATGTCGACGAGTTTTCCAACGTGTCGGCGGTCACTACCGAAGACCAGATTCGCGACCAGAACGCCGTCGACCTGGCTTCTGCGCTAAAGCGCACGCCGGGCGTGCAGATTTCGCGCTACAACCCGGTCGGCGCGTTCGGCGGCGATCAAGGCGGCGCGGTGGCAATCCGCGGCCAAGGCGCCGGCCGTCCCGGTAGCGAGATCAAGACCTACATCGACGACATCCCGATGTATATGGCGACCTGGAACCACCCCTTGCTGGATTTGCTGCCGGTCAACGGCATGCATTCGATCACGGTCTATAAAGGCCCGCAGCCGCATATCAACGGCAACAACTTCGGCTCGATCAATCTGCGGACCAAGACTGCGGTCGAAGACGGATTGCACGGTAGCGGCCGTTTGTCGGGCGGTTTTTTCGGCACCATCATCGAACAGGCCGACGTACAGGGCAAATACGGCGACTTCGACTTTTCGGTGGCGCAAGGCTACGCCAAGTCGGACGGCAACCGCCAAAACGGCTACGGCGAATTGCGCAATGTACTGGGCAAGGCCGGCTATCAATTCAACGCCAACTGGCGCTCGGACGTGACCTTTTTGTACGCCGACAACCGCGCCGGCGATCCCGGTCAATACGGGGTGACAGCGCCGATCGGCGAATACGACACCGTGGCCGGCATGGTGGCCGCCAGCCTCAGCCATCAGCACGGCAGTTGGCAGGGCAAATTCACGCTGTACCATAACGGCGGCGACGGCAATTGGCTGAACCAGGGCGTTTACTGGTCCGGCTGGACCGGCGCGGCATTCGCTTCCGCGCCGCGCGCCCGCTCCAATTTGTTGTCGCAATACAGCATGGACGGCTTCCGCTGGAAGGAGCAATTTTCGCCTTGGCAGGGCGCTACATTGCTGGCCGGCATCGACAACGAATGGCTGAACGGCAAGATCAATAACTTGATTCCGGGTTCGGACGAGCAAATTTATCAGTTCACGACGCCAACCTTCCGTTTGACCACGCCTTACGTCGCGCTTAGCCACGATCTGGTGCTGAACAAGGACTGGACCTTGGTACCTTCGATCGGCGTGCGCTTTTACGACCATAGCCATTACGCTTCCAAGGTTTCGCCGCATGCCGGCTTGTCGTTGGTCTCCGAGAACTTGACCTTATTCGGCAACGTGTCCAACGGCGTCAATTATCCGGGCATCGACGCCGCCGCGAATTCCGGCGCGCTGGCTAACGTGCCGTTCTTCAGCTTCTCGCCGCAAGGCTGGCAAGGCTTGGCGCCGGAAAGTGTCGATCACGCCGAAGTCGGTTTGAAGGCATCGCCGTTCAAATCCACCCAAATCGATTTGAGCTTTTTTATCGACAACGTCAAAAATCGCTATGTGTTCGACGTCAGCCAAGGCGCTTATCTAAACTATGGCGCGTATTGGATGCGCGGCCTGGAAGCCTCGATCAAACAGGAATTGGTCGCCGACTGGAGCTTGTTCGCCGGCTTGACCTTGCTGAATCCCAGCATCGAGAATCTACCTTACACGCCGGAGCAAGCGGTCACCGCCGGCATCAACGGCCCGATCGGCCCGTTGCGCTTCTCCTTCGATTTGCAATACCAATCGCGCACCTGGGCGCTGAATCGTAGCCGCAACATCAGCGACGTGAACACCCAACGCGTCGAAGCCTTCACGGTCGCCAATACTCGGCTGGCGCTGCCCATCTCCGAGCTGGGCAAAAAGGGCGAAGTGTTTGTCAGCGTCGAAAACTTGTTCGACAAACGCTATGTCTATCGTCCCGGCTATGAAATGCCGGGCATCTGGGGCCAGGTCGGCGTCGCCGCCAGTTTCTAAACTACGCTGCCTGGAGCGGCCGGTCGCCGCCCTAGGCAGCGTTTCCGCCCGCCGAGCCGGATATAAGGCTCGGCGCCTGGGCTCAAGCACATTAACCACCGCAGCCTGATTCGATGACCACATCCACCGGATTTTCCATACCCACCGCTTCGCTGGCGACAGCGTTGACCCTCGCATTGACGGCGCCGAACGCCGCTGCCGATCAAGCCTTGTTGATCCGCGCCGCGCGGATTTTCGACGGCTATACCGTGCATACCCATGCCGCGGTTCGGATTGAACAAGGCCGGATCGCCAAACTGGATAGCGCGGAAGCGGTGCCCGCCGACGGAGCCAAGGTTCTGGAACTAGGCGACGCCACGCTGTTGCCGGGACTGATCGAGTTGCACGCCCATCTCACTTATCGACAAGTGCCGGCCGACACGGTACTGAGCCACGGCATCACCACGGTGCGCGATGTCGGCGGCCCTTTGCATCCACCTTACGGTGGCGACGGTCATCTAAGACTCATGACGTCGGGGCCGATTATCACCGCGCCGGCCGGCTACCCTATCCCCAGCCTCGGCGAGGCCGACATTGCCATTCCGGTCGGCGACGAGCAACAGGCCAGGGCGACGGTCCGTGAGCTGGTCGCCGGCGGCGCCGTCGTGATCAAGGTGGCTCTGGAGCCCGGCGGCGAAACCGGCGCCCCCTGGTCGAACCATCATGCGCACGGACACGCTCACCAGCACGACAAGACTCACTCGGCTGCGGCGAAATCCTGGCCGATGTTGACCCCGAACATTGTCAAAGCCATCGTTACCGAAGCACACGCGCTGAATCGGAAAGTCACGGCCCATCTGGCCGAGCCGCGCGGCGCGCAAATTGCGTTGGAGGCCGGCGTCGACGAATGGGCGCACACGCCTTGCGAAGAGCTGCCCGAGGCCCAACTAAGGCGCGCCGTCGCTCAGGGCGTCAAGATGGTTTCAACGATAGATACCTTGGCGCAGTGCGCCGGTGTCGCAAAAAATGCCAGCCGCTTCGCGGCGCTGGGCGGCGAATTTTTGTACGGGGCGGAAATCGCCCATCCCGACATTCCTTGGGGCATAGACGCTCAGGAATTGCTGTACTTACGGCACCTTGCCGGCATGGATGCACTGGAAGTCCTGCGCACCGCCACCTCCAAGGCGGGTTTACATGTAAACCAAGCCTTGCTCGGCAGTTTAATGCCGGGGGCACCGGCCGATTTGATCGCGGTGCGCGGCGATCCCACCGAGAATCTGAAATTGCTGGAATATCCGGATTTGGTGATTTCCGGCGGCAAGCTCGTGGTCGACCGGTTTAGCGACGCTCACTAAACTCAAATTTTGGTGAAGATTAAGTCCCAAACCCCGTGACCCAGTCGAAGGCCGCGATTCTCGAACTTGGTGAGCGGCCGATAGTCCGGGCGCGGACAATAATCACCGGTCGGGCTGGCATTGTTCAATCCGGCATCGGCCGATAGCGTCGCCAACATGTCTTTTGCGTATTCCCGCCAATCGGTCGCGGCGTGAAAGTAAGCGCCGGTCGCCAATTTCCGGTTCAGCAACGCTAAAAAACTCGGCCGAACGATGCGCCGCTTATGGTGGCGACGTTTATGCCAAGGGTCGGGAAAAAACAGATGTACGCCCGCCACGCAACGGTCCGGAATCTTCCGTTCCAAAATCTCGATCGCATCGTGATGATAAATCCGCACATTCGCGATGCTCCGCTGCTCCAGCAACATCATCAAATGGCCGACGCCGGGCCGGTGCACTTCGATACCAAGATAATTCAAATCGGGATTGGCTTCGGCCATCGCCGCCAAACTGTCGCCATTGCCAAACCCGATTTCGACAATCAGCGGCGCGGACCGGCCAAAGATCTGCTCGGCGTTGAATTCCGCATCGGGTGACAGACAGTATTTATCCCAATGGCTTTCCAAGGCCAACTTTTGGCCGGCGGTAGCTCGGCCTTGGCGACGAATAAAACTTTTGATGTGGGCGGGGTCGATTTTTTGGAGAACGGTCATCAGTCAAAAACCAAAGTCAGCCGCGTCGATCACGGGCTAGGTGATGTGTGGAAAGTAAAATTAGCGGCGGTAATTATCCGATTTGGCAGTGGCTTTTACTATGGAAATCTGCCTCCATGCTCAAAGACGTGCTCGACTAGCAGACTAGTCCAGACTTAACGTCTCTAGTCTGACTCGCGCCGCTTTACCGAACTCGCTGTCCGCTTCATCGACGGCAATTCGTTGCAGCACGGTGCGACTCGGGTTTTCCAACAAGGCAATCGCTCTTAACCTGACCGAGGCGTGATGCGCCCGCAACGCGGCCAGCTCGGTCAGATAGGCGTTGCCGCGGCCCACCAGTTTTAGAATCACCCGTTCGGGATCTTCGGTCATCAGGTCGCGGACCAATTCGCCGTATTGTTCCTGCAAGCGAATCAGCTCCCGGCGGTCGAGTTTTTTCGGTTCGGTCGGATCGTCGCGACAGGCCATGGGAGTCGTCTTTTGGCAAACAGGTCGAATGGATATGCAAGCGCGATTGTAGAGGGCCGACGCCGATCTGAACAGTCGCGGCTTAAGCCTGGTCGTCTCCAGCCTCGCGAGGCGGCTTGTCGGATTCGGCAAGCGTTTCCTGTTCGGTGCGGATCAACCAATCCAGCAACAACGCATAACTGGTGGCCAATAGCGTCGGCCCCAGAAAAACCCCGATAAAGCCGAATGCCAACAAACCGCCGAAAATGCCGAACACAATCAAAACAAACGGCAGTTCGACCTCCCGACTGATTAGCAACGGCCGCAACCAGTTATCGATGGTACCGACGAAGGCCAAAAACCAGACCGCGATAAAGATGGCCCAGCCGGTTTCGCCTTCCGCCAATAGCCATAACGAGATCGGCAGCCAAACCACGGTGCCGGCGGCCGGGATGATCATCAAAAAGAAAGCGAACACGCCCAACACGAAGGCGTAAGGCACGCCGGCAATCACAAAGCCCAGCATCGACGCCAGCGCTTGAACCAGCGCGGTGCCAAGTATGCCGTAAACCACGGCCAGCAAACTGCTGCGAACGATGTGCAGAATCCGCTGGGTGCGTTCGCCGGCCAAACGCTCGACGGCGATCACCACATGGCCGGCGACATGCTCGCCGTCGCGATAGAAGAAAAACAACACCAGGATGCTCAAGCCCAGATGCAGCAATTCGCCGGCCAGACCGATGCTTTGTTGCAACAGCCAGCCGCCGGCGCCGAGGGCGTATTGACGGGCAAAATTGACGATGCGGCTGGAATCTTCGCCGAAGGCCTGCCAACTATCGGCCGCACTGTCGCCGATCAACGGCAAGCCGCGCAGCCAAACCGGCGGCGCCGGCCATTCGTGAGCGCTCTGGTTCAACCATTGCAACATCCGATTGATGTCATCGGTAAATGTAAAACCCGCGGCGGCAAACGGCGTCAGCAACAGCGCCCCTATCGGCACCACCATCGCAATCGCGGCCCGGTTGGCGCTCAAATTCCAGCTCCGCAAACGGCTGTACAGCGGCCAAGTCACGTAACAAAGGATTGCCGCCCACAACAGGTCGAAGAAAAACGGCCGCAACACTTGATAGCAAGCGAACAACAGCAGACAGAACGCGGCCAGACTGGCCAGTTTTTCGTAGCGGGAATTGGGCGGAAGCATGGCGGACTCGGATGCGACGAGGGCATTGAAGGGCCGTCAATCGGCGGAATCGACAGCATAGCCGATTTTGATGACCAGGCATTCGCCAAATGCACACGGGAACGTCGCTTGCAGTGCCGGCGCGGGTTTCTTAGAATGCGGGACCATTGCCAATCCGGAGCAGGCGCCGTGACCGACAGCAGAGCATTCATTCCAATCAATATCGCGATATTGACCGTGTCCGATACCCGCACCGAGGCGGACGACGTGTCCGGCAAAACCTTGGTGGACGGCTTGCTGGCCGCCGGCCACAATCTTCACGAGAAACGCATCGTCCCCGACGATATTTATCGAATTCGCGCGGCGATCAGCCACTGGATCGCGGATGCCGACGTCAACGCCGTGATTACCACCGGCGGCACCGGCATCACCGGCCGCGACGGCACGCCGGAAGCGGTCAAGCCACTGCTGGACAAGGTCTTGGACGGTTTCGGCGAAGTGTTCCGGATGATTTCCTACCAGGACATCAAAAGCTCGACAGTACAATCGCGGGCACTGGCCGGCGTTGCCAACGCCACTTACATTTTCTGCGTGCCCGGCTCGTCCGGCGCCTGCCGCACCGCCTGGGACGCGCTGATCAAAGACCAACTGGATTACCGCACCAGACCCTGCAATCTGGTGCAATTGATGCCAAGGCTGTTGGAGAAATGAGCCAACGCCGGTTTTTGTTTTATGCGGCGATTTGCGGTTTCCTCGGCGTCGGCCTGGGCGCGTTCGGCGCGCACGGGCTGAAAAACGTCTTGTCCGAACACGGCTTGGACATCTACAAGACGGCGGTAAGCTACCACATGTGGCATACGCTGACCTTGGCGCTGGTCGGTGTGATGCCGGAACACCGCTATTTGCGCTGGGCGGGCTGGAGCTTATTGATCGGCATCGTTTTGTTTTCCGGCAGTTTGTATCTGTTGGCGATTTTTAATCTAAGCTGGTTGGGCATGATTACGCCGTTCGGCGGCGTCGCGTTTTTACTGGCTTGGGCGGCCATCGCCAAAGCAGCACTACAATACTCTGGAGGTTCCGATGGATAAACCGCCCGTTCGCCCGAGTTCACCGGCGCCGGCGTCCGCTCCCCGCCCGACCGGCGGCAGAAATTCCCGCGACGGCGACGGCGAAGTCAAATTGCCGCCGCCGGTAGAGGACGCGATGATCAAAATCTTGCACGCGGTGATCCATTTCGCGGTGCGCATTCTCGCGGTGTTGATGGTTTTGGTGATACTTTGGGGCGTCGCCGACGTCGCCTACGTGATGTTTCAAAAACTGGTCGAAGCGCCGTTCATGATGCTGACCGTCTCCGACATCCTGGTGATTTTCGGCTCGTTCATGGCGGTGCTGATCGCGATTGAAATCTTCGTCAACATCACCGTTTACATCAAACACGACGCATTGCCGATCAAAATGGTGATCGCTACCGCGTTGATGGCCGTGGCCAGGAAGGTCATCATGCTGGACTTCAAGGAACTCGAATGGCATTACATCGTCGCGATCGCGACGGTGATCCTGGCCTTGGGCTTGACCTATTGGCTGATTTCTCCTAAACCCCAACCGGTGAAAACCGACGACCGATAAGCATGTGCGACGCCACCCCGCAAACCGTTTACCTGAAAGACTACACCCCGCCGGACTATTTGATCGATCAGGTCGAATTGGTTTTCGAGCTGGACGAACAACGCACCGTGGTCCGCGCCGGCCTCGACGTGCGGCGCAACCCCGACAGCCGGAGCGCGAGCGAGGCGCTGACGCTGTTCGGCGAAGAGCTGCTATTGGTCGGTATCTTGCTGGACGGCCAAGCGCTGGCGGCCTGCGACTACACGCTGAGCGACGAAACGCTGACGATACACCGGGTGCCCGGCGATCGGCCGTTTCGAATCAACATCGAAAACATCATCGATCCGCAAGCCAACACCGCGCTGGAAGGCTTATATCTCTCCAGCAGCATGCTGTGTACCCAATGCGAAGCGCAGGGATTCCGCAAGATCACCTGGTTTCTGGATCGACCGGACGTGATGAGTCGGTTTACCACCAAGCTGATCGCCGACCGGGCCAAATATCCGGTGCTGCTGTCCAACGGCAACAAAATCGGCGCCGGCGACGTGGACGGCGGCCGGCATTGGGTGGCGTGGGAAGACCCTTTCGCTAAACCCTGTTATTTGTTTGCACTGGTCGCCGGACAATTGGAATGCGTCGCCGACGAATTTACGACGGTGAGCGGCCGGCGCATCGCGCTGGAAATCTTCGTCGAAGCTCATAACGTCGACAAATGCGGCCATGCGATGCAATCGCTGAAAAACGCGATGCGCTGGGACGAGGAGACCTACGGCCTGGAATACGATCTGGATTTGTACATGATCGTCGCGGTCGACCATTTCAATATGGGGGCGATGGAAAACAAGGGCTTGAACGTATTCAACACCAAGTTCGTGCTGGCCCGGCCCGATACCGCCACCGACAGCGACTACGAACACATCGAGGGCGTGATCGGCCACGAGTATTTCCACAATTGGTCCGGGAACCGGGTGACCTGCCGCGACTGGTTTCAATTGAGTCTGAAGGAAGGCTTCACGGTGTTCCGCGACCAGCAATTCAGCGGCGACCGCTCGTCGCCGGCGGTCAAGCGCATCGAAGACGTCAACATGCTGCGTACCCGCCAGTTCGCCGAGGACGCCGGCCCGCTGGCCCACCCGATCCGGCCGGAAGCCTATATCGAAATCAACAATTTCTACACGCTGACCGTTTACGAAAAAGGCGCGGAAGTGGTGCGGATGCTGCACACCCTGCTGGGCGCGGCCGGATTTCGCCAGGGCTGCGACCTGTATTTCAAGCGCCACGACGGCCAAGCGGTGACTTGCGAGGATTTTGTCAAGGCGATGGAAGACGCCAACGGCGTCGAGCTGACCCAATTCCGCCGCTGGTATTCTCAAGCAGGCACGCCGGTGTTGGAGGTCGAGCAAGCGTTCGACGCCGGTCAGTTGACGTTGACCGTCAAGCAAAGCTGTCCGCCGACGCCGAATCAACCGGAAAAATTGCCGCTGCACGTGCCGATCAAGCTGGGCTTCTTGGCGGCGGACGGTAGCCCGGCGCGCTTCCAGTACCGAGGCGAATTTTGCGAAGAAGCGACCGTGAGCCTGACCGAAGCCGAACAACGCTTTGTGTTCGAGAGCTTGACCCAAAAGCCGATCGTCTCGCTGCTGCGCGGCTTCTCCGCGCCGGTCACCTTGAAGATCGACCGAGACCCGGAAGAACTGGCGTTTTTGCTCAGTTACGACGGCGACACCTTCAACCGCTGGGAAGCCGGCCAGCAATTGGTTTCGCGGATTATTTTCGGATTAATCGCCGATATTCAGGCCGGCCGGACGCTGACGGCCAACCCGGTGTTGATCGAGGCATTCCGGGCGATTCTGGCCGACGCCGGCGCCGATCTGTCCTACCGCGCCCTGCTGCTGAGTCTGCCCGACGAAGGTTATTTGGGCGGCCAGATGGCCGTGGTCGATGTCGAAGCCATCCACCAAGCCCGCGAATTCGTGCGTCTGTCGCTGGCCACCGCGCTATCCGCCGAATTCCAACGCGTGTACGCCGAACACCATCAGGACGAGTCGGGCTGTTTCGATGCCTCGGCGGTCGGACGGCGTCGCCTGAAAAACGCCTGCCTGAGCTATCTGACCGCGCTGGAAAAGCCGGATAGTTACGCTCTGGCCGAAACCCAGTTCCGTAGCGCCCGCAACATGACCGACCAGATTGCAGCGCTGTCGGCGGTCGTCAACAGCCGCAATCCGGCCAAAGCCGATTGTCTGGATAGTTTTTACCGGCAATGGCAACGCGAGGCGCTGGTCGTCGACAAATGGTTTACCTTGCAAGCCACCTGTCATATGCCCGAGACCTTCGCCACCGTGCAAAGCTTGATGCAACATCCGGCCTTCGATATGAAAACGCCCAACCGGGTGCGCTCGCTGGTCGGCGCGTTCAGCCAATCCAATCCGCTGCACTTCCATGTCAGAAACGGCGACGGCTACCGGTTTTTGGCGGATCGCGTCATTGAGTTGAATACCTTGAATCCGCAAATCGCCGCGCGGATGGTCGGCGGCTTCGCCCAATGGCGGCGTTACGATACCGACAGACAGGCATTGATGACACGCGAATTACGGCGCATCGTCGAAACCGAGCATCTGTCCAAGGACGTTTACGAAATTGCCAGCAAGAGTTTGGCGTAGCGGTCTTATTCACGTAAACTAATCGGCAATTACTCACGGTTTTCAGGCATGAACCCACGCACCGCCCAGGTCGAGCGCAACACGCTCGAAACCCAGATCACAGTCGCCGTCAATCTCGACGGAAACGGCAAGACCTCATTCCGGACCGGATTGCCGTTTTTGGATCACATGCTGGATCAGGTAGCCAGACACGGCTTGATAGACCTCGACATCGCATCTCACGGCGACTTGCACATTGACGCCCATCACAGCGTCGAAGATATCGGTATCACCTTGGGCCAAGCCTTCGCCCAGGCCCTGGGCGACAAGAAAGGCATTTTCCGCTATGGCCACGCGTACTGCCCGTTGGACGAATCGCTATCGCGCGTCGTAGTCGACTTTTCCGGCCGGCCCGGCCTGTTTTACGAAGTCGAGTTCAAACGGGCGCTGATCGGCAGCTTCGATGTCGATTTGCTCAAGGAGTTTTTCCAGGGATTCGTCAATCATGCCGGCGTCACGTTGCACATCGACAACCTGAAAGGCGGCAACGCCCACCATATTGCCGAGACCGTGTTCAAGGCATTCGGCCGCGCGATCAGAATGGCGATCAGCCACGACGAGCGCATGGCCGGCATCATGCCCTCCACCAAAGGCAGTCTATAATTCCGGCTTTCTCAGTCCAACCCGACCCCAAAACCTGTATCACATTATGTCGACAGTTGCCGTTATCGACTACGGAATGGGTAATCTGCATTCCATCGCCAAAGCGCTTCAGCATGCCGAACCGGCGACCGAGATTCGGGTCACTGCCGACCCGGCGATCATTACCGATGCCGACCGCATCGTATTTCCAGGCGTTGGAGCCATTCGCGATTGCATGCAAGCCTTGAAAACCAGCGGTCTGGCCGGCGTGATAGCCAGCGCGGCGGCCGAGAAGCCTCTGCTGGGTATTTGCCTGGGTATGCAAGCTCTGCTAACCGATAGCGAGGAAAACGACGGCGTGGCCTGCTTGGATGTGATTCAGGGTCGTGTTCGCCGTTTTGCCGACCATTTAACCGACGGTGCCGGCCAAGTGCTGAAAATTCCGCATATGGGCTGGAACCGAGTCCGCCAGCAGCCGCATCCACTTTGGGAAAGCATCCCGCAAGACAGCCGGTTTTATTTCGTTCACAGCTACTTTGCCGTACCCGACGTCTCCGAGCGGACGGCGGCAACGGCCGATTACCCGACTCCGTTCGCCTGCGCGTTGGCCCAGGACCGGATATTCGCCGTGCAATTTCACCCGGAAAAAAGCCAGACCGTCGGCCTGCAATTGTTGCAAAACTTTTTGCATTGGGACGGAACCGCCTAATTTCCAGCCTCGATGTAACTACAGACCCAGTGATTTAACCTCCGAGATTGAACTATGTTGCTGATACCCGCAATTGACTTGAAAGAAGGGAAGTGTGTGCGTTTGCGTCAAGGTCGTATGGAAGACGACACCGTATTTTCGGAAGACCCGGTCGCGGTGGCCGGACGCTGGGTAGAAGCCGGCGCCAAACGCTTGCATTTGGTGGATCTGGACGGCGCCTTCGCCGGCCGGCCGAAAAATGCCGAAATCATCCACGCCATCGTCGAAGCCTATCCGGAGGTGCCGGTGCAAATCGGCGGCGGCATCCGCGACGAAGACACGATTCAAGCCTATCTGGAAGCCGGCGTGCAATACGTCATCATCGGCACCAAGGCGGTCAGCGAGCCGCACTTCGTCCGCGACGTCGCGATCGAGTTTCCGGGGCATATCATCATAGGCCTCGACGCCAAGGACGGCCGGGTCGCGATCGACGGCTGGTCGAAGCTGTCGCGGCACGATGTTATCGACCTGGCGCAAAAATTCGAAGCCAACGGTGTCTCGGCGATCATTTATACCGATATTTCCCGCGACGGCATGATGCAAGGCGTTAATGTCGAAGCCACCGCGAAACTAGCTCGCGCCGTGAATATCCCGATCATCGCCTCCGGCGGCATTACCAATCTGGACGATATTCGCGCGCTCGGCGAGGTGGCTCACGAAGGCATCATGGGTGCAATCACCGGTCGAGCGATTTACGAAGGCACGTTGGATTTCGCCGAAGGCGAGAAACTGGCCGAATCCTTCAGTGGCGCCGATCTTTAATCGAAGCAGCATGAGCCTAGCCAAACGCATCATTCCTTGCCTGGACGTCGATAACGGCCGTGTCGTCAAGGGCGTCAAATTCGTCGACATCCGCGACGCCGGCGATCCGGTGGAAATCGCCCGCCGCTACGACCGCGAGGGCGCCGACGAAATCACCTTCTTGGACATCACCGCCACCCACGACGACCGGGCGACGATGGTACACGTCGTCGAGAAAGTGGCCGGCGAGGTCTTCATCCCGCTGACTGTCGGCGGCGGCATTCGCGTCCTGGACGACATTCGCCGCATGTTGAATGCCGGCGCCGACAAAGTCGGCATTAACAGCGCGGCGGTATTCCGGCCGGAATTCGTCAAGGAAGCGGCGGACAAATTCGGCTCGCAATGCATCGTTGTGGCCATCGACGCCAAAAAAGTCAGTCAGGACGGCGCAGCGGACCGCTGGGAAATCTTCACCCACGGCGGCCGCAAACCGACCGGCATCGACGCGGTCGAATGGGCCGTCAAAATGCAAACCTACGGCGCCGGCGAAATCCTGCTGACCAGCATGGACCGCGACGGCACCAAGTCCGGCTTCGATTTACCGCTGACCCGCGCGATCAGCGAAGCGGTACCGATTCCGGTGATCGCCTCCGGCGGCGTCGGCAACCTCGACCATCTGGCCGACGGCATTATCGAAGGCAAGGCCGACGCGGTGCTGGCCGCCAGTATCTTCCACTTCGCCGAATACACGATAGAGCAAGCCAAGCGCCACATGCAGTCGCGCGGCATCGAGGTCAGACTGTGAGCGGCGCCTGGCTGGACGAAATCGCCTGGACCGAGGACGGCTTGGTACCGGTCATTGCCCAAGACCATCTTAGCGGCCGAATTTTGATGTTCGCCTGGATGAATCGGGAATCGCTGGCGCTTACCGAACAAGAAGGATTTGCGGTATACTGGTCGCGTTCTCGTCAGCGCTTGTGGCGCAAGGGCGAAGAATCGGGTCACCGGCAGAAAGTCCTCGATATCCAACTCGATTGCGATGCGGATGTGATCCTGATTAAAATCGAGCAGGAAGGCGGCATCGCCTGCCACACCGGCCGGGAAAGCTGTTTTTACCGCAGCCTGAAAGACGGCGAATGGCAAGCCGTCGACCCGATCCTGAAAGACCCGAAAACCATCTACAAATAACCCATCACACGCCGGCATAGCTCAGCAGGTAGAGCAGCGCACTCGTAACGCGAAGGTCGTAGGTTCGATTCCTATTGCCGGCACCATTTAAGTCAATAAGTTATAAGGCCTTTGAGCCCGCTAGAATCAGTCCTGGGACATTGTCGGGACAGTTCAGAATAAAACACCCCAATAACAGACAATAAATGCCATCGTGCCGCCCGGCTATGACTCCCCACACGAATGGCTCGTCATTGATTAGGAGACCGCCATCACATCCCCACTGCTTCAACGCTTTCAGAACATATCCAGTTCCAAATGTTGTAATCGACAGTTATCAGCCAGCATTTTTGCATGGGAACAATCAACTTTCTGGCAGCTTTTGCCCGCGTCAAAACCGGTTTACAATCCGTGCCGCATCTTGGCTTACCCGTAACCTGTTGTGTAAGAGCTATTTCGGCGAAGTATCGTAGTTTTTCGACTATCCGTATGATACGCGCCCTGGCTCAAACTATTCGAATCCTGAAACCTCGGTCGGCCCGTCGATATGCCGCGCCGACCGCAGTATTGGCCTGCTAGACTCCGACCAACTTCAACTCGGCTTCCCGGTACTTTTCGGCGCATTTGCGGCTGACTTCCTCGGGGAGTTTTGGGCCGGGGGCGGTTTTGTTCCAGTCGAGGGTTTCCAAGTAATCGCGCAAATATTGCTTGTCGAAGCTGGGTGGGCTAATGCCGACTTGGTATTGCTCGACCGGCCAGAAGCGCGACGAGTCTGGCGTCAGCGCTTCGTCGATCAAATAGACCTTGCCGCTGTCGTCCTGGCCGAATTCGAATTTGGTGTCGGCGATGATAATACCGCGCGCCAGCGCGTATTCGGCGGCGCTGCTGTAAAGCCGGATACTGACATCGCGAATCTGGTCGGCGACTTCGCGGCCGACCAGGTTAACGGTATCGGCAAAGCTGATGTTTTCGTCGTGAACGCCGACCTCGGCCTTGCTCGAGGGCGTGTAGATCGGTTCGGGCAGTTGCTGCGCTTGTTGCAAGCCGGCAGGGAGCGCGATGCCGCAAACCTGGCCGGTGCGCTGGTAGTCTTTCCAGCCGGAGCCGATCAGATAGCCTCGGACGATGGCCTCGATAGGCAATGGTTTGAGCCGTTTGACGATGATCGCCCGGCCCTCGACGGGTGCCCGCAAGGCCGGGTCCGGAATCACGTCGGCCAGTGACAAATCGTCGCTCAAATGGTTGGGAATGATGTCGCGCATCCGGGCGAACCAGAAGTTGGACACCCGAGTTAGGACTTGTCCCTTGCCCGGAATCGGGTCGGGCATGATCACATCGAAGGCCGACATCCGATCGGTCGTGACGATTAGCAAATGTTCTGCGTCGATTTCGTACATATCGCGGACCTTGCCGCGACCCAGCAGTTTAAGATGAGGCAGGTAAGATTCGTAAAGTGCGGCGGGGGCGGTCGTCATCGGTTTGGCGTGGTCTGCAGTGAATATTCGAAGATTTTACCATCAAGCGACGGAGCTAGGCAGCGCCGGCTTGGAGCGGCGAATAGAGAAACCAGTGGGGAGAGTAACGAAAAAGACCCGCCGCCCCGGAGTGAGGGGCAGCGGACAAGCACAGAGCTATGGAACGAACGGCTTAAAAAACAACGAGGAGGTACAACTAAAAACTAGGCGCGAAACGAGCCGTTGAAATCGAGGTTGCTCGAGATCGTGGCGGCTCCAAACAGCATCGTGGAAATCACGAATTCGCCGGACATAAAGCCAAACACGCCGGTCGTGAAAAACAGGCCGGTCAGAATGTCACGGTAAAGGTTTTTGGATGATTTCATTTGGACTCCTAGACTGAAACAGTCGAATGCAATGAACACGACTTCACTATAAGGCCCAAGCGTTTTATTTACAATACAGCAATTCGTAGATGCTTTGTTTCAAATTTGGATACAATGTTGCCATCAAGTTGTCATCTGTGCCAGATATAAATTGAATGTTGATGATTCGCAACAGAATAAGTTAGGTTGCGACCGGTATGATTCCGGCGTCCACGCGTGGCCATTTGATTGACGGGCTAAATCCGAATCAGCGCCTGAAGCGCGGCGAGTTGGTGTTTGGGCAGCTTGACGCGCAACGTCACCGAATCGGCGAAATCTTGGTGGACAATAACGCCGTCCAGCTTTTTCAAATGGTAGTCCAGCATTTGGAGACGCGAGTAATCCAGGGATAGTTCGCACTCGGCGAATTCGATATGTTCAACGATTTGCGCGGCGTCGATGACCTGCTTGGCGAGACTGCCATAGGCGCGGGTCAAACCGCCGACCCCAAGCTTGACGCCGCCGTAATAACGCACCACCGCGACGCATAGGTTGATTAATTGCTTACCGTCCAAGTGTTGAAAAATCGGCTTGCCGGCCGTGCCGCTGGGTTCGCCGGCATCGTTGCAGCGGCCGATCAGTCCGTCCGCTCCGAGAACTCGGTAGGCAAAGGCGACGTGACTGGCGCCGGAATGTTGAACGCGTAAACTCTCTATAAACAGCAGCGCATCGCGTTCCCGGGAGCAGGGGCAAACGACGCCGATGAAACGCGATTTTTTGATGAGTTCTTCGACCGCCCATTCGGCGGCTACGGTTTTCACGCTACAGCAGGTCGGCGATCTGGGGATGCCGACTATACAAAGTGCCCCGGAAGGTTTCGATTTGAACTTCGTCATTTCGGAGCGGCCGGGGAATGTCGACCACGATGTCGGCGACGATGCGCATCGGCGATGGGGATAAAAAAATCAGCCTGTCGGCCAATGCGATGGCCTCGCGCAAATCGTGGCTGACGAACAACACGGTGTGCGGGCGCTGTTGCCACAGCGTGTATAACAGGTTACGGACCTGACGGGCACTCGGCGCGTCCAGCGACACGAAGGGTTCGTCCATCAACAGCAAGTCCGGATCGATCGCGAAGGCGCGTATGATCGCCACCCGGCGTTGCATGCCGAGCGACAGGCGCTCGGGAAATTCGTGCTGAACATCGCCGAGCTGCATCGCGTCCAGCAAGGCGTCGATCAATTCGGTCGGCGGTTTGGCGGGAAAGACCAGTTCGATGTTGCGGCGCACGTCGTACCACGGCAGCAATCTGGGACTCTGAAATACGTAGCCGATTTTCGGCCGGCTCGCGAGGCGGCCGATGCGAATCTGGCCCTGGTACTGGCTGTCCAGGCCGGCAATCATGTTCAGCAGCGTGGTTTTGCCGCAGCCGGACGGTCCCAGCAGGCAGACGAACTGGTCGCGCGCCACCCGAAGCTGCAAATCGGCGATGGCCTTATGCTGGCGGTCGGCGGCATGCTCGGGTCGGTAAGTTTTGTCGAGGACGCTGATTTCTATATCGGTCATCGCCGCCACCGTCGCGCCTTGGCATCCAGCGGTCTGAGCACCAGCCATTCCAAGAGTTGAATCACCGCGACGAACGCAATCGTATAAGCCAACAAGCTGGCGACGTCGAACAACTGGAAAAACAGATGCAATTGATAGCCCATGCCGTTGCCGCGGCCAAGCAACTCGACGACCAGGATGATCTTCCAGATCAGCGCCAGACCGGAGCGGGTCGCGCTCATCACGAACGGATGCAGTTGCGGCCAGACGACGTGCCGCAGGGTTTTGGCGGGACTGAAACCGTAGCTGCGGGCCATGTCCAATAAATCCCGGTCCAGCGCGCGGGTGCCCTCGCGTATCGTCACCGCCACGTTGGGCAATTTGTTGATGACGACCGCCAGGATCGCCGCGGATTCGGACAGACCGAACCAGACGTAACATAGGATGATGGTGACCAGGGCTGGGATGTTCAAAAATAACACCAACCAGTTGTCGAAAAAGGCATCCAGCTTTTTATGCCGGCCGAGTACCAAGCCCAGTCCGCAGCCCAACAACATCGCGATCGTAAAACTGATCGAAAGGCGTAGTAGCGTGACGCCTAAGTGATAAGGCAATTCGCCGGAAGCTACTGCCCGGTAAAGGGTGACAGCGACACGGCTGGGCGGCGGTAGGCTGGGATTGGCCGCCGCCGTGGCGACCAGACTCCACAGCGCGATCAGGAGCGCCAGCGAGGCCAGAGGCACCGCAACGCGGGGCAAGCAAAATGGTACCGCCACGGTCAGTCGGTCGACCAGAATGTCCCGGCTTGGAGACGATCGGCGCCGCCGGTCAACTTATTGCCGCTTAAGCCGTGCAATAGCGTGAAAATGGCCCGAGCAGCGTCTTGTTGCGGAGCGCCCCAGGCTTCCACCCGGCCTTGGCAATAGCGCTGACGCAAGCGGTCTTGCTCGGTCGGCGTCGCGGCGTCGGTGAGCGGTAGTATTTTTTGCCAGGCGACATCGGAGCTGCACAAAGTATCGCGAGCTTGCCGGCTCAAGGTCAGAAACTGCAAGAAATCGGTCTTATGCGAATCAGCCCAGTCCTGTTTGAACACGTAACCCAGGCTGGGAACGGTTTCGGTAATGCCGAGTTTGGCGATGATGTCTTCGCCGCTAAGCAAGGCTCGGTAACCGAGGCTCTCCAGATGCGCGGCGAACTGCCAATAGGTCAGCAAGGCGTCCAGCCGTTTGCTCTGCAATTGCTGGCCGAGCAACGGCGGAGCGGCGTAGACTTTCTCGACGCTGGCGTTCAAGTCGAGTTGCTGTTGCTTGCCCAAGGCTTGGAGTAACAGCCAGTTCTTATCGAGCTCGCCGCCGGCCACGCCGAGTTTTTTACCGGGCAAATCGGCTAGGGTTTTGATCGGGCTATCCGCCGGGACCAACAACACGCCGGAGGTATCGGCATAGGGATAAAAACTGTAGGCGTGGCCTTCCGCGCGCATTGCGGAAGTCCAAATCCAGTCCGAGACGATGACGTCGACCGCGCCGGCTTGCAATGCCACCTTGCCGGCCTGCTGATTGGCGATCGCCACCGCTTCCAGGCTGAAGCCGGCTTTTTCCAGCAAGCCCTGGTCGCGCATCGCCGCCAATTCCCAGTTCAGGGTACCGGCCGCCATGGTACCCAGGCGAATGGGCGTCTTATCGGCATACGCCGCATTGCCAATGCATAAAAACACTACGCTGAGTAAACAATTTTTGACGTTCATCGGTTTAAGTCGTAAGTTTTGTGTCGCGCGGATTTTAGCTCAGCCGCCGCCGATTGGAGAAGGTTTGTTGCGCGGGCATGCAACAAACGCGAATTTGGAGCGCCTAACATTAAATTTCGCGCTGTTTCGGGACAGCCGTCGCCGGAGTAGCCCGGCAGCCAAATGCAATTACAACGAAACATCAGGAGAACGTATGAATAAAACTAGGATACTTTGGGCGAGCGGCTTGTTGGCGATTCTAACGATAGCCATCGCCTGGCTGCTAGTGCCACCGGAATGGGATATATCGGTCGAACAACTCAATCAAGCTTCGCCGCCTTCAGCCGGCGCGACGATCGAACCTAAAACCTCGGACGGAGCGGTTTACGGCAAATTCCTAAAAGACAGTCTTTCCTTCATTACACCGGGCATTCCTCCGACCGGCAACTACTTCCTGGGACGGAACTATCAATGGAACGGCATGTTCAGCCCGCGTTGGCAACTGTATAGCGGCAAGGCCACGCGGGCCTTGTTGGCGGCCGGACGCTTGGCCGACGCCCGCAAGGCTTTCATGGCAATGAAAGTGGGAGCCGATTCGATAGGCGTCGACGGCAGCGTGCCGTTCCAGTTGCCCGAATCGATGCGAGGCTACACGATCACGCCGGGTATCGTTGCTCAAGCGGCCAGTTTTTTTCTCGGCGAGTCCTGTTTGGCGGTTAAGGCGCTGAATCAATATCCGAGCGAAACAGCGGTCCAAGTCGGAAGCGATGCCGAGCGCAAGGCGGTCAGCGCCGCCCTGGCCAGGGCACTGGCCTGGTTGGAGTCTCAAGACGAATCCTTGTACAACGCCGACCTTTACGCGGCAAATCGCTTGCTGTTCGATGCCGTGGCTTATCAAGCCTGCGGCTCCCTGTTCGAAGACGAATTCGCGCTGAATTTAGTTGAAGGTTACTTGGAAACCGCTTTGGAAAAATTCGACGGTACCGCCGGCTATTTCATCGAGAAATCCGGTTGGGATACCCACTATCAAGCCGTAGCGATCAATCAGATCAATGAGCTGCTGATGGCGGGCTATGACGGCGTTCATACTGAGACCCTGCAAGCCGACTTGAAGCTGGCCGCGCAGTGGCTGGCCGCCCGAGTCGGCGACGACGGCGTGCTGCACTCGGACGGCAATACCCGCACGTGCTGGAGCGGCGAAACTATTTTGGGCGGCGACAAATTGGTGGATGCCCGCGAAGTCTGGCGGGCCTTGGCCTATAGCGGCATGCGTTTCAAGGACGACGCCATGCAAAGCGCCGCCAATCGTCTAGCCAATTGGTTGCGGACCAAGCCGACCACGACTTGCGTCAGGTAAGCGGCGCGGCCGGATGCGTTCGCCGGCCGAAGCTGTCGGCGGACGCCGGTCTTCCGGTATAAAACCCTTGGTAGGACAAGCAGCCCTTGGCCTGTAGAAACTCGATTTGCTCCTGGGTTTCGACGCCTTCGGCAATCACGTTCAAGCCCAGATTCTTGGCCATGTTGATGATGGTTTCGACGATCACCGCGCCGTTGGGATCGACAGCGATGTCGCGGACAAAGCTTTGGTCGATTTTCAATTGGGAAATCGGCAACTTCTTCAGGTAGTACAGCGATGAGTAGCCTACCCCGAAATCGTCGATCGAGGTCAGGATGCCCATGCCTTGCAGGTCGCGCATTTTCTCGACGGTATCGTCGATGTCGCTGATGACGCAACCTTCGGTCAATTCGAGGACCAAACGGCTGGCATCTATGCCGGTTTCGGCCAGAATGTGGCGAATGCGCGCGACGAAGCCGGCATGGCGGAATTGCCGGGAGCTGACATTGACCGCGATATGGCGTACCGGCACGGCTTGTTGATCCCAGCGGCGGATTTGCCGGCAAGCCTCTTCGATTACCCATTCGCCGATCGGCAGAATCAGTTGGGTTTCCTCGGCAACCGGAATGAACTCGGCCGGCGAAATCATGCCTTTTTCCGGATGCTGCCAGCGGATCAGCGCCTCGACGCTCAACACCCGGCCCAGGTGGTCGACCTGAGGCTGGTAATGCAGCAGAAACTGGCGGGACTTCAGCGCCTGGCGCAACTCCTTTTCCAAGGTCAGGCGCCGATCGGCCGACTGCTGCATCGACGGCCGGTAAAAGCTAATACTGTTGCGGCCGTTGGCCTTGGCGCGGTACATCGCGGTGTCGGCTTGCTGGATAACCGCCTCGGGTTGGTCGGTCGCTTCCGGAAATAGCGTGACGCCGATGCTGGTCGAAAAATGGTGTTCGCCCCCAAAGACTTGAAACGGTTGATTGATGGTCTGCAGAATTTTTTCCGCCAGCATCGCGGCGTGATCGCTGACCTGTTCCATCAAGTGATAACGGCCGGGCACCATGACGATGAACTCGTCGCCGCCCAGCCGGCAGGCAGTGTCTTCTTCGCGGATAATATTCCGCAAGCGCCGGGCCACCTGGGTCAGCAAGTCGTCGCCGACATTGTGGCCGAGCGAATCGTTCAAATGCTTGAAATGATCCAAATCCAGAAAAAATAGCGCGCCATAGGTCTGCTGACGTTTGGCGGCGGCGATTTCTTGTTTCAGCCTGTCCAGTAGCAAACGGCGGTTAGGTAAGCCGGTTAACGGGTCGTAAAACGCCAGCTCGTGAATTTCCCGTTCCGCGGCTTTTTGTTCGCTGATGTCCGAAAATATGGCCACATAGTTCAACAAGCAGTTTTGGTCGTCGCGGACGCCAGTCACGGTCAGCCAGCCGGGGAAGGGCTTGCCGTCCTTATGCCGGCTCCAAAACTCGCCTTGCCATTGGTTCTTGTCCGCCAGGGCGCGAACAATCCCGCGGCCAATCTTGCGCGCCGGCGTGCCGCTCAATAATAGCCTGGCATGGCGACCGACGATTTCTTCGGCCGGATAACCGGTAATATCCGTAAAGGCGTCGTTGACCCGAACGACGGCGCCGTGGGGATCGGCAATCAGGATGGCCTCGTGGGACTGAAACGTCGTCGCGGCGACGCGCAGTTCGTTCTCCTGCTGCTTGCGCCGCTCGATCTCGATGTTCAGGGCTTGATTGCTGCGTAGCAGGTCGCGGGTCTTCAGCGCCACCAGTTCCTCTACCCTGGCGGTACGGCCGGTGATCAGCATCAGACCGAACGCGGTCAAGGCCGAGAACACGAAGCCGCCAAGCAGCAGCCAACGCGCGTCCCAGGTGTGCTGAAGCGCATAGAACTCGGGCGCCGGCCGATAAATCAAGGTCCAAAGACGGTCCGCAAAAGCGATGGTTTCTCGTTTTTCGAAAGCAGGCAAATGCAGACTGTCGAAGCGGTTCTGGGTTTGATTGTCGAATAGCGGAGTATCGCCCTCCTTGATCGCCAGAACCAGCCGACTGTCCGGTAGTAGCGCGCGCGGATGGGCGATTTCGTCGCTCAACGTGAACACGCTGGCGAGCATACCGATTAATCCGGCTCGGCGTTCGGACGCGGACCGACCGACGCCGCTGGCGTATACCGGCGTATACAGCGCCCAAGCGCGATCTCCGCGGCGGGCCAATGTCGATTCGCCGCTGCCCGCCGCCGTCAGAATCGCGGCGGCGGCCTCGGGTTCGCTCGCGGCGTCGAAGCCATCGGGCTGGCTGTTGCCGACCCGATAGAGTTGGGGGAAATAGTAAGGGCGGTGTTCGGCGGCCAACCAGCCGCCGGCGGAATACTCGAGTACATCTAGGCGATACTGGGCTTCGAAACCCAGTCGATCTTCGGCGCGCACCAGCGGCAACCATTCCAGCGCTAAAAACTCGGGATGAGCCTCGAGCAGCGCTTGGCCGAACACGTTGAATTGCTCGCGGCCGATGAATTTATTGCTGTCGAATAGCGCCCGCAACGTGCGGTTGACTGACAGGTGATCGGCGATGTGTTGGCGCAGCGTCGCGCTCAGCAATGCGGTTTGCTTGCCGAAGCCATCCCGGAGACGTTGAATCTCTTGGTGCCGGTTAAACTCGAAGGCGGCGGCGACCAAACCGACGCAGACCAGGAGCGGCATCACCACCGACACCCGCCGACGCCGCCAAACGTGGCGCGGCGCGGCAATGAAGGGTAACAACAGCGGCGTGAAAATCACCGTGCCTATCGAATCGCCGACCCACCAAACGCCCCAATTGAAGGCCAGATCGGCCGGCGCGACCAATCCCCTGCTGAACAAGTAGGTACAGCCGACCGTCGCGGAAACCAGGCAACTGAGGATGGCCAATGCAAAAAAACTGACGATGTGCCGGCTATCCATCAAGGGATTGAATTGCCCCAGCCAGCGCCGGATCGAAAAAGCGCCCAGCAGGGCTTGTCCACAGGCGCCGAGCGCGGCGGTAGCGCCCAACCACAATGGAGCCAGATTATCTTCGAATAGCGTTGGGTTTAAAAAGGCGTGGACCTGCGCGGCCAACGCGCCGAGGAACAATCCGGGCAGGATGGTTTTGCCGTAAACCAGCGTCACGGCCAGGGCGATGCCGGCCGGCGGCCACACCGGGCTGGCGTAGTTGGGCGGCGTCGTTAGCAGGCCACCCAGGTAACCGCCAACGAAATACGCCAGCGCCACCGTCAAATTCGCCAATATAAGTTTCAGTGCGGCAGGCATGATAGAGGCGCTGTTTTAGGTCGAAAGCCTCTAATCAGCGGATTCGCCGAAACGGCGGGTATCCAAATCGTAAGCCTGGCCAAAGCCGGCGATATACCGGCCGTGGATAGGGGTCAGCGCCAGCAACCGAAAATCGGGCAAGCTTCGCAGCAATGCCACGGTCGCGCCCAAGCGTTGCTGCATCGAATCCAGCACGCTGCCGTATTCACCGCTATCGGCCTCGACTTCCGCGACCCGACACTCGAAACTGGCCCGGCGCCGAGCAAAGGGATTCGCGGCGTCCGCTTCCGGTTCGATCAGCAGAACGCCGGCCCGACGATGCGTCAGCAGGTTACCGGTATGACTGGCCAAGGCGCTAACGAAAATGTGGAACGCGCCGCGATCGAACAGAAACGGCGCGTAACTGGCTTCAGCGTGATGTTGTTCGGAGCGGGTCGCCAGCATCAAGCTATCCAGACGCGCGATTAAGGCCAGGCATTCGGCGTCCGGTTGCGGTGAATTCATTGAAGGGCGGGCGAAAGTTGCGGGTGGCGAAAGCAATCGACGGTGTGGTCGTTGACCATGCCGACCGCCTGCATATAAGCATAGCAGATGGTTTTGCCGACGAATTTAAAGCCGCGCTTTTGCAGATCCTTGCTCATTCGCGCCGATGCTTCAGTGTAGGCCGGAATCTCGGCGTGAGCGCGCCACCGATTTTGCACGGTTTGACCATCGACGAAATCCCAAATGTAGCGGTCGAAACTGCCATAGGCTTGCTTAACCTCCAAGAAGGCGTTGGCGTTGGCGACGGCGGCCTGGATTTTCAGGCGGTTGCGGACGATGCCGGGATTTTGCAACAGGCTGTCGATTTTGCCCTGATCGTAGGCGGCGATTTTCAGCGGATCGAAGTCGTCGAAGGCGCTACGATAAGCCGGCCGCTTGTCCAGTATCGTTCGCCAGCTCAAGCCGGCCTGGGCGCCTTCCAGAATCAAGAACTCGAACAGCCGCCGGTCGTCGTGCAGCGGCACGCCCCATTCGTGGTCGTGGTAATGCTCTTCGTTGGCGCTGGCCAGCGCCCAGACGCATTTGCCGGCCATCAGTCTTTGTTCATCAGCTTTTTCAGATCCGCGAAGGGGTTGAAGGTAGCGGTCGGCGACTTGCCGTCCGAGCTGCCCTTGCTACCGTAGCGCACTTGCTCCTCATAGCGTTGATGCTCGTTGTCGTGGCAATACAAGCACAGCAATTCCCAGTTGCTGCCGTCCGGCGGATTATGGTCGTGATCGTGGTTGACGTGATGCACCGTCAATTCGCGCAAGTTCTTGTGGTCGAATTCGCGAGCGCAGCGGCCGCAAATCCACGGAAACAATTTCAGCGCTTGCTCGCGGTAGCCTTTTTCGCGCTCTTCCTTGTAACGCCGGGCCTCGGCGATGATGTGATAGGCTTTGTTGTCCGACATGTCGATACTCCTGGGTCAGCCGCCGGTCGCGCTCATGTGCCGCAGAATGACCGGCTGTTCATGGATGTTGAATTCGTGCTTTTCCGGCTTGATGCGCATCGCCGCGACGATAGCCTGTTGCAAGACCGCCAAATCGCCCGGATGCTCGCGGACCACCGCCTTCAAATCGACCGAATGTTCGTTGCCCAGACACAGTAATAGCCTGCCTTCGGCGGTCAGGCGCACCCGATTGCAAGCGGCGCAGAAATTGGCGCTAAGCGGCGAGATAAAGCCCACCCGACTGGTACTGCCGGCCACCCGAAAATACGCCGACGGGCCGCCGGTCGAGTCGGCGATGGCTTCGAGTTTGAAGCGCGGCCGTAAGTCGGCGCGGATCGCCTCGCTGGGATAATAACTGTCGCCGCGCCGGTGTTGATCGACTTTGCCCAACGGCATTTCCTCGATAAAACTGATGTCCAGACCGCGATCGACCGCGAATTGCACCAGATCGCCGACTTCCGCGTGGTTGCGATCCTTCATGACGACCGCATTCAGCTTGATGCGCTCGAAACCCGCCGAGCTGGCGGCCTCGATGCCGGCCAGCACTTGGCCAAGTTCGCCGGTACGGGTCAAGGCTTTGAATTTGACCGGGTCGAGGGTGTCCAGGCTGATGTTGATGCGTTTCACGCCGGCGGCACGCAAGTCGCCGGCCATATCGGCCAGATGCGAGCCATTGCTGGTCAAGACCAATTCGTTAAGGCCGGATATGGCGCCGATGTTGCGTAATAAATCCAACGCACCGTTACGCACCAGCGGTTCGCCGCCGGTGACCCTAATCTTGTTGACGCCAAGGCCGACGAAGGCTTCGCAGATGAATTGGATTTCTTCCAGACTGAGAATTTGCTTGCGCGGCAGAAACGTCATGTCTTCAGCCATGCAGTACACGCAACGAAAGTCGCAACGGTCGGTAATCGATACCCGAAGGTAATTGACGACCCGCCCGAAGCGGTCTGTCAGTTGGAAGGGTCTAATCGCTTGTACGGAGCCCATCGAAATTGTCCGGGAAAAGAGGCGAAAATTCTACCACAGACTCGCTCGGCGGCCAGTTACGGCGGCCAAGCTCGGCTGTAAGTGCGGCGATAGACCTTGGTGGACGGGATGGGTTCAGTTATCCACCGGTTTCGCGGCGACTTTCCGGTAAGTGCGCGAGCAGAAAATCGCCGATTCGTTGCTCCAGCCAAAATACCGGCCGCCACGGCAAACGGCCGCCTACGAAGCCGACGTGGCCGCCGCCGCCACAAACCTGCAACGTCACGCCGGACGCCAACTCGGCGGCGGCCGGTAGCACCGCCGGCGTCATGAACGGGTCGTCCTCGGCCTGCAGAATCAAGGTTGGAACCTCGATTCGTCCCAGAAATTGGCGCGAACTGGAGCGTCGGTAGTAATCGTGCGCGTCGCTGAAACCGTGCAGCCGCGCCACCACCCGGTCGTCGTATTCCCAAAACGAACGGATCGGCGCCAGATCGCCCAAGTCGTCGAGCAAGCCGGCTTGTTCGATACGGCCCAGGCGGTGCAGATGGCGGCGCTTGGCGACGATGTATTGTTTTAGCTCGCGCAATAGATAATCGCGATAGATTCTGGATAGGCCGCTATCCAAGCGGTCGGCGCACAAATTCAGCATCAACGGCACGGACACCGCGACGGCGCCGAACAGCTCAATCGAATCGTGTCGTTCTCCCAGCCATTTCAACAATACGTTGCCGCCCAGCGAAAACCCGACGGCCGCCAACGCGGTGTCCGGCAGGCGCCGACGCAACGTGCGGTAGAGAAAATCCACATCCTCGGTGTCGCCGGAATGATAGCAGCGCGCCAGCCGATTCATCTCGCCGCCGCAACCGCGAAAATTCAGGGCTACGCTGCCGATGCCGAGTTGATGGAGTCGCCGCTGCACGCCGACGATATAACCCGAACGGCTACTGCCGGCTAGGCCGTGCAGCAAGATCGCCAGTGTGGGTTGCCGGTCGTAGAGCCAATCCAAATCGACGAAATCGCCGTCCGGCGACTCCAATCGCTCGCGCCGCAAGTCAATCGGTGCCACGACGCGGCGCAGCAAGGCTGGATAGATAGTTTGCAAATGGCGGTTGTTCAGCCACCAAGCTGGGCGGAATTCGTTGGACATTGACTACCGCGGCATTTCAGGCGAACCGCGAAACGGTTCGGAGGCGTCCCGAGAATCGCCAACCGAGCGGCCAAGAACCCAATCGGGACCAAGCCGCTCAACCGAGGCCGTCAGTTTGGAATGTAAGAACATCATTGAAACAGTCTTGCGGCAATCGGCCGATTCGCCGCCCGGTCGGCCTGGTGTTACCATGATCTCGTCTCAAGCTGGTTGCGTTGACCGACGAGCATAGACGATTTACCGGCCACAATGCCAGAACCCGCACCCGATTCGCTCACGATGTCCAGACCCGTTGCCGTTAAGCCCAAGAAACTCGCCGCGCCGGCTCGCAAACCGAAGCCTGCGGGGCCATCCGCTCGCAAACCTCGGCGTAAACCGCCGCCGGCCCCGCCATCCGACTGGCGTTTGCTGGCGGCCGAGGCCGTCGGCTTGGGCTTGGCCGCCGTGTTGGCGACGATGGTGGTGCTGGGCTATTCAGCGAGCTGGTTATCCGGCTCGGGATTTTTTAGCAGCTTGCTACCGTTTGCCGGCGGCGTCGTGGCGTTGATCGTGACAGCGGCCTTGTTGTTGGTCGGCTGGTACCAATTGCGCGTGCCATTGGCGCGGCGGTTGGCGCGGCTGCCGGCCGGCCTGGCGCTGAGCCTGGCGCTGGGGATGCTGTGGTTTGTGTTTCACGACGGCTATACCCCGGTATTCGGCCACTTTCGCACGTTGGTTGGCGGCAAGTCCGAGGCTGAGCGAGTGACGCTGGCTCACCAGGTTTACGCCGCTTACCGTCGCCACGAAATCGGCGGCCTGCAAAAACTGCTGCAACGCGCCGACGCCTACCGTTCGGCGATCCACGAAGCCGCCGACGCCATCGGCGTCGACGAGCACCTGTTGCTGGGGGTGGCCGCCACCGAATCGTCATTTTTACCGCGCGATAGTCATGACGGCGGTAAAGGCTTGTTTCAGATTACCGCCGTCCCCCAGTTCATCACCCGTCGAGCCGCCGATTTACTCGATGTGACGGAGCCGCAAGTGAACGATCCGCGCCATAACGCTTATTTGGCGGCGGCCACGTTAAAGCACTATCTGGAGGAAATGCGCGGCGATTTATTTCTGGGTTTGCTCGCATACAACATCGGTCCGCGCAACGGCGGTTTGCGCTTCATCATGCAGCAATACGGCGCGACCGATTTCGTGACGATGCAACCCTATCTGCAAACCTTGCCGCGCGATTATCCGATCCGGGTTTTGTCCTACGCCCTGGCTTTCAAACTGTGGCAGCGGGACGGCAAATTGTTGGCCTACGAAGAAGGCGATAATGCGGTCAAAATCCAGCAGCTTGGCATACCGGGGTTTTGATCGCGAGGGGCTCAAACGCGAGCCTCGCGAAGTCGGCGGGAATGGGTCAGCGGAAACTCCGCGGATTTGAAGATCTACGATATTCGAATTTCTCGGGTTGCCAATAACCGCTCATTGGCCGATCTTGGACCTGGGTTAGGCAAGTTAGCTTGTATCGCCTGTCGCCATATCCGCTGTTATTTGTCCGGGCTGGCCGTCGGCAAGCGCATCAGCACAAGCACCAACACTACCCCAGGCAGGCCGATCACGGCTGAATACACGAAAAAAGCATGGTAACCGAACTGCGCGACCACTTCGCCGGAAATACTGCCGATCAATTTGGCCGGCAAGGTCATCAACGAGCTGAACAATGCGTATTGGGTGGCGGTGTAGGCCGTATTGGTCAGACTGGACAGATAGGCGATGAAAGCCGCCGAGGCAATGCCGCCGCTAAGATTGTCGGCGCTGATTACGCCGGCCAATAAGCGGGTATCCGGCTCTACAACCGCCAATGCGGCGAACAGCAAATTGGTGGCGGCTACAATCACGGCCCCGAGCAACAGAGGTCGCATGATGCCGAACTTCATCACCAGAACCCCGCCCAGCGAAGTACCGAGGATGGTCATGAAAAAGCCAAAAATTTTGCTGACGTCGGCAATATCCTTTTTACTGAAACCCAGTTCCAGATAAAAGGGGTTTGCCATCACGCCCATCGCGATGTCGCTCATCTTGTAAACCGCGATCAGCAGCAATATCAGCAACCCGGTTCTGCCGTTTCGCCGGAAAAACTCAACAAACGGGCTGAGCACCGCATCCGACAACCACCCCGCCAATCGCTTGAGCGGCGAAGACAAATCGGCGACACCCAGCGCCGATTCAAGCGATGCTTCCAACAGCCGCTCTTCAGCCGCTTGCTTGTGAGACGGCTCTTTAACCAGCAGCGTCGTGATAATGCCCAACAACATCGACGCGGCCATGACTTGGTAAGCCAATCGCCAACTGGCGAATTCGGCGATATAAAAAACACCGGCTCCGGCGGCCAATAACGACAAGCGATATCCAAACACATACATGGCGGCCATCGCGCCTTGAAAGCGGACAGCGGCCGCCTCGATTCGATAGGCATCGATGGCGATATCCTGGGTCGCCGAGCAAAAAGCCACCAATACGGCCAGCAATGCGACATCCGCCAAGTGACCTACCACATCCGCGCCGCTGATCGCCCATAGGCCGGCCGCGATGCCGAGTTGCGCGCTCAGTATCCAACTACGCCGCCGCCCTAGCCAGGAATCCAAAAGTGGTAGCGGCAAACGATCGACCACCGGCGCCCACACCACTTTGACGGAATAAGCGACGCCGACCAAGCTGAAGTAGCCGATGACCGACAAATCGACATGTTCGTCGGCCAACCAAGCGGAAAGTGTCGTGGAAATCAACGAAAAAGGCAGGCCGGCCGAAAAACCCAGAAAGATCATCGCCGCGACCCTCGGCCGGGTATAAACAAAAAAAGCGCTGTGCCAACTACCAGAAGTATTTGACACGCGCTTTCCTTGGTTTACAACGACAATCCGACCGACGGCGCTTAGCCGTTGATCAGATAATGGGTCAAAATACTAGCCGCATAGCCGGCGGCGATAACCGGCGTCCATTTCAAGTGACTGAAGAAGGTGTACTTATGATTGGACTGCCCCATCAGCGCCACACCCGCGGCCGATCCGACCGAAAACAGCGAACCGCCGACGCCAGCCGTCAATGTCACCAACAACCATTGGTACAAGTCCATGTCCAGATTCATGTTCAGCACCGCGAACATCACCGGAATGTTATCGACGACGGCGGATATCACACCGACCAGGATGTTGGCGGTGGTTTGGCCCAAGCCGTCGTACATCGCGGCAGACAGCAACTCCAGATAACCGATGTAACCCAGACCGCCGACAGCGAAAACCACGCCGAAGAAAAACAGCAACGTATCCCACTCAGCTTCTTTTACCCGATCAAAGACATCGAGACGCACTTCATCAGCCGCGGAGAAACGAACCTTTACGTAATAAATGAATAGCATCAGGATGGACAAACCCGCCATCATGCCCATGAACGGCGGCAAATGCAGAAACTGTTTGAAGCTAACCGCCAAACCGATGGTAACGCCAAACAAACCGCACACCACCCAACCACCGGGCTTCAATTCAACTGCGGCCTCGTTGGTTGCTTCAGGCTGTCCGCTTGGAACCGCTTGCGCCATGAAAAACGCCGGCACCACGAAATTCACGACCGAAGGAATGAACAACTTGAAGAAGTCGAAAAATTCGGCATAACCGGCTTGCCAAACCATCAGGGTCGTAATGTCGCCGAATGGGCAAAACGCGCCGCCGGCATTCGCGGCAATCACCAAATTGACGAAACCGACAGAGACGAATTTTTCGTTATCCGCGCCGACCGCCATGACCACGGCGCCGACCAGCAAGGCAGACGTCAGGTTGTCGGCTACCGAGGACAGGAAAAAGGTGATGATGCCGGTGATCCAGAACAGCTGTTTGTAGCCGAACTGCTTTCTGATCAACCAGGATCGTAACGCTTCGAAGACGTTGCGCTCGGCCATGGTATTGATATACGTCATCGCCACCAGCAGGAACAGCATCAATTCGGCATATTCCTTGAGGTCGTGCTCGAATGCGCTGTGCAGCTCTTCGCCGGATACGCCGGCGTCGTGAGCCAAAATCGCCACGTGCGCCCAAATGACCGCCGCCGCGAATATGACCGGTTTCGATTTGCGCAAATGAGTAAATTCCTCGGCCATCACGAAACCGTATGCAACCAGGAAAATCAGAACGGTATAGACGCCCCGCTCGGTTCCGGTCAGCCCCAGATTCTTAAATTCTTCGGCCATGGCGAGTTCCGGTAGGAACAACAAACCGGCCAAAATCAACAATGCGCGCAACAAGATAGCCCCCTTATCCTCTATTATGTTCTAGTCGTTATCAAAAGCGGAAAAATCTAACCGGGCATGGTACCACCATACAATATTCTTTGTCATTTAATCCCAGCGAGTATAATATTCAATTACCTATCAAATTAGTCAGTAAAGCGATCCGCCCACCTAAATGTATCAATACAATCAAAGAGATCAAACACTTATCGAAGAGCGAGTCCGGCAGTTCCGCGGGCAGACCGAGCGATTTTTGAACGGAGAATTGGACCCCGATCAGTTCCGCGCGCTACGCCTAATGAACGGCCTTTATATCCAAACGCACGCGCCAATGTTGCGCGTCGCGGTGCCTTACGGATTACTGTCGTCTCGACAATTACGCAAACTTGCGTCGGTGGCGCGCGACTACGATCGCGGCTATTGCCATTTTACGACACGCCAAAACGTTCAATACAACTGGCCGGAACTTTCCCGAGTACCCGATTTACTCGCAGAGCTCGCGACCGTGCAAATGCATGCGATTCAAACCAGCGGCAACTGCCTGCGCAACACCACCTCGGATCATTTGGCAGGCATATGCCGGGACGAGATAGAAGATCCGCGCCCTTATTGCGAACTTATTCGGCAATGGACAACCTTGCACCCCGAGTTCGCCTATTTACCGCGTAAATTCAAGATCGCGGTCAGCGGCGCGGGCCATGATCGCGCAGCCGTGCAATTCCACGATATCGGGGTCTACCTGATAAAAAATGAGCAGGGTGAAACCGGCTTTAGAATTTTGGCGGGTGGCGGCTTGGGCAGAACGCCGATTATCGGTCAAACCGTCAAAGGCTTTCTGGAGAAAAAGCATTTGCTGTCCTACCTGGAAGCCATTGTGCGGATTTACAACTTGTTTGGTCGGCGCGACAACAAATACAAGGCCCGCATCAAGATCCTGGTCAAGGAAACCGGATTGGAAAAATTTACGGCGATGGTCGAGGAGGAATGGCTCAGAATCCGCGATTCCTTGGTGCTCGGCGACGAGCGTATCGAGGAAATCAAGGCGCAATTCGCGCCACCACCCTACCGCGACTTTACCGGCGACGATACCGGCTTTTCGGCGAAACAAGCCGAGGACGGCCGTTTTGCGAAGTGGGTGAAGCACAATACCGTCGAGCACAAAATCCCGGGCTATCGCGGGGTTTACGTGTCGTTGAAAGCGCCGGATTCGCCACCCGGCGACATTACCTCGGAACAACTGGACGCACTGGCCGAGCTTGCCGATCGCTACAGCTTCGGTGAAATCAGAAGCACGCACCGGCAAAATCTGGTGCTGGCCGATGTCGAGCAAGCCAGTCTGTACCAACTCTGGCGGCAATTGGACGCGCTTAAGCTAGCCACGCCGAATATCGGCACCGTCACCGATATGATCTGCTGCCCAGGACTGGACTTTTGCTCGCTGGCCAACGCCGGATCGATCGGCGTGGCCAAGGAAATCAACGAAGCCCTGGATGATATCGATTACATCCACGACGTCGGCGACCTGAAGATCAATATGTCCGGCTGCATGAACGGCTGCGCCCATCAAAGCGTCGGCCACATCGGCATTCTAGGCGTCGACAAGCATGGCGAAGAGTGGTACCAAATCACGCTCGGCGGCTCGTCGGAAAATGACGCGGCGATCGGCGAACGCCTGGGTCCGGCAATCGCCAAAGCCCAAATTACGGCCGCGATCACAACGATACTCGATGTCTACTTGCAACTGCGTCAGGAAAACGAAGCTTTTCTGCAAACCGTCTACCGCGTTGGCCTAGAACCATTCAAAGCAAAAGTTTATGCAAATCATTAAAGACCGTACATTAACCACGGACGCCTGGCGGTTTCTCGCTGACGATGCCGAGATCCCCGGCGATAGCGACGTCACCGTGACTCTTCAACGCTGGCTGAATGATAAAGCCGTCCTTTCCGGCCGGACAGGTCAAACCGGCGTGCGCATCGAGCCCGATGACAATATCGGCGACCTCGCCGGCGACCTACCCAATTTTTCGCTGATCGAGGTGGATTTCCCAACCTTCACGGACGGCCGAGGCTTTTCCCTGGTCCGGTTGTTGCGCGATAAATACGGGTACAGGAGCGAAATCAGGGCTGTCGGCCAATTTTCGGCGGATCAGGTTTTTTACCTTTCCCGCGTGGGCGTGGACACTTTCGCGCTAGCGGATGAAGCGCAAGCCCAAGTCGCCTTGGCAGCGTTTAACGATTTTAGCGTTACCTATCAACCCTCGGCTCGTTGAAGCCACCCACACTACTACTCGGGGCGGACGTTTAAACGCCGCGCCGTAAACAAACAAAAACCCGGCGACCTCTCGGCCAGCCGGGTTTTTTATGCGACTACGCAGCCGCCTACTTCTTGATGATGGCGATGCCTTTCAGCAAATTCAGCGCCTCATGCAACGGATAGTCACGCACTTCGGTTTCAGTGTCGCTACCGTCTTTTTGCAATACGTCCTTGGCGTCTTCCTTATCGTCCTCGTCCGCTTTTTTATCCGGTTTCGCATTCCCGTTGGTCAAATGGTGGGTCAAATCAGCCTCCTTGATCGACTCCAATTTGGCCTTATCCAACGCCTCCAGCTTGAAGCGGGCCAGCGTGACGTCGGGTTCGATACCTTCCGCCTGGATGGACCGACCCGAAGGCGTGAAGTAACGGGCCGTTGTCAGCTTCACCGCCGCGCCATTGCTGGTAGGCAATATGGTTTGCACGGAACCCTTGCCGAACGATTTTTCGCCCATGATGATCGCGCGCTTATGGTCTTGCAGCGCTCCTGCAACAATTTCGGATGCCGAAGCCGAGCCGCCGTTAATTAGCACGACGATGGGCGCGCCGTTAATAACGTCATCCGGCGTCGCATTAAAACGCATTTCAGAATTCTTGATTCGGCCTTCGGTATAGACGATCAGACCGGATTCTATAAAGGCATCGCTGACATCGACCGCGGCGTTCAACACGCCGCCGGGGTTATTGCGCAAATCCAACACCAAGCCTTTCAGCGGGCCTTCGTTTTCTTTCTTCAATTCGTCCAGTGCGTCCAGCAAGCCTTGGCCGGTGCCCGATTGAAAACTGCTGATCCGCAAGTAGCCGTAGTTTTTCTCCAGCAAACGGTTTTTGACGCTTTTAACCTTGATAATGTCGCGGGTCAGCGTAAATTTCAACGGCGCTTCCTCGCCTTCGCGGATGACCGTTAGCACGATGTCGGTGCCCGGTTCGCCGCGCATCACTTTCACGGCATCCGCCAACGTCATTCCCTTGACCGGCTTGTCATCCAAGCGAACGATCAAATCGCCCGCCTTGATGCCGGCCTTTTGAGCCGGCGTATCGTCGATCGGCGAAACCACTTTGACAAATCCGTTCTCCATCCCGACCTCGATGCCCAGCCCACCGAATTGACCGGTCGTGCCCTCTTGCAGCTCTTTATATTCCTCGCTGGCCAGATAAGCCGAATGCGGATCGAGGCCGGACAACATGCCGCGAATCGCATCCTCCAGTAACTTTTTATCGGATACCGGTTCGACGTAATCCTGTTTAATCCGCCCAAAAATCTCGGTAAAGGTTCTCAACTCGTCGAACGGCAACGATTGCAGGTCGTCGGCCTTGGCCGCCGCCGGCGCGGGCTTTTCCGCCCAAACGCTGCTGCACAGGCTAATCGCCGAACCTAAGATAAAGCCGACCAGTAAAATTAAAAGATTTCTGTTATTTAACATTTGTATTAAAGCTCCAACGACCTGATTCCTGTAAATAGATTAACCCTTGGCTGGCTTCCGGCACCACTGTGCTGGGTCGACTGGCCGGCCTTGCTTCCTGATCCCAAAATACAACGCCGCCTGAGAACGTCCGCCGCTGCGCCCAACCGAAGCCAAGACTTCGCCGGATTTGACATGATCGCCAACACTCTTGTGCAAACTTTGGTTGAACGCGTACAAGCTTAAATAACCGTGCCCGTGATCGATGATGATCATCAATCCGTAACCGCGCAGCCAATCGGCATAAACAACCCGGCCGGCGGTAATTGCCCGAATTTCGGCGCCTTCGGGCGCACTGATTACCACGCCATCCCAGCTGGTTTCGTACCGACGTGACCCGAAATGCTCGACGACCGCGCCTTGCACCGGCCAAGGCAACCGACCTTGCAACTCCGGGAAGGGTTGACGCCCCGCCTCCGGTTCCTTGACGGAGCGAATCTGCTCCGGCGGTTTTCCAGGCTGTTTGAGTGGGCTTGATGCCGGAGGTTCCGGCGCCGGCGGGGCAACTCTCTCGGCATTATCATCAGTTTTTTGCAACGATGCCACCAACGCCTGTAATTTTTTCTCGTCGCCGATTAAACGATCCAATAAATGCCGCTTTTCGGCGTGTTCTTTTTCCAGGCTCGCCAATAATTGCTCGCGCTGGACTTTCAGCATCCGCATGGACTCGGCCTCCTCCTGTTTCTTCTCGAGCGAGACTCGCAGCAGTTGGGATTCGGTGTCGTTTCGCGCTTCTAACTGCCCGAGAATCCGGCTATCCTCCGCGATCGCGTGCAGTTTCTGTAAGCGCGCCTTGCCGATATAATCCGAATACACCCGCATCCGCCCAGACAGAGCCGGGTCACGCTGGTTCAGCACGACTTGTAAGCCTTTACTGTCTCCGCCCATCGCGTAGACCGCACGGATCAATCCCGCCAATCCTTTTTCCTGATTACGCAGATCTCTTTGAGTGTCGGCGAGTTTGGTTCGTATCTCTTGCAGCGATTGTTCATGCGCCTTGATCTCCACGCGAATGGTGCGTAACGCATTGGCAGCCTCGCCATATTGCCGTTCCAGTGTTTGCAGTTGATCTAGCAATCGACTTTTTTCCGCTTCCAGCTCGCGTACGTCGCCGCCGACGTGTTGAATCTTGTCATGAATCTCGGCCAAATCTCGGCTATCGGTATTCTCGGCACAAACCGGAATTGCCAGGCTCAATCCTGCCAGAAGAATCGACAAACGCAGGCAAACACGCATGGTTCAGGCCATAACCCGAAAAAGATAGGACGCTCGCATCAAAACGGGCACGCTCGGCATATGTTCCCGAATATTAGGCGCCATCCTTGCCCCTTGCCGTCCTACCGGAAGCCAAAATCCCCGCGGTTTTACACTTCACCATTCATGGACCATTTATCTATAAGGAAAAATCGCGCCGCCATTTACCGGATTTGCACGAAGACTATATTTTGGCAGCCATGAGCCAAGGTATTGAATTCGAAGGCTCACTCTGTTAGATTTGCACGCCTTTGACTGCTGCGGTTTCTGGCGATAGGCCAAAGGCTTGTGCTTCGGCATTATACAGCACAGAGATGGTGTCATCGCTTGAAAGCACCTGACTCGCCGCCCAATTCTTAGCTCATTTCGGGATCAATGGAAGAAATAGACCACAGCAATTCCTACGACGACCAGGACATCAGTCGCGCCGCCTGCTGCTTGAAAGCGATGTCTCACCCGTTACGCCTCAAAATTCTTTGCGTGTTGGGCAGCAACTCAATTAGCGTCCAGGATATTGTGGAGCAGGTCGGCACTAGCCAGAGCAACATTTCCCAGCATTTGGCCATTTTGCGGGACAAAGGCATCCTTGATTACAAAAAGGAAGCAAACCGCGTTTACTATTTTATCGACGACGAACGCGTAATACACCTGATCCAAATGATGCGCAGCGTGTTTTGCAGCACTTGAATTTTAGTTTCCGAAACCTCAATAGAATTTAACGATGGACCAATATATCGAATTTGCCACCAACCACTATTTGCTTGCCTTTTCGCTGGTCTGCGTCATTTTTTTGCTGATCCAGGATTTGATTTCCAACTCGTTCAATAAATTCGAAAGCATCTCCCCGCTGATTGCGGTGACCAAGATGGACAATACCAACAGCGTGGTGGTGGATGTCCGGGAGTTGAACGAATTCGGCAAAAGCCACATCGAGAACGCCATTAACATCCCATTAGGCAAACTGGAGGAGAAGCTGGCCTCGCTGGAAAAACACAAACAACACCCGGTAATCGTCACCTGCCAAACCGGCGCGCGTTCGGCGGCGGCATGCAAGACGCTGACCAAGGCGGGTTTCGAACAAGTATTTAACATGACCGGCGGAATGCAATCCTGGGAAGACTATAAACTGCCGGTCAAAATCAGCAAAACTCAATCCTAACCCACAACACCGAAGGGAAACTCATGGCCGAAATCAACGCCCAGACCGACAAGCAGTTCGTCATTCAAAAGATTTATACCAAGGACATTTCTTTTGAAACCCCCAACGCGCCGAAAATCTTTACCCAAAAATGGGAACCCACGCTGGACTTGAACCTGGGCACCCATGTCAACGCGATAGACACCTCGGTTTACGAAGTGTCGCTGACCTTGACGGTTACCGTCAAAGTGGGCGAGGCCACCGCATTTTTAGTTGAAGTCAATCAGTCGGGCATTTTCATGATCGCCGGATTCACCGATCAGGAAATGGGGCCGATGCTAGGCAGCTTCTGTCCCAACATTTTGTTCCCTTACGCTCGAGAAGTCATTTCCGACTTGGTCAGCAAGGGCGGCTTCCCACAATTGATTCTGGCTCCGGTCAATTTCGACGCGCTGTATATGCAGCAATTACAACAAGCTCAAGCTCAGCAAGCTCCTGAAGATAAAACCTTAAACTAAGCTGTTTTAATGCCGCCCGCGATCAGCATATTCGGTGCCGGTTCATGGGGAACGGCTCTGGCGATTCAAGCCGCCAGAAACGGCAGCGCTACCATGCTGTGGGCTCACAATCCACGGCATGTGGCCGACCTAAATACCGATCGGCAAAACCGGCGCTATCTGCCGGACAAACCGTTTCCGGCCAACCTGGCCGTCACCAGCAATCTGAAACAGGCGGTTGAATTCAGCGACATTTTGCTGATATCGGTTCCCAGTCACGCGTTCCGGGACACTTTGACCGCAATCAAACCGATGCTAGACGAGTCGCCGAAAATTGCCTGGGCGACTAAAGGCTTTGACGGCGCGGAAGGTGCGTTACTCAGCGATGTTGCCGCCGACGTTCTGGGGCATGGCGCGGCGACGGCGGTACTATCGGGCCCAACCTTCGCTCGGGAAGTCGCCGACGACCTACCCACCGCGCTCACCGTTGCATCGATTTCCGAACCTTTCGCGGCCGAACTGGCCGGAATTCTCCACAATCAACGCTTTAGAGTTTATACCAGTACCGACATCGTCGGCGTGCAAGTCGGCGGCGCGTGTAAAAATGTCCTGGCGATAGCGGCCGGCATTGCCGACGGCTTGGGTTTTGGAGCGAACACGCGCTCCGCGTTGATTACCCGCGGCCTTAGCGAAATTATCCGCCTCGGCATTCGCTTGGGCGGCCAGCCGGATACCTTCATGGGTTTGGCCGGTCTGGGCGATTTAATTCTAACTTGCACCGACGACCAGTCGCGCAATCGCCGCTTCGGATTAGCCTTGGGACAGGGTAAGAGCCAAAGTCAGGCGCTGGCCGACATTAATCAGGCCGTGGAAGGTATCTCCGCCGCGCGCCTGACCCAGACTCTCGCACAAAAACATCTCGTCGAAATGCCCATCACCGAGCAGGTTTACAACGTATTGTTCAATCAGCTCGCTCCGCTACAAGCCGTTCAAAATCTGCTGGGTCGTAATCCGAAGTCGGAATATTGACCTGTCGCACCGACCTCCCGGTCATCAATACGCAATTCATTTTAAAAACAGGGGCATTACGCCCCACGGATTGTGCGTTGCCTAACAAATTCCCGTTAAGGTTTTGATAAAAATCGAGTTTCACTCGTTTCCCTGGATTTCGGGGTTTTTCCCAGCCAATCCTGTCTAAGTCATTGTAGAAAAAGAAAGAATTTAATCTAAATGCCTCTTGACTAACCCACCGTTGAAAACTATAGTGGTACAAAAGTGCTATAAAGTGGTTTAAAAGGGAATTTTTTGGAAATTTGAGGCGTATCTTGTTTCGAGGCATTAGTTCAATCAGTTTGGATGCGAAAGGGCGCGTTGCGATTCCTACTCGGTACCGGGAGGAGTTACAAGAGTGCTGTGACCGCCAAATGGTTGTGACTGTCGCCGTCGACGACAAATGCATAGGCGAGCCGGGCTGCCTGTGGCTGTACCCGCTTCCCGAGTGGGAAAAACTCGAACAAACCATCAGCAAGCTGCCGACACTTAACAAGATGGCCGGCAAATTGCGCCGATTTGTGATTGGCAACGCTTCCGAATGTGAAATGGATACTCAGGGCCGCTTGTTGCTGCCGGAAAAGCTCAGAGAGTTTGCCGGCATGGAGAAACATATTGTTTTGGTCGGTCAACTGAACAAGTTCGAGATCTGGAACGACGAAGCCTGGAAGGCCAAGGAACAGGAGTGGATGGACGGCAACGACACCGAGGGCCTTGAAGAACTCGGCTCCTTGTCGTTCTGACCGGGATGTCCGGCCACCAGACTGTTTTATACGAAGAAGCCCTGCGGGAACTCCGGATAAAACCTAACGGCGTCTACCTGGACTGCACCTTCGGGAGAGGCGGCCACAGCCGCGGTATCTTGACCCGGCTTGGCGAATCCGGCCGACTATTGGCCACGGACCGCGATTACGATGCGATTGTTAGCGCGACCGCCGACGAACTGAAAGCGGATCCGCGCTTCAGCCTTCATCACGCTTGCTTCTCGGAGCTGGCTACCGTGGCGGAGCAATCGGGCTGTCACGGCAAATTGGACGGCATCTTGATGGATTTGGGCGTTTCTTCGCCGCAACTGGATAAGGCCGAACGCGGTTTCAGTTTTCTCCGCGACGGCCCGTTGGACATGCGCATGGACTCGCAACGCGGCCCGACGGCCGCCGAATATCTGGCCAAGGTAGAAGAATCGGAACTGGCAAGAATTTTTTTCGAATACGGCGAAGAACGCTATTCGCGCAGAATAGCCAAGGCCATTGTCACCCAGCGGCAATCGCACCCGCTGACGACGACAGCGCAATTGGCCAAACTAATCGAAGACAACGTGCCGTTCCGAGACAAACACAAACACCCGGCCACACGCTGTTTCCAGGCCATCAGGATAGAAATCAATCAGGAATTGGAACAGTTACGCACCGCCCTGCGGCTGGCGTTGGAGGCGTTGGCGCCTGAGGGGCGATTAGTCGTGATTTCGTTTCATTCGCTGGAAGACCGCATTGTGAAGAACTTTATCCGCGACGAGGCCGGCGCGAAGCACGACCCAGGCAAATTACCGGTCCGGGAGCGCGATATTGAGCAAGGCCGACTGCGCAAAATCGGCAAGGCGATCCGCGCCCAGGACGACGAATTGCAAGCCAACGCCCGCGCGCGTAGTGCGGTAATGCGCGTGGCGGAGAAACGCTGATGGCTATCGCTCGAAATATTTTCCTGACGGCGTTAGTGGCGATGTTGCTGATCTCGGCGATAGCAGTGATCTACAGCAAGTACGAATCGCGACTGTTATTCATGGAAATTCAGAAAAAGGAAAAGGAACTTGACGATTACGAAGTGGAATGGGGTCGCTTGCAACTGGAATTGACCACCTTGACCGAGGAAAACCGAGTGGAGATCGCGGCCCGGCAAAGGCTGATGTTGACGTTGCCAGCGCAGGACAAAATCATCTACATAAAACCGTAAATGCGTATTACCACGGGGGCGGTCGGGTTGCCGCAAAGTTCAGATTTTGTGATTCGACGCCGCATGTTGTTGACGTTGATGCTGGTGGCGATGTCGGCCTTGATCGGTCGTGCCGTGTATTTGCAGGTGCTGGACAAGGAGTTCCTGCAAGACAAGGGCGACATGCAGCACATCGACATCGTACCGGTGCCGGCCTATCGCGGCCAAATTCAGGATCGAAACGGCGAACCGCTGGCGATCAGCACGCCGGTGCAATCGATCTGGGTCAATCCGCGACAATTGAAAGACGCCGAACAGGACAAGCTGACGCCGATGGCGAAAATCCTCGGCTATCCGGAAAAGGAATTACGGGCGCAGTTAAAAAAAGAGAAAGACGCCAACAAACGCTTTTTGTATCTCCGCCGGCAGATCAATCCGGATGTGGCTGAAAAAGTCAAGGAACTCGATATTACCGGCGTGTATTTCGAGCGCGAGTTCAAGCGCTATTATCCGGCCGGCGCGGTTTCGGGGCATTTGTTGGGATTCACCAACATTGACGATGTCGGCCAGGAAGGCATGGAGCACGGCTACGAACATATCTTGCGCGGCCAGCCCGGCAAAAAACGGGTGATTAAGGATGGCAAGGGCCAAATTATCAAGGATGTCGAAAATATCGAAGAAGCGGTACCCGGCCGGGATTTGGTCCTGACCATAGACGAGCGCATCCAGTATCTGGCATATCGGGAATTGCAAAACGCCATGCTTCAAAACAAGGCGCATTCGGCCTCGCTGGTCGTGTTGGACGCCAAAAACGGCGACGTGCTGGCCACGGTCAGCCAACCGGCGTTCAACCCGAACAACCGTAAGGAACTGAGCAGCAACCGTTATCGCAACCGGGCGATGGTAGACAGTTTCGAGCCCGGCTCGACGGTCAAGCCTTTCGTCGTCGCGGCGGCTTTGGACGGCGGCTATATCAGCCCGAACGTGATGATAGAAACCCACGGTGCCTATCACCTGGGCCGCAACGTCGTCAAGGACGTGCATAACTACGGCACATTGGATTTGACGCATGTATTGCAAAAATCCAGCAATATCGCGGTCACCCAAATCGCGATGACGATGCCGCCGGAATATTTTTGGGGAATTTACAGCAAACTCGGCTTCGGCACCTCGGCCGGCGTCGGTTTTCCGGGCGAAGCCAGCGGCACGCTATTGGATTATCAGAATTGGCATGAATTCGACCAGGCGACGCTGTCGTTCGGTTACGGCGTTTCGACCTCGGTATTGCAATTGGCCCGCGCCTATACCGCGCTGGCCGACGACGGCGTGCTGCATTCGGTCACCTTGTTGAAGCGCGACGAGGACCCGGACGCCCAACGCGTATTCAAACCGGAAACCGCCCGCCGAGTTCGGGACATGCTGGAACACGTGATCAGCAAGGAAGGCACCGCCTACCAGGCTCGCGTCGAAGGTTACCGCGTTGCCGGCAAGACCGGCACCGTCAAAAAAGCGATGGCCGGCGGCTATACCGAAGACAAATACCTGTCGGTGTTCGTCGGCATGGCGCCGGCCAGCAACCCGCGCTTCATCATCGCGATCGTCGTCGACGAGCCGACCAGCGGCCAGTATTACGGCGGTTTGGTCGCCGCCCCGGCGTTTTCGCGGGTGATGGCCGGCGCATTGCGGGTTTACGGGGTCGAACCGGACGGCGTCGACACCATGCATTTACTGTTGAGCAAACGATGAAATTGACCGAGCTACTTTCAGGCTACGCCACCGCCACCGACGATATCGACATCGCCGGTCTGGCCTTGGACAGCCGGCAAGTTCGCCCCGGCGACGCCTTCATCGCGCTGAACGGCTCGAACCAACACGGACTGACTCATGCCGGCCAAGCGCTGATTAACGGTGCTATTGCCATCGTTTACGACCCGGCCGGCCGGCCGGAACAAGCGGCCGTTACGCCCGGAATAACCGCCGTCGCGGTCGCCGGATTGAGCGAGAGCCTGGGCGACATCGCCGCACGGTTTTACCAAAAGCCGTCCGACCGCTTGACGGTCATCGGCGTGACCGGCACCAACGGCAAGACCACTTGCAGCCAACTGATCGCCCAAGCGCTCGAAGCTTGCGGTGTGATCGGCACGTTGGGCTGGGGCGAGGTCGATAATTTGCAGCCGACCGCCAACACCACGCCGGACGCATTGGCGGTGCAACAAATGTTGGCCGAACTGCTGCGGCGGAACAAACGCGCGGTGGCAATGGAAGTCTCATCGCACGGACTGGAACAGGGCCGAGTCAACGGCATGACATTCGCCGGCGCGGTGTTTACCAATTTAAGCCGCGACCACTTGGATTACCACGGCACGATGGCCGACTACCTGCAAGCCAAGTTGAAGTTGTTCGGATGGCCGACGCTGCAATTCGCGGTAGTCAACCTCGACGACGCCTGCAGCGCCGAAGTTTTGGCGAGCATCGCGCCGAGCGCTACGCACTGGACTTACAGCAAATCCGGCAAAACCCTGGCGGACGCACATGGCGTGGTCGCGGAAAACATCGAGTACCACGCCTACGGCATCGCATTCGACGCGGTGTACCAAAAGCAACGCCTACGCGCCGTGACCGGCATCGCCGGCGATTTTAACTTGGAAAACCTGTTGGCGGTGTTGTGCGTATTGCTGGCGACCGGCCATGAGTTTGCAAGCGCGGTCGCCAAACTGGCCGATTTACGCGCGATTGCCGGCCGCATGGAACGCTTCGGCGGCCAGGATAAGCCGACGGTATTCGTCGATTACGCGCACAGCCCCGACGCCTTGGAAAAAGTCTTGCGCGCGGTCAAGGGCGCTCGCCGACTGAAAGTCGTGTTCGGCTGCGGCGGCGATCGCGACAAGGGTAAACGGCCGCAAATGGGGCGTATCGCCGAAACCTGGGCGGATCAGGTCATCGTTACCGACGACAACCCGCGCCACGAAGCTTCGGCCGACATTATCAAAGATATTTTAAGCGGCTGCGAAAGCCAAAAAATTACCGTAATCAACGACAGAGCCACCGCCATCGTCACCACCATACAACAAGCCCAAGCCGACGACTGCATCGTCGTGGCCGGCAAAGGCCACGAAGACTACCAGGACATCGCCGGCGTCAAATGGCCGTTCAGCGACCAGGCCGTGGTTCGCCAAGCGCTGGCCGAATGGAGGGCGCCGTGAACCTAAACCTGATAGACATCGCGGCGGCCGTGGCCGGCAGCTTGACCGGACCGGATCGAACGATCAGCGGCGTCGGCATCGACACCCGTACCTTACAGCCCGGCGATTTATATATCGCGATCAAGGGTCGCCAGTTCGACGGTCACGATTTCACCGCCAATGCGGAAGCGGCCGGCGCGGCGGCGTTGCTGGTCGAGCGCCCGGTCGAATCGAGCCTGCCGCAAATCGTCGTCGCCGACAGCCATTTGGCGTTGGCCGAGTTGGCCGGCCACTGGCGCCGGCAATTACCGGTGCGGGTAGCCGGCGTCACCGGCAGCAACGGCAAAACCACGGTCAAGGAAATGCTCGCCGCCATCTTCGCCACCCAAGGCGAAACACTGGCCACTCAGGGCAATTTGAACAACGACATCGGCGTGCCGCTGACCTTGTTGAAATTACGTGAATCCCACCGCTACGCCGTCATCGAAATGGGCGCCAACCACCCCGGCGAAATTGCCTACACCAGCCGGCGTGCCCAGGCCGACGTCAGCGTCATCACCAACGTCGGCCCCGCCCATATCGAAGGTTTCGGCGATACCGACGGCGTGGCCAGAACCAAGGGTGAAATCGTCGAGAATCTAGGCGCGGCGGGCATCGCGGTTTTAAATCGCGATGACGCCTACTACGACTACTGGCTGAGCTTGGCCGGCCAGCGCAAGACTGTGTCGTTCGGCTTGACGCCAGCCGCCGATATTCGCGCCGAACGGATCGAAACCGCGTTGGACCCGGCAGGCTTCGACACCCATTTCGACCTGATCACCGGCGCCGAGCGCCTGACCATCCACCTAAAGCTGGCCGGCGCCCATAACGTCAAAAACGCGCTGGCCGCTTCCGCCGTGGCCCTGCAATTCGGCATTCCGCTTGCCGACATTCGGCGCGGCCTGGAACAACTGCGGTCCGTGACCGGCCGCATGCAGGCCTTGCAAGGAAAGCTGGGCAATATCGTCATCGACGACACTTACAACGCCAATCCAGCCTCGTTGAAAGCCGCACTAGACGCGGTACCTGTCCGGCAGCGGCCGCTATGGCTGGCGCTGGGCGCTTTCGGCGAACTGGGGCCGGAAAGCCCGCGACTCCACCGCGAGATGGGCGAATTAATCAAAGCCGCGGGCGTGACGCGCCTGTTCGCGACCGGCGAACTGACTCGCCATACCGTCGCCGCGTTCGGCGCCGGCGGCGATTATTTCGACACACAACAACAATTAATCGACGCGCTGACGACCGCGCTGGCCGGTTCCGAAACCGTATTGGTGAAAGGTTCTCGGGCCCAGAAGATGGAAAACGTCGCGGCGGCGCTCACCCACCCCTTTAGAGCAGCCTAATGTTACTTTTACTCGCAGACTACCTCAGCAGTTTGGACAGCGGTTTCCGGGTCTTACACTATCTGACCTTCCGCGCGATTTTGGGCGTGTTGACCGCGTTGGCGATGTCGTTTTTGATCGGTCCGGCGATGATCGAAAGACTGACTCGCCGCAAAATCGGCCAAAGCGTGCGCGACGACGGTCCGCAAAGCCATTTGTCCAAATCCGGCACGCCGACGATGGGCGGCACGATGATCTTGTTTTCGGTGGCGATCAGCACCTTGCTGTGCGCCGACCTAAACAACCGTTACGTCTGGGTAGTATTGGTGGTGACCTTGGCGCACGGCGTGATCGGCTTCATCGACGATTATAAAAAAGTGCTGCTCGGCAACAGCGACGGCTTGTCCGCCAGGGCCAAGTATTTCTGGCAATCTGTGGTCGCGCTGGCGGCCGGCATTTATTTGTACAACACGGCGCAAGTCCCCGCCGAAACCCAATTCATCGTACCGTTTTTCAAACACGTCACGCTGGACATGGGGTGGAGTTACGTGGTGCTGACTTATTTCGTCATCGTCGGCTCCAGCAATGCCGTCAATTTAACCGACGGCCTGGACGGCCTGGCCATCATGCCGACCGTGATGATCGCCGCCGCGCTGGCGATCTTCGCCTATTTGTCCGGCCACGCCAATTTCGCTCAATATCTGCAAATCCCGCACATTCCCCGCTCCGGCGAATTGGTGGTGTTTTGCGCGGCGCTGATCGGCTCGGGCCTGGGCTTTTTATGGTTTAACGCCTATCCGGCCATGGTCTTCATGGGCGATGTCGGCGCGCTGGCCCTGGGTGCCGCGCTGGGCATCGTCGCGGTCTTGGTGCGTCAGGAAATCGTGCTGGTCATCATGGGCGGCATCTTCGTCGTCGAAACCGTGTCGGTCATCATCCAGGTTGCCTCCTATAAAACCCGCAAGAAACGGGTATTCCTGATGGCACCCATTCATCACCATTACGAACTGAAAGGCTGGCCGGAACCCCGCATCATCGTCCGCTTTTGGATCGTATCGGTCATCCTGGTGCTGATCGGCCTGGCCACCCTGAAACTGAGATAAGCATGGACATCGACGCGTTACTGGCCAAACTTGAACACCACTTCGCGCTGACCGCGGCGAACAGCAAGCTGTTGATCGTCGGACTGGGCGCAACGGGCCTGTCGGTTGCCCAATTCCTGCAAAAAACCCCGTTGAAATTCGCGGTCGTCGACAGCCGGAAAAATCCGCCGCTGATCGATGTCTTGCGCGAACAAATGCCTGACGTGCCGGTGTTCACCGGCGGTTTCGATCAATCGGCCCTGGCCGTCGCCACCCATCTGGTCATCAGTCCCGGCGTGTCGCTGGCCGAGGCCGCGATTTGCCAAGCCATACAAGCTGGTGTCCGTGTCATCAGCGATATCGATTTGTTTGCTTGCGCGACCGACAAGCCGGTCGTCGCGATTACCGGCTCGAACGGTAAAAGCACCGTCACTACCATGCTGGGCGACATGGGCAACGCGGCCGAGGTTAAAACCGCGATTGGCGGCAATCTGGGCACGCCGGCGCTGGATTTATTGCAGCAAGACGCCGATCTATACGTGCTGGAATTGTCCAGCTTTCAGTTGGAACGGACCACCGCGCTGAACGCCACGGCCGCGACGGTGTTGAACGTCACCCCGGATCATCTGGATCGCCACGCCGGCATGACCGACTACGCCGCCGAAAAACAACGGGTATTCAGGGGCGACGGCGCGATGGTGTTGAATCTCGACGATCCGCTGGTGATGGCGATGCGCGAAGCCGACCGCCCCTGCCTGACCTTCTCGATCCGCGACACCGCCGACTTCTATCTGCGTCGCGGCGAAACCGATTATTTGATGCACGGCGAGCAAGCCCTGATGGCCGCCAATCGCTTGCGCCTGGAGGGCAGCCACAACCTCGCCAACGCGTTGGCGGCGCTGGCGCTGGGCCAAGCGGTCGGTTTGAGCATGACCGCGATGTGCGACGCATTACGCAAGTTCAAGGGACTGCCGCACCGAATGCAGAAAATCGCCGAAAAAGCCGGCGCGCACTGGGTCAACGATTCCAAGGCCACCAACGTCGGCGCCTGTATCGCCGCGTTGCAAGGCTACGAACGCAAAGTGATTCTAATTGCCGGCGGCGACGCCAAGGGCGCCGACATGAGCGAACTGGCACCGACCGTTGCCGAAAAGGCCAAGGCGGTCGTCGCGATGGGCAAGGATGCCGATCTGATCGCCGCCGCGTTGCAAGAGCGCGTGCCGGTTCATTTCGCCGGCAATATGAAGGAGGCGGTCCGAATCGCCGCCGGTCTGGCCGGCGAAGGCGACACGGTATTGCTGTCGCCGGCTTGCGCCAGTCTGGATCAATACCGCAGCTACGTGGATCGCGGCAACAAATTCGCCGAAGCGGTGATGGAACTGCCGTCATGCTGAAACCGACCCCGAAACCCCGCGCGCAAAATCGGCTCCACGTCGATCCGGTGTTAATGCTGGCTTGCTTCAGCCTGCTCGGCGTGGGCTTCATCATGGTCGTGTCCGCCTCGCTACATTTGGGCGTCAAGATGGCGGAAGACATTTCGCATTTTCCGTTTAAGCAATTGGTGCACATCGCGCTGGGCCTGGGTTTTGCCGCCGCTGTATTGAATGTGCCGATGAAAAGTTGGGAAAAAATGGGCCAGCCGCTGTTCATCGCCGGACTGGTATTGCTGTTGGTGGTGCTGGTGCCGGGGGTCGGCGTCCGCGTCAACGGTAGTATTCGCTGGCTATCGATACTCGGCCTGCGGATTCAGGTTTCCGAAGTGGTCAAATTCATTTCGGTCATTTACATGGCCGGCTATATCACTCGGCACGGCGATCATGTCCGACGCTCGATTTTCGGCCTGCTTCGACCGTTGATGCTGTTCTCGGTAGCCTGCATGTTGCTGCTTCTGGAACCGGATTTCGGTTCGGCCGTGGTCATTTTGATCATCGCCATGGGCATGATGTTTCTGGGCGGCGCGCGTTTGTCGCCTTTTGTCGTGCTGGTAGCTTCGGTTTCGATGGCCGCCGCGATGCTGGCCTACACCTCGCCGTATCGCTGGAAGCGGGTGATCAGCTTTCTGGACCCCTGGGAACACGCCAGGGACAGCGGCTATCAGCTGACCCAGGCGCTGATTTCCTTCGGCCGCGGCGAGTTTGCCGGGGTTGGCCTCGGGAACGGTCTGCAAAAACTGTTTTATCTGCCCGAAGCCCACACCGACTTCTTGTTTTCGGTATTGGGCGAGGAACTCGGCTTGTTGGGCGTCATTCTGGTGGTTGGCCTGTTCACGGCGTTGTTGATCCGTGCCTTCGCGATCGGCGAGCAAGCCCAACTCGCCGGCCTGCAGTTCTCCGGCCTGGTGGCTTACGGTCTGGGCATTTGGTTCGGCTTTCAAGCCTTCGTCAACATGGGCGTCAACATGGGCATCCTGCCGACCAAGGGCTTGACCTTACCGCTGATGAGTTACGGCGGCGGTAGCATGATCGTCATGTGCGGAGCGGTGGCGGTGTTGTTTCGGATTCATTATGAAGTAACCGAACACAACAAGAACAACGTGAAAGGGCGGCCGGTATGAGCGAGCACATTTTAATCATGGCCGGCGGCACCGGCGGCCACGTCTTCCCAGCATTGGCCGTCGCCCAAGAGTTGCGCGAACGCGGCTGGCGGGTTAGTTGGCTGGGCACCGAAAAAGGCCTGGAAGCCAAGGTGGTGCCTACTCACGGATTCGAAATCGATTGGCTGGCCGTGGCCGGCCTACGCGGCAAGGGCTTGCTCGCTAAGCTGGCCGGCGCCTTGCGTTTACTAAAAGCCTGCTGGCAGGCGCGAACCATCTTGCGGCAACGCCATCCCGACCTGGTTTTAGGTATGGGCGGGTTCGTCGCCGGTCCGGGCGGTTTGATGGCGAAATGGTTGGGCATCCCGCTGATAATCCACGAACAAAATCGGGTGCCCGGCACGACCAACCGCTGGCTAGCCCGTTTGGCGGCCCGCCAGGTATTGGAAGCGTTTCCGAACAGCTTCGAAAGTGACGTCGGCGCCATCTGTACCGGCAATCCGCTCAGACAGGCTTTCGCCGAAATCGCCGATAAATCCGAATGGACGCCGAGCGCCGGCAGAAATGTCCGGATTCTGGTGCTGGGCGGCAGTCAGGGCGCGAAGGTCTTGAACGAGACGCTGCCGGACGCCCTGGCCGGCCTGGACAAACTGGACGTCAAACACCAAACCGGCGGCGCCATGCAAGCCGAGGTCGCCGCGCGTTACCGCGAGTTGGCAATAAACGCCGAAGCGCTCGCCTTTATCGACGACATGGCCGGCGCCTACCAATGGGCGGATCTGATCGTTTGCCGGGCCGGCGCGATGACGGTCAGCGAAGTCGCCGCATGCGGGCTGCCGGCGATATTCGTGCCGTTGCCGCACGCGATCGACGACCATCAGAACGCCAACGCCCGCTATTTAACCGAGACCGGCGCCGCGCTGCTGCTGCCGCAATCCGAATTGAACGCGCAAAATCTGCGCAAGGCTATCCAACAAGCGATGACCGCATTACCTGAAATGAGCCGCGCCGCCAAGGCCCTCGCCCGCCCCGACGCCACCCGAACCGTCGCCGACTTGTGCGCCGAGTTGCTTAGCCTAGAGGCCGCGTCATGAACCGCCCCAGCATTCCCGCCGCCAATCAGGCGCTCGGCGATATCGACAAAATCCATTTCGTCGGCATCGGCGGCACCGGCATGAGCGGTATCGCCGAAGTGTTGAGTAACCTGGGTTACAGCGTGTCCGGCTCCGACATCAAGGCATCGCCGGTGACCGATCGCCTGGCAAGCCTGGGCGTCAAAGTCTATTTCGGCCATCGGGCCGAAAACGTCGCCGATGTCGATGTGGTGGTCACGTCGACCGCCGTCGACCGTAAAAACCCGGAAATCGTCACCGCTTACGAAAATCGGGTTCCGGTGATTCCCCGCGCGGAAATGCTGGCCGAACTGATGCGCTTCCGCTTCGGCATCGCCGTCGCCGGCACCCACGGCAAGACCACGACCACCAGTTTGACGACGATGATGCTGGCCGAGGGCGGCCTGGATCCAACTTTCGTGATCGGCGGGCGCTTGAACAGCGCAGGCGCCAACGCCAAGCTCGGTTTGGGCAAATATCTGGTCGCCGAAGCCGACGAAAGCGATGCCTCGTTTTTGTTCCTGCAACCGATGATGGCGATCGTCACCAACATCGACCAGGACCACATGGAAACCTACGGCGGCAGCTACGGCAAACTGAAGGAAACCTTCCTGAAGTTCTTGCACCAACTGCCGTTCTACGGGTTGGCGGTGATGTGCATCGACGACCCCGGCGTTTGCGACGTGCTGCCTAACGTGTCCAAACCGGTCAAAACCTACGGCGTCAGCAGCTACGCCGACGTGCGAGCGGTCGACATCCAGCAAGACGGCCTGCGCACCCACTTCACGGTACTGCGTTGGGGCAATTTGCCGGCGTTGCAAGTCACGCTGAATTTGCCCGGCTGGCACAACATGCTGAACGCGCTGGCGGCGACCACGATCGCCACCGCGCTGGGCGTGGCCGACGAGGCCATCGTCAAAAGTCTGGCCGAATTCAAGGGCGTAGGTCGGCGGTTTCAAATCAACGGCGACATCGAATTTGCCGGCGGCAAGCTGACGCTGGTCGACGACTACGGTCATCACCCGCGCGAATTGGCCGCGACCTTGGAAGCTCTGCGCCAAGCCTGGCCGACACGCCGCAAAGTGGTGGTATTTCAACCGCACCGCTATACCCGCACCCGCGATCTGTTCGAGGATTTTGTCGAAGTCTTGTCCGGCGTCGACGTGCTGATCTTGCTGGATGTCTATTCCGCCGGGGAAGCGCCGATCACGGGCGCCGACGGCAAGGCTCTGAGCCGTTCGATCCGAACCCGCGGTCAGGTCGATCCGGTGTTCGTACAAAACCGCGAGGACTTGCCGACGATATTGGCCGGTATCGTTGCCAAGGATGATGTGATTTTGACGATGGGCGCCGGCAACGTCGGCCAGATCGCCGCCGATCTGCCGCAAAAACTGGCCGAGGCGCTGGCCTCCCAGAGGCTGGCGACATGATGGCTACCGCGACCTGGAAAGGCACTTTGCTGACCGACGAGCCGCTGGCCAAGTACACCAGTTGGCGGGTCGGCGGCCCTGCCGAGCGCCTGTATGTACCAGAAAACAAAGCCGACCTGATCGCGTTCATCGCCGAGTTGCCGGTCGAAGAACCCTTGTATTGGTTGGGGCTGGGCAGCAATCTTTTGGTGCGCGACGGCGGTGTCAAAGGCACGGTGGTCCACACCCGGAATCGATTGAAAGACCTGTATTTGCTCGATTCCGAACGCGTCTACGTCGAAGCCGGCGTGCCCTGTGCCCACGTCGCCCGGTTTTGCAGCGATCTGGGGCTGGTCGGCGCCGAGTTTTTGGCCGGGATTCCCGGCACGATGGGCGGTGCGTTGCGGATGAACGCCGGTGCCTTCGGCGGCGAAACCTGGCGTATCGTCGATAAAGTGGAAACGATCAACCGCGCCGGCGCCGTCGCGTTGCGCAATCACGGCGAATTCGAAGTGGCCTACCGCTCGGTGCAAGGTCTGAGAGACGAATGGTTTTTATCGGCCCAATTGCTGTTGCGTAAGGGCGATAGCGAAGCCAGTCAGCAACACATCAAGAGTTTGCTGGAAAAACGCAACGCCAGCCAGCCGACCAACAAGCCCACCTGCGGCTCGGTGTTCAAAAACCCGCCCGGCGATTACGCGGCGCGGCTGATCGAAGCCTGCGGCCTGAAAGGCTACGCGGTCGGCGGCGCGGTGGTCTCGGAGAAGCACGCCAATTTTATCGAAAACAGCGGCAAGGCCAGTTCGGCGGACATAGAAACGCTGATCGAACTGATCCAAAACCGGGTACAGGCGCAATTCGGCGTTGCGCTGGAAACCGAAGTTTGCCGGATAGGTGAGAAACAATGAAACCCTTGCAAATCAAAAACCCGAGCGAATTCGGCAAGGTCGCGGTGTTGCTGGGCGGCACCGCCGCCGAGCGGGAAGTGTCGCTGAACAGCGGTAATGCGGTTTACCAGGCGTTGAAAGCCGGCGGCGTCGACGCCGTGGCGATCGATGTCACCGCCAGCCCGATCGACGCGTTGGCCGGCCAGCGCTTCGACCGAGTTTTTAACGTGATCCACGGCCGCGGCGGCGAGGACGGCGTGTTGCAAGCGGTGCTGGAAGCATTGGGATTGCCGTATACCGGTTCCGGCGTGCTGGCCTCGGCGTTGGCGATGGACAAACTGCGCACTAAATTGTGCTGGCAAGGCGCCGGTCTACCCACGCCGCGCTGGTTTTTGCTGACCGGCGACCAGGACCTCGACACCTGCATCAATGCGCTGGGTTTTCCTGTCATCGTCAAGCCGGCCCAAGAAGGCTCCAGCATCGGCATGAGCAAGGCCCACAATCGTGAAGAACTGGCTGCCGCGCTGAAACTGGCCAGCCAATACCGTTGCGATGTGTACGCCGAACAATGGATACAAGGCCAGGAATACACGATAGGCATGCTAAACGGCGAGGCGCTGCCGGCGATCCGGCTGGAAACGCCGCACACTTTTTACGATTTCGACGCCAAATACCGTGCTAACACCACTCAATATCACTGCCCTTGCGGCTTGGACAATGAACGGGAAAAAGAACTGCAAGCCCTGGCATTGAAAGCCTGTCAGACCGTCGGCGTCAGCGGCTGGGGCCGGGTCGATGCCTTCATCGACGACAGCGGCCGGCTGCAATTGATCGAAGTCAATACCGTGCCGGGCATGACCGACCACAGCTTGGTACCGATGGCGGCCAAGGCGGTGGGCATCGATTTCCAAGAACTGGTCTGGCGAATTTTGGAAACCAGTATGGTGGCGAGCGGTGATCAGGCTTAGGACTTTATTGCTCGCGGCCTTGCTGTGCGGCGGCGGTTGGTGGGGCTGGCAAAAAGTCAGTACCGGCATGCTGCGCAACCAGCCGATCCGCTACGTGAAGATCGAGGGCGCCTTTCAATATACCGATAAGGAGCGCCTGAAACAGGTGTTGGCGCCGCAAATGAAGCTGGGTTATTACCATGCCGATATGCAGGCGGTTCATCAGGCCATTAAGGATTTGCCGCTGGTGGACAAGGTGGACGTCAAGCGGGTCTGGCCGGACGCGGTGCATATCAAAATCGTCGAGCACAAGCCGGTGGTTCGCTGGGGAAGCAATGCCTTGCTAAACAAGCAGGGCGATGTGCTGACCCCGGACAATATCGAACCGTTTCGGCATCTGCCGTTGATTACCGGTCCGTCCGGTCAAGAGAAGAAACTGCTGGAAATCATGAAGGGCGTTTATATCGTCTTGAAGGATAAATCGTTGCAGCTGGCGGAGTTTCACGTCAACGAGCGGCGCGCCTGGCGGCTCAAGTTGGCCAGCGGCTTGGAAATGCAGTTGGGCCGCAAGGCGCCGCTGGAAAACATGCAACGCTTTTTAAAAACGATGGATTTGTTGGGCGCCGAGCAAGTGGCCATGATGGCCAGCGTCGATACCCGCTATCCGAACGGATACGCGGTGACCTGGAAACCGGAAGTGGCTGCCATCGATTGGAAAGCCATTGTGGAAAAGAATAAGAACTTGATTTAAACGCTTACAGAGCAAACGAAAATGGCCAAAAAGACAGATCGAAATATTTTAGTGGGGCTGGACATCGGCACGTCCAAGGTCGCGGCCATCGTCGGCGAGTACCGGGGCGGCGATGAAATCGAAATCATCGGCATCGGCACGGCACCGTCCAAGGGCCTTAAAAAAGGCATCGTCGTCAATCTGGAATCGACCGTGCACTCGATCCAGCGCGCGGTCGAGGAAGCCGAGCTGATGGCCGGCTGCCAAATCAAATCGGTGTTCGCCGGGATTGCCGGCAGCCATATTAAAAGTCTGAATTCGCACGGCATCGTCGCGATCAAGGAAAAGGAAGTCACCCAGCACGACATCGACCGGGTGATCGATTCGGCGCGGGCGGTGGCGATTCCTGCCGATCAGAAAATCCTGCACATCCTGCCGCAGGAGTTTGTGATCGACCAGCAGGAAGGCATCAAGGAGCCGATCGGCATGTCCGGCATCCGTTTGGAAGCCAAGGTACATATGGTGACCAGCAGCGTCAGCGCCGAACAAAACATCGTCAAATGCATCCGCAAATGCGGTTTGGACGTCGACGACATCGTGCTGGAACAACTGGCCTCGTGCTCGGCGGTGTTGACCGACGACGAAAAGGATTTGGGCGTGTGTTTAATCGACATCGGCGGCGGCACCACCGACCTGGCGATTTTTTCGGAAGGCGCGATCAAGCACACCGCGGTGATCCCGATCGCCGGCGACCAGGTCACCAACGACATTGCGGTCGCACTACGTACGCCGACCAAGAACGCCGAGGACATCAAGCGCCAGTTTGCCTGCGCGCTGACCCAACTGGCCGATCCGCAACAAACGATAGACGTGCCCAGCATCGGCGACCGCGAGCCGCGCAAGATCTCGGCGCAAAATCTGGCCGAGATCGTCGAGCCGCGCTACGAGGAATTGATGCTGTTGGTGCAGGCCGAACTGCGCCGCAGCGGTTACGAAGATTTGATCGCCGCCGGCATGGTCATCACCGGCGGCAGTTCGCAAGTGAAGGGTTTGACGGAGTTGGCGGAGGAGATATTCCACATGCCGGTCCGCATGGGTGTTCCGCTGCACGTGTCGGGATTGACCGATGTGGCGGAAAACCCGATTTATTCGACCGCGGTAGGCTTGCTGCTATACGGCAAGGACCATCATGGCCGGGCGTTGGGGTTGAACGAAGAAGGTCTGGATTTGTTTTCGAAAATCAAAAGCTGGTTTCAAGGTAATTTTTAATTGTTTGTCTGGAGGGCGTAAAAATGAAATATGAATTATTGGACAGTAGCGGCACGGCGGTTATCAAAGTCATCGGCGTCGGCGGCGGCGGCGGCAACGCCGTCAATCACATGGTGGAAACCGGCATCGACGGCGTGCAATTCATTTGCGCGAATACCGATGCCCAAGCCCTGAGACAAATGAGCGTGGATACCATCGTGCAACTCGGCGTGGAACTGACCAAGGGTCTGGGCGCCGGCACCCGGCCGGAAGTCGGCCGCGCCGCCGCCGAGGAAACCCGCGAGCGTATTCGCGAAGTCATGGACGGCGCCGACATGGTGTTCTTGACCGCCGGCATGGGCGGCGGCACCGGCACCGGCGCGATCTCGGTCTTCGCCGAAGTCGCCAAGGAACTGGGCGTGTTGACCGTGGCGGTGGTCTCCAAACCCTTCGACTTTGAAGGCACCAAAAAGAAAGCGGTTGCCGAGTCCGGCTTGCGCGACCTGGAAAAACTGGTCGATTCGTTGATCATTATCCCTAACCAAAAACTGCTGCCGACACTGGGCAATAACCGTTCGCTGGTCGATTCGTTCCGGGTCGCCAACGACGTGCTGCTGGACGCGGTACAAGGCATCACCGAGCTGATCACCCATCCGGGTCTGATGAACGTGGACTTCGCCGACGTCCGCACCGTAATGTCCAACATGGGTAGCGCGATCATGGGTACCGGCGTCGCCAGCGGCGAAAACCGTGCCCGTTTGGCCGCCGAAAAAGCCATCGCTTGCCCGCTCTTGGAAGACATCAATCTGCAAGGCGCGCGCGGCATTCTGGTGAACGTCACGTCCAACGGCGACCTGGGCTTGAACGAGTTCGACGAAATCGGCAGCATCATGCATGCCTTCGCGTCCGACGATGCCGACATCAAAATCGGCATGGCGGTCAATCCGGCCATGGGTACCGAAGTTAAGGTCACCGTCGTCGCCACCGGCATGGGCGAAAAAGTCAAGGCGGCCGCGCCGATCAGTCTGGTCAAGAAAGTGGCGGCCGGCGAAGTCGATTACGGTCAATTGGAAAAACCGACCGTGATCCGCCAGCAAAAACAGGAATCGGCCCGCGAATCGCGATTCGGCGCTCAACCGCGCAACGATGTCGATCTGGATTACTTGGACGTGCCGGCCTTTTTGAGACGCCAGGCCGACTAAGCAACGCCGGCTTTGCCATGAGGCGACCGGACCGGGGCCAGGGGAGAGCTATCGCATAAACTGTGGTAGACTCCCCGCTTTGTTTTACCTTTTTATCGGCACTTCATGATTAAACAGCGTACCTTAAAAAACACCATCCGGGCCACCGGCGTGGGTTTGCACACCGGCGACAAGGTCTATCTGACTCTGCATCCTTCCGATCCGGACACCGGCATCCGCTTCCGCCGGGTCGATCTGGACCAACCGGTGACAATTTCCGCCCGCCCGGAGAATGTCGGCGAAACCAAATTGTCGACGACGCTGGTACGCGACGGCGTTAAAGTATCCACGGTCGAGCACCTGCTGTCCGCCCTGGCCGGTCTGGGCATCGATAACGCGATCATCGACGTCAGCGCCGCCGAAGTACCGATCATGGACGGCAGCGCCGGTCCCTTCGTGTTTTTGTTGCAATCCGCCGGCGTGGTCGAACAGGACGTGCCCAAGCAATACATTCGCATCAAGCGGGCGATTCGGGTCGAGGAAGGCGATAAATGGGCGGCCTTCGAACCCTTCGAAGGCTTCAAGGTGACATTCACGATCGATTTTGAGCACCCGGCGTTTTCCGAACACTTGAAAACGGCGGTGATGGATTTTTCTTCGACCACCTTCGTCAAGGAAGTCAGTCGCGCCCGTACCTTCGGCTTCATGAAGGACATCGAATTTCTACGCGAAAACAATCTAGCGCTGGGCGGCAGTCTAGATAACGCCATCGTCGTCGACGACGATAAAGTGTTGAACGAAGACGGTCTGCGCTACGCCGACGAATTCGTCAAACACAAAATTCTCGATGCGATCGGCGACCTGTATCTGCTAGGCCACAGCCTGATCGGCGAATACCAAGGCTTCAAGTCCGGTCATGCGTTAAATAATAAATTGTTGTTGAGCTTGCTCAACGACCGGGATGCTTGGGAAATGGTCACCTTCGACAGTGTCGAGGAAGCGCCGATTTCGTTCATGCACTCCGCTCAGCCATCCGCCCGCGCGGCCGGCTAAATCTCCGCCAATCGGCGGCGGTCAGCGCTCGCGCAACCGCCGCCGCAAGGTCGCTCCCAGGCGGTTTAACGCCGCCGCCAGTTCGTCCCCTTCCGCTCCGCTTTCCGCGGCAATCCGTTCCGCCGTTTCCGGCGTCGGCAAGTTAGCTCGCCGCACGCGCTCAACCGCCTCGGCTTGCAGTATCCTGAGTTGCACGTCGTTGACCGATTGCCGACCGGCTTGCAGACCCAGCGCCAGTATCGCGTCCCGAAAAAACCGAATTTGCGATGCCCAGGCCGCGCTATCCACGTACAGCAACAAACGGCTACCGGACAGCACGGTATGAAGGATGTGCCCCGCCAAGGCCTCCGGCAACGCCGTCCTGACTTTAGCCAACAGAGCCTGCTGCTCGCCGAGCCGGGCAAGGCAGGTCGCCAGCGGGCCAATATCGTATTCGTGAATCGCTTTAAACGCGGGAGCGGGTTTCTTCATGCCGGCGGATACCTCTTGGAATCATTGGCGGAGATAGTAACCGGCCCGGCGCGATCCGCCAAACCGGCGGACAGAATCGAGCTGTCCCAAGCTCGGCGTTATGATACGCTGTCGGCATGAGGGTTGGCCGCCGGTGATGGCCGACCGCCGAACCGAAACCACACGTTCAGGAGATTCGAATCATGAAGTCCGCCGTCCGTTTTTTGCTAGCCGTCTGTGTGGCGCTGGCAACGACCCAGCCGGCCGCCGCCGCCGACCTGACCCGGGCCGAAGTTCAACAGCTGTTGGCCAAGGCCGACCAGCAACACCCCGCCGACTTACGCCGCAAGGATTTGAAGGGCGTCGATTTGTCCCATCTGGATTTTCGCCATGCCGACCTGTGGGGCGCCGATCTGCGCCGCGCCGATTTCAATCACAGCAATCTGGCCGGTTTGACGCTGGATTTGACCGTGATGACCGGTATTAACCTAAACGGCGCCAACCTGAGCCGTACCAGCATCTTCGGCGTCAGCCTGATGCATGCCGATCTGCGCGGCGCCGACCTGAGCGGTAGCCGGGTCGTCGCGATCATGGACGGCGCGAACTTGAGCGGCGCCAACATCAGCGGCGCCGATTGGGCCGCCGACATGAAAAACCAATCCATGGGTCTGATGCGCGCCAGCCTGAAAGGCGCCAACCTGAGCGGCGCCAATCTCAGCCAGGCCAAACTCGGCCGAGCCATGCTCAAGCACGCCAAACTGATGCAAGCCAATCTGCGCGGCGCCGATCTCTATTCGGCCGACATGGACGGCGCCGACCTGAGCGGCGCCGACCTGACCGATGCCAATTTTTCGGCGACCAAACTGCACGATGCGATTTTTACCGGCGCTGTCACCCATGGTGCCCGCTTCGACGGCGCCCAACATAAACCCGATTTCCAATAACCGACGAGCTCCGATATGCCAATTCCCGCGCAACTCACCCGGCGTAAATCCGTCGACGCCCTGACCTGCGTCGAGCATGGACTGAAGCAGACCCTGACCGCCAAGGATTTGACCTTGCTCGGCATTGGCGCGGTGATCGGTGCCGGGATTTTCGTGTTGACCGGCATCGCCGCCGCCAAATACGCCGGCCCGGCCATCGTGGTGTCCTTCATCCTGGCAGGCATCGCCTGCGGCCTGGCGGCAATGTGCTATAGCGAATTGGCGGCGATGATTCCGGTGTCCGGCAGCGCCTACAGCTACGCCTACGCGACGATGGGCGAATTGATGGCCTGGATCATCGGCTGGGATTTGGTACTGGAATATGCGTTGGCCAGCAGCACGGTGGCGATAGGCTGGGCCGGTTATCTGACCAGTTTTCTGGATGCGCTGGGGCTGCATCTACCCACTTATCTGACCACGGCCTACTTGGCTAATCCCGAGGCCGGTTTCATTAACTTGCCAGCAGTCTCCGTGATCTTGCTACTGACCGGGCTGCTGGTGACCGGTATCCGCCAATCGGCGATCTTCAACTTCGTGATGGTGTTGATCAAGCTTTCGGTGATCGTGGTATTCATCATTGCCGGTTCCGGACATATTCAAACTCAGAACTGGGCCGACTTCACGCCTTTCGGTTTCGGCGGCGTACTGACCGGCGCCGGTGTGATTTTCTTCGCCTACATCGGCTTCGACGCGGTCTCCACCGCCGCTCAGGAAGCCATCAACCCGCAACGCGACGTGCCGATCGGCATCATCGGCTCGTTGGCGGTCTGTACCTTGCTTTATATTTTGGTGGCCGGGGTGTTGACCGGCATCATTCCGTACACCGAGCTGAACGTTCCGGCGCCGATTGCGCTGGCGGTCGACCATGTCGGCATGAGCTGGTTGTCGCCGATTATTAAAATCGCCGCCATCGCCGGGCTGACTTCGGTGATGCTGGTGTTGCTGATGGGGCAAAGCCGAATCTTCTTCTCGATGGCCAAGGATCAACTGCTACCCCCACTGTTCGCCCAAGTACATCCTAAATTTCAAACCCCGTATTTATCGACGATTCTGGTCGGCATCGCCGTCTCCTTGCTGGCCGGCTTCATGCCTATCGAGAAACTCGGCGAACTGGTCAGTATCGGCACGCTGTTCGCGTTTGTGCTGGTGTGCGGCGGGGTCTGGATTTTGCGGAACAGTCATCCGGAAATGGAACGCCATTTCAAATGCCCGGCGGTACCTTACGTGCCGATTGCCGGTATTTTGGTCTGCTTGAGTTTGATGGCTGGCCTGCCGGTCGACACTTGGATCAGGTTGGTGGTGTGGTTGCTGATCGGGTTTTTGATTTATTTCGGTTACGGCATAAAACACAGCCAATTACGCCGCTAGGCTAGGGCGCCAGCTACAATCCCGGTGGACTGCGGGCTAGCGCTACGTCCACCGCCAGGAATTCCGACTATATTGTTAGTCCGAAAGCGCTTCGGTATCGGCCGTCCGCCGCAGTCGATCGGCCGATACCGCAATGCGGGCATCCGTCAGCTCAGGAGTCGTTTATGTTGCAAAGTTTCGGCTACGCCGCCTTCGATCCCCAGTCGCCGTTGCGGCCGTTCGCCTTTCAACGCCGGGAACCGGGCCCTAGCGATGTGTTGATCGACATCGCCTACTGCGGCGTCTGCCACAGCGACTTGCACCAAGTGCGCAACGAGTGGCAAGGTACGACCTTCCCTATCGTACCCGGCCATGAGATCGTCGGCCATGTCGTCGACGTCGGAACCGAGGCCGGGGATTTTAAGCCCGGCGACCGGGTAGGCGTCGGCTGCATGGTGGACTCGTGCGGCACCTGTCCGGATTGCCTGGATCATCAAGAACAGTTTTGCAACGCGACCGTGTTTACCTATAACAGTCCGGACCCGCATACCGGCACGATGACTTACGGCGGCTATTCGAATCGGATCGTGGTCGACCGGCGTTTTGTGTTGCGGGTGTCGGATACACTGGCGCTAGCCGGCGTTGCGCCACTGCTGTGCGCCGGCATCACCACCTATTCGCCGCTGCGGCATTGGCGGGTTGGAGCCGGCCACAAGGTCGGCATCGTCGGTTTAGGCGGGCTGGGGCATATGGGCGTTAAATTCGCGCATGCCTTCGGCGCCGAGACCGTGTTATTCACCACCACGCCGGAAAAGGCCGCCGACGCGCAACGTTTAGGCGCCCATCAGGTGGTTGTTTCCAAGGACCCGGAAGCGATGCACCGACATCTCGGCAGCTTCGATTTCATTCTGGATACCGTCGCCGCCGCCCACGACCTGGATGCGTATCTGAGTCTATTAAAGCGTGACGGTACCTTGTGTCTGGTCGGCGTGCCGGAGCGCCCGCATCCGTCGCCCAACGTCGGCAACCTGATTTTCAAACGCCGTTCGCTGGTCGGTTCCTTGATCGGCGGCATCCGCGAAACCCAGGAAATGCTGGATTTTTGCGCCGAACACCGTATCGTCGCCGATATCGAATTGATCGCAATGCCTGATATCGACGCGGCTTATCGGCGCATGCTGAACAACGACGTAAAATATCGCTTCGTGATCGACATGGCGACGCTGCCCGTCCAATAAGCACGGAGACGGCCATCGCCAATCGTTGCTCCGCGGAACTTTTCGGGCCGAAAGTACCGGCCACTTTTATGCCGTTTCCACTCGCGAATTGCCAATGCCGACATCGCCTCGCGCGCTAGCCGCGACCTTGTTTCGCCGTTTCGTATTGACCGCCGCGATCGCGGCCTCGGGTTGGCTTGGCCTGGCCCTGGCGGTACCGCCCGGCTACGCCAGCCCGATCTGGCCGCCGGCGGGTATCGGACTGGCGGCGCTGTTGATTTGGGGAAATCGCGATTGGCCGGCGATTTGGGTGGCGGCTCTGCTGATCAATCTCGGTCACGCCAGCGAGACCCTGGGCCATTTTTCGCCGCAGGTCGGTTACGCCGCGATATCGGTTGCTTGCGGCACCACCTTGCAAACGTTGTTGGCGGCCCAGTTATCGCGACACTGGCTCTGTCCCGGTGTTCCGGCCTTGAACCGGGGCGGGCAAATTCTTCGCTACACCTTGTTGGCCGGGCCGTTGTCTTGCTGGCTGGCACCTAGCGTCGGCGTGGCCAGTCTGTGGTATTTCGATCTGCTGACGGCGCAGACCGCGCCGGCGAGTTGGTGGAATTGGTTTGTCGGCGATTGCTTCGGCGCGGTCATTTTGTCGCCGCTGATGTTTTGCCTGTTCGCCCGGCCCCAGCCGTTTTGGCGCGGCCGTTTAGTAACGATAGGGCTACCGACCCTGAGTCTGTTGGCGGGTCTGGTCGTGGTTTTCTTTCAGGTGCAGCGGGTCGAGGAACAGCGGCTGCGGCAGCAATTCGAGGCGAGCGCCGCCGCGATCGGCAAGGCGCTGGCCGAGCACCTCAATCAGGCCGTCACGGCTTCGTTGTCGTTACACAGTCTATTTCGGGCCTCGAGTTCGGTGGAAGCCAGCGAATTCGCGGTATTCGCCGACGGCGTGCTGGCCCGGAATCCGGATATTCTGGCCCTGGCGTGGGCGCCGCGAGTCAGCGCGGCCAACCGCGCGGCGTTCGAGGCCAAGCTACGGCTTCGAGCGCCGGCCGCCGCCGGCATTAAGGATTTGCAAGCCGACGGCGCGTTGACGCCTGCCGGCACGCGCGATGAATATTACCCGATGTTGTACGTCGAGCCGGCAGCTCCGAATGCCGACTTGATGGGAATGGATCTCGGCTCCGAACCGAAACGCCGGCAAACTTTGGCCCGAGCCCGGGCCAGCGGCGATCTAAGCGCCGCGACCAACGTGGGTCTGGCGCAATTCGGCGGCCAGGAAAACGGCATGCTATTGGTGATGCCTCTGTTCGAACCCGGCGAAAACGGCGAGCAGGCCGGCTATACCTACACCGTGGTGCGTACCGGCGCGCTGGTCGCGGCCGCGTTGCGGGGCCTGCAAACGCACGGTTTGAATGTGGTGCTTAATGACCCGGACGGCGACGAGGGGGCCTCGGATCTGTTTGGCGTCGCGCACCGCACGATCTCCATGCCGGCCGATATTCGACAAAGCCTGACGCTCGGCGATCGCCGTCTGGAAATCGTCGTACAAGCCGACGCCGACTTTATTTCGGAACAATCGTCCTGGCTACCCTGGACCGTCTTGATGGGCGGGGTGTTGTTCGCCGGGTTGTTGAACATCTATCTACTCTCCTCGACCGGACGCGCCGAATTCGTCGAAGCCTTGGTCGAAGCCCGTACCGCCGAATTGGACATCGCCAACGCCAATCTGAAAAAAGCCTTCGCGGATCTGGCCGAACAAGAAGGTAAATTACGCGGACTTTACGAACTGTCGCCGCTGGGTATCGCGCTGCTTGACCCCGCCGGCAACTTGCGGGAGTTCAACGAAGCGTTTCGAGACATCACCGGATACACCAGCGAGGAACTTAACCGCACCGCGCTACCCATGCTGCTTCCCGCCGACCTGACGATAGGCCTCGCCGATAGCAAGCGCTTCAGCCCCTACGAAATCGGGTTTTTACGGCCGGACGGGCGCGAACGGCTATTGCGTTTGAACGGGATGCGGCTGGCGAGCCGCGACGATGCGCCCGCCCTCTGGACCATCGTCGAAGACATAACCGAGGCGCACGCCGGCGCGGAAGTCCTGAGGCAGAGCGAATTGAAATACCGAGAGTTGTTCAACGTTTCGCACGAAGCGGTGATGGTCGTAACGCCCGCCGGATTCGTGGATTGCAATCCGGCCACGCTGGCTCTGTTTGGATACGATAACGCCGCGACCTTTTGCGGTCTGCATCCGGCCCAAGTCTCGCCGCCATTCCAGCCGGACGGTCGCCACTCCTACCCGGCCGCCAACCAAATCATGGCGCAAGCCTTGACCCACGGTTTTCAAGAATTCGAATGGGAACACCTACGCGCCGACGGTACTGCGTTTCCGGCGCAAGTCACCTTGTCCGCGATCTCACTGGACGGTCAGACCGCGTTACAGGCCGTGGTCCGTGACCTTAGCGAGCGAAAGCGCGTGGAGCGCGCATTAATTGCCGCCAAGGAATCCGCCGAAGCAATGGCGCAGTCAAAATCGGCGTTTTTGGCCAATATGTCGCACGAAATCCGCACCCCGATGAATGCCATTCTCGGAATGTCGCTGCTGGCCCTGAACAAACCGGTCAGCGACGAGATTCGCGATTATCTGGAAAAAATCCACGCTTCCGCCGACAGTCTGCTCGGCATACTCAACGACATTTTGGATTTTTCCAAAATCGAAGCCGGCAAATTGGCGATACAGCCGGCACCGTTCAGCCTGCCGACCTTGGTTGAAACCTTGAGAACGCTGTTTGCCGGCAGCGCGGCCGGTAAACAATTGGGTTTCCAGGTGGACTTGGAAGCCGATCTGCCGACGATGGTGATAGGCGACGCACTGCGCGTGCAGCAAGTACTGGCCAATTTGCTCGGCAACGCCGTCAAATTCAGCTACCACGGCGACATCGCGCTACGCTTGCGCCGCGCCGGAACCGCAGGGGAATTGATTCGTTTCGAAGTCGAGGACCACGGAATCGGCATCGCCGAGCAGGATCTGGACAAATTGTTTACACCGTTTTCGCAAATCGACAATTCGATCACCCGCGATTTCGGCGGCACCGGCCTCGGACTGGCGATCAGTCGACAATTGTTAATGTTGATGGGCAGCGATTTTGACGTCCGCAGCAGGCTGGGAAGCGGCACGGTGTTCGGGTTCGAGCTGAATCTGCCTATCGCCGAGACCCTGCCGCCCCCAGCTGTCCCGGAAGCCGGCGCTCGGCATCAAACCGGTCTGGCCGCCGAAATGCGGGCGCGCGGCGCGGCGTTGCGCGGAGCGCGCATCCTGGTGGCGGAAGACAATCCGGTCAATCAACGCGTGGTGTCCGAGTTCCTGCAACTGGCCGGGATCGCGGTGGATCTGGCCGGCAACGGTCAGCAGGCTGTCGACCTAGTGCGTCAACACCGCTACGATGCGGTATTGATGGACATCCACATGCCCTTGGTCAGCGGCTTGGAAGCGACTGCCCGCATTCGAGCCGAATCAAACCAAGCAGACGTTCCGATCATTGCGCTGACCGCCGGAGTGACTAGGGTCGAACAGGAGCGGTGTGCCGCCGCCGGCATGAACGCCTTCATCGCCAAACCGGTCAAGCCGCTCGAGTTGATCGAACGGCTTTGCGAAGAGCTGGGCCGCCCCTCAATGGTCGACGTTGGGGTAGCGTCAGTCCCGGCGCCGCATGCGCCGGAGTTGGTGAAATTGAGCGCCGCCGGTTTCGATTTCGGTCCGGTGTTGACGCTGCTCGGCGGCGACGAATCCAGCGTGTTGGAGATGCTGCGCGCCTTTAAAACTCACGCCGAAACCGATATAGCGCGGATCGAGCGGACTGTGGAACGAGGTGATTTGGCTGAAGCTCATCGCTTGTTGCATGCGCTGAAAGGCTCTGCCGGCAATCTAGGCGCCACGGCACTTTACCAAGCGGCGGTCACATTGGACGAAGGGATGAGTCGCGGGGTATTGCGGGAAGCCGACTATCGGCGGTTTCGGCTGGCGGGGCGGGAGACTGTGACGGCTCTCGCTAGATTGGATGCGGAGCGGGACGGATAGGCGGCGCGGCTGGCGCACCGCCCAAGCCTTGCGGATTAACGGGCCTTGATCAGTTCGACATCGAAAATCAGCGCCGAATTGGGGCCGATGTCGCGCCCGGCGCCACGCTCGCCATACGCCAGTTTAGCCGGGATGAACAAACGGTATTTGGCGCCTTCCTTCATCAATTGCAGACCTTCTGTCCAACCGGGAATCACCCGATTCAACGGGAACGAGGCCGGTGCGCCGCGTTTGTAGGAACTGTCGAATTCCTTGCCGTCTATTGTCGTGCCTTGGTAATGGACGGTGACGTTGTCGGTTGGGCCGGGTTGCGCGCCGCTGCCTTCGGTAACGACTTGATATTGCAAGCCGCTGGCCGTGGTGACGATGCCGGGCTTTTTAGCGTTTTCGGCCAAAAAGGCTTCGCCGGCGGCGAGATTTTCGGCGGGGGTAGTGGCGTTGGCCATCGAGAACATGACGAATCCTATAATAAATGCGGTTAAAGTAGCGACGACGCGCTGTTTTACGGTTTTCACGATAACTCCCTGCGGTTTGGTGAATGGTTTAGTTTATCAGTTTTCGGCGTTCAGCTCCTGTCGGCAACCGCTTAATTGCGCGTCGTAATTGAGTGCGCGACGGTGAACTTTTTGCGCCGTATTCAATAGCCAAGGTTTCTGCAAATAGCTGCTACGCCGGTATCCGCCCTGGCCTTCGTGATAAGCCAGATAAAGATGGTGGGTGTCGGACGCGGAAATACCCAGCATGTCGCGAGTGGTGGCGCAGTACCAGGCCACGAAATCGCAACTGTCGGCGAAGTCCTCGCGATCGGCCCAGCCTTTCCCGGTTTTCCGCGTATAATCGGCCCAGGTTTCGTCCTTGGCTTGCGGGTAACCGTAGGCGCTGCTGGACCGGAACCAGGGAATAAATCCTAAAATCGTCGGCCTAGGCGGTTCAGCGTCCGCGACGAAACGGCTTTCCTGATGAATGATGGCCATTTGCACCGCGATGGGCACGCCCCAACGCCGCGCCGAATCGAGCGAGGCCTGGTACCAGTCCTCCTTTTCCCGAAAAATTTCACACAGATTTTCGGTGTTTTTCGGCGGCAGACTGGCGCAGGCCGAGAAAAGCGTTAGACTAACGAAACCGATTAGTTTATTTTTCATGCCCTAATACCCCTAAGTCACTCAGGACTCCCGACCGGAAGCCCCCGCTATCAAAAAGGACAGGCCATGCCCATCGTTGAAAACCGCGCCTACCGAAAAAACCTGACCAGCCAGGGCTTGCTCTATCTCGGGTATCAGGAACATCCGATCAAAATCGTCAATCTCTCGCTGACGGGGCTATTGGCGGAATTGGTGGATACGCCGCCGGGAAACGGCATTAAGGACATATTCAGCGCCCTGCAAGTTTCGCCTATCGTCGATATTTATTTACCGGAAATGCGCGTCGTGGGCGAAGCGGAAGTGGTTAGAGCCGAAGCGACCGAGCAGGGCTTTCAGATTGCGATCGAGTTTCGCCATTTATCCTACGATGCCGACCAGCTACTGTATTCCCGGCGTGCCTACCGCAAGTCGATGACCGAGCCGGGGCATATTGTGCTGGACGGCGTCGATTATGCGTTTAGCACCGAAAACGTTTCGGTCGACGGTTTGATGATCAGGATGTTCGGATTGGTAAAAGTGCAACCGAACAGCATCGCCGATTTCGACTTCAAACATCTGGAACTGCAGGGCCAGGCCAAGGTGATCTGGGTGGAACACGACGAGTTTTCGACGCTGATCGGTCTGCAATACCAACATCTGGCGCGCGGCGATTTCAAGGGTATCCCGAATTTTTCCGTCGCCGGTTTACAAGCCGCGGGCTAGATCGCGCTTGCGCCAGTAGTCCTTGGCAAGCTGTTCGGCCTCCGCTTGACTGCCAGCGCGGCCGAGCAGCTTTAGCGCCACTGCCGCGGTGCCGGTGATCGAGGCCACCGCGAATTCGTCGTCAATCTCGCCGCGCCAGACTCGGGCCAATAATTGCGGGTCCAGTTCTTCGGCTTTCATATGACGGCGCTCGAACAACGCCGGCCAGACTTCGTCGCTCAGTTCGTCGCCATGCACGCTTTGCACCAAACATTCGACATCCGGGTTACGCTCGGTCTCGCCGCCTTCGCCTTTTAATACCGCCATGTGCGCTTGGTTTAACAACAACGCCGCTTTTTGATGGACCTGGCGATAGCTCGGATGAAAAATGCCCTGGATACTGTGACTGGCGTCGAACGGATTCAGCAATCTGACCAAGGTATGCACCGGCGAGCGCAAGCCCATGATAGGCCGCAGATTGATCATGTCGAACAGTTTGGGGCAGATGTGTTCCAACGACAAATAGCTGAAATTACCCCGTTGCAGTTGGTCGGCGGCCTCGGCTATCGACGCGGCCGGCGGCAAGCCCAACGCGTTCAAGACGTTTTCGGTATACAGACGGCCCTGGGTGTGACCGCCGGCACCGTGCATGAACACCTTGATGCCGTTATCGGCTAACAGTAAGGTCGACAGCAAAAACCACGGTAAGTGTCGGCGCTTGCCGGCGTAGGACGACCAGTCCAGGTCCACGCTGACTTCGTGCCGAAATTGGAAGGTCTCCCTAGCGGCCGCGACGAAACCGGCCAGTTCCTCGCAGGTTTCTTCCTTGACCCGCATCAGCATCAAAAACGCGCCGAGCTGGATGGGCTCGACCTGACCGTCGGCCAAAATCATTTTCATCGCCCGATAGGCTTCGTCCTGAGTTAACGGCCGGGCGCCTTTCTTGCCCTTGCCGAGAATTTTGATGAATTCGGCGAACGGGTGTTCTTCGGTAGTCAACGTCATGACAGGGAAAGCGGGAAGTAGTGGTCGATTAACAACGCGGCGAAGATCAGCATCAAGTAAACGATCGAGTAACCGAAGGTGCGCATCGCGGTCTTATTGTCCTTCTTGCGCATCATCTGCACCGCGTAATACAAAAAGCCCAGGCCCAACAATACCGCCGACGCCAGGTAAATCAAGCCGGTCATGCCGGTCAGATAGGGCAGCAGCGTGGTGATCAGCAGCAATATCGTGTATAGCAAGATTTGCAGGCGGGTGAATTCGACGCCGTGGGTAACCGGCAGCATCGGAATGGAAACCTTGGCGTATTCTTCGCGCTTGGCGATCGCCAACGCCCAGAAGTGCGGCGGGGTCCAGACGAAAATAATCAAGAACAGCAACAGCGCGTGCGGATGTACGTTACCGGTCATCGCCGCCCAGCCCAACACCGGCGGAGCCGCGCCGGCCGCGCCGCCGATCACGATGTTCTGCGGCGTGGCTTTTTTCAGATAGATGGTATAAACAAAGGCATAACCGATTAAGGACAGAAACGTCAGGACCGCCGTCAATACGTTAACCAGTCCCGCCAACAAGCCCATTGCGAACAAACCGATCGCCGCCGCGAACAGCAGTACCTGACGGGAATTCAGCTCGCCGGTCGGCAGCGGCCGGTTGCGGGTACGGGCCATTTCGGCATCGGCCTCTTGGTCGATGAAGTGATTGATCGCCGCCGCCGACGAAGCCGCCAAGCCAATGCCAATCGTGGCATAAACGAACAAGGCCAGCGGCGGCATGCCGGGTACGGCCAGCAACATGCCGACGATCGCGGTAAACACGATCAATGCCACGACTCTGGGCTTGCAGAGTTCCAAATAGTTCTTCCAGGATAACGCGGGTTTGTCCGTCATTCGGCTGCGGATGGATTTCGGTTTCGGCAAACATATAGAATAACAGTGAACCTCTGATTATTAAAACAATCACAGGCGCTCACCATTCCAAGCAACGAGGGAACTATGAAACACAGGCTCGCAGCGTTAGCGCTGCTTTGCCCTGCCATCCTGGCGAGGGCCGAGGACAGCAAGGTACACGAACACGTATTCGGCAATGGCTTGAAACTACTGGTAAAGGAAGACCACCGCTCGCCGGTGGTGGTTTCGCAGGTGTGGTACAAGGTCGGAGCCAGTTACGAACCCGGCGGCATTACCGGCATCTCGCACATGTTGGAACACATGATGTTCAAGGGTACCGAACAATATCCGGCCGGCGAATTCTCCCGAATAATCGCCGCCAACGGCGGCAGCGAGAACGCCTTCACCGGCCAGGATTACACGGCGTATTTTCAGACCTTGGAAAAATCCCGGCTGGAAATCAGTTTTAAGCTGGAAAGCGACCGGATGCGCAACCTGAATCTGAAAGCCGACGAGTTGAAAAAGGAATTGGAAGTCGTCACCGAAGAACGCCGGATGCGCACCGACGACCAGCCGCGCGCCAAAGTCCACGAACAATTCATGGCGACCGCGTTTACCAACAGCCCCTACCAAAATCCGGTGATCGGTTGGCCGTCCGACATCGCCAATTACCAGATCGAAGACCTGCAAGCCTGGTATCAACAATGGTACGCGCCGAATAATGCCACTTTGGTGGTAGTCGGCGATGTCGATGCCAAGCAAGTCGAGCAACTGGCCGAACAATACTTCGCACCGCTAAAACCCAGCACGATCAAGCCGGTCAAGCCGCAAGCCGAATCCGAACAGCGCGGCGTGCGCCGGATCACCGTCAAGGCGCCGGCCAAATTGCCTTACGTGATGCTGGGCTACAAAGTGCCGGTCTTGAACACCGCCAAACCCGAATGGGAAGCTTACGCGCTGGAAGTGCTGTCCGGCATACTCGACGGCGGCGACAGCGCCCGCTTGCCGGCCCGTTTGATCAGGGGCAAGCAGGTCGCGGTATCGGCCGGAGCCGGTTACGACCTGACCTCGCGCTTGTCGGACTTGTTCCTGCTGGAAGGTACCCCGGCCGAAGGTAAAACCGTATACGACCTGGAGTACGCCTTGCTCGACGAGGTTTATCAACTGAAGAACGAGCTGATCGACAAAGAGGAATTACAACGCATCAAGGCTCAGGTACTGGCCAGTTCGGTCTACCAAAAAGACTCCAATTTCTATCAGGCCATGCAGCTCGGCACGCTGGAAACCGCCGGCATCGGCTGGCAAAAGTCCGACGACTACGTTGCCAAGGTCAATCAGGTCACCGCCGAACAGGTGCGCGAAGTCGCGCGTAAATATTTGATCGAAGACACGTTGACCGTCGCCTACCTCGATCCGCAGGCGATCACCGAATCGGCCAAACCGAAAAAACTGTCAGGAGCCCGTCATGCGTTTTAATTTATTCGGTCTGATTCTGCTGCTGCTCGGCCAGTCGGTTTGGGCCGCCGCCAAAATCGAACATTGGCAAACCGCGCAAGGCAGCCGGGTTTACTTCGTACACACCGGCGGCCTGCCGATGGTCGACGTCCGCGTGGTCTTCGACGCCGGCAGCGCCCGCGACGGCGCGCAATTCGGCATCGCCTCGCTGACATCGGCCTTGCTCGACAGCGGTGCGGGGAGCTTGAGCGCGGACGACATTGCCCAGCGCTTCGAATCGGTCGGCGCCCAATATGGCGCCGGCGTCAGCGAAGACATGGCCTGGCTGTCGGTGCGCACGCTGACCGACCCGGCCTTGTTCGACAAAGCCCTGGCGAATTTCGAAACCGTGCTCAGCCAACCGGCATTCAACGAAGCCGATTTTCAACGCGAAAAAGCCAGAACCCTGGCCGGTTTGAAACACCGGGAAGAATCGCCCGGCGAAATTGCCGGCATCGCGTTCAACAAGGCGGTCTTCGGCGACCACCCCTACGCGCATCCGGAAGCCGGTTTGATCGAAACGGTCGCCCCATTGACCGTGGCCGATTTGAAAGCCTTTTACCAGCGCTATTACGTCGCCACCAACGCGATGGTCGTGATCGTCGGCGATTTGAATCGGCAACAAGCCGAGCAAACCGCGAATGCGGTGCTGGCAAAGTTGCCGAAAGGCGAAAAGCCCGCCGAAATTCCGCCGGTGACGATGCCCAGCCAGACCAGCGAACAACACATCGAGTTTCCATCGACCCAAACCCACGTGTTGGTCGGCCTGCCAGGTACTTATCGCAAAGACCCGGATTACTTCGCGCTTTACGTTGGGAATCACATCCTGGGCGGCGGCAGCATGGTGTCGCGTTTGTTCGAAGAAGTCCGGGAAAAACGCGGCCTGGCCTACGGCGCCTACAGCGTGTTCGCGCCAATGTATCGGCAGGGACCGTTCATGATGAGCTTGCAAACCCGCAACGATCAGACCGGGCAGGCCTTGCAGGTGCTGCGGCAAACCTTCGCCGAGTTTTTGGCGAAAGGCCCTAGCGATGCCGAACTGACCGCCGCCAAGCAGAACATTACCGGCGGCTTCGCGCTACGCCTGGATACCAACGCCAAGCTCAGCGACTACGTGGCGATGATAGGCTTTTACCAGCAACCCTTGGATTATCTGGACACCTTCCAGAGTAAGGTCGAAGCGGTGAGCGTCGAGCAGATCAAGGATGCCTTCGCGCGCCGGGTGAAACCGGAGTTGCTGCAAACCGTTACGGTCGGCGGCGCGGCCGCCAAACCCACGCCCGCGAAGCAAGCCAAAGCAACCGAGGCCGGCGAATAAGCATGGCGAACCGGATACGCATCATCGGCGGCCAGTGGCGCGGCCGGCAAATCCTGTTCGAGGACGCGCCGGGCTTGCGGCCGACGCCGTCCCGGATTCGGGAAACCTTGTTCAATTGGTTGCAGCTTGATGTCGCCGGCAGCCGCTGCCTGGATTTGTATGCCGGTAGCGGCGCGCTGGGTTTCGAAGCGGCCTCGCGAGGCGCCAAGGAAGTCTGGCAAGTGGAAAACCATCCGAACGCCTGCCGCTGGATCAGAGACAACGCCGGCACGCTCGCGGCCAGCTCGATCAACTTGGTCGAGCGGGACGTGTCGACCTTTTTGCAAGGCCCCGCGCGGGCCTTCGATCTGGCGTTTCTCGATCCGCCATTCGGCCGTGACTTGGCCGGCCCAACTTGCGAGTTGCTGGAAACCGCCGGCTGGTTGAGCGTTTATGCAAAAATCTACGTCGAAACAGAAAGCAATCGACCGCTGCCGATCTGGCCGGACGGTTGGCGGTTATTGAAGGCCAAGACGGCCGGCGAAGTCGCCTACAGCCTGTTGCAACGCTGCTAAGGCTTTCGCGATCCGGATGGGTTAAAATGCGCGCCTTTTTCCTATGGCCCCAAATCCATGAACATTACCGCGATTTACCCGGGTACCTTCGATCCGGTTACCAACGGCCATCTGGATCTGATCGCCAGAGCCTCCCGACTGTATCGGCAAGTCATCGTCGCGGTGGCGGTCAGCAAGGGGAAGAATCCACTATTCTCGTTGGACGAGCGGGTGGCCTTGATTCGCGAGGTCGCCAGCGAATTCCCGAACGTCACCGTGATCGGCTTCGACACCTTGTTGGTCGATTGCGCCCGTAAGCACAAAGCCAGCGTCATCATTCGCGGCTTGCGGGCCGTTTCGGACTTCGAATACGAATTTCAATTGGCGGGAATGAACCGCCGGCTGAATCCGGATATCGAAACCGTATTCCTGACCCCGGCCGAACAATACGAGTTCATCTCGTCGAGCATGATCCGCGAGATCGCCCAATTGCACGGCGACGTGTCCAGTTTCGTGCCCGAGCCGGTCAAACAACGTTTAATCGCAAAATTTAAATCGGAGTAACCATGGCACTGCTTATTAGCGATGAATGCATCAACTGCGATGTCTGCGAACCGGAATGCCCGAACGGCGCTATTTCGCAAGGCGAGGAAATCTACATCATCAACCCCAGTTTGTGTACCGAATGCGTCGGCCACCACGATAAGCCACAATGCATGGAAGTCTGCCCGGTGGATTGCATCTCCAAGGACCCTGACGCGGTCGAGGACCAAGACAGTCTTTACCGCAAGTATTTGAAGCTGACCCGTTAATTTCGGCCGACTCGACGTCCGCTCGCGACCACTAAGTGGACGATGCGACGTCGATACCCGCCGAATGTTGGGATTATCGAAACATGTGATTCGCACCGCCGAGCCTAAGCCGATCGCCAGCCGGTTGCACGACTATTTGGAATATCGTCCGTCTTTACGGTTATTGCGTGCAAGTGGCGCCGAGAAACGGCCGAGTACTAGAGGGCAATGGCGTCGATACCGTCACAATCGCCGACAAGCGCGAGGTTTTATTGTTGGACACCGACGGCATCGAAGCCTTGACTTTGGCGAAGCTGGAAATGCCGACACCGGGTGCGACGTTTACCGACCAAGCGTTTTAGAATAACTTAATTGGCGGCCTGAGCCGCGGCCCTCGGTGTGTCTGTAAACGCCGAGGGAAAAATCTATACGATCTTAATCTTGAACGATTGCGCGGCTTAGCGTGGCGCCGGGGCGGCGCGATTACCCCGCCCCAGCGATACCGACCATTTAACGCCCGATCGCGTAATAGCCCAAACCGAACTGTTTGACCAACCGGGGTTCGTACATATTCCGGCCGTCGAAGATCGCTTTATCCTTCAATTGCTTGCTCAGATCGTCGAAATCCGGGCTGCGGAACTGTTTCCACTCGGTAACGATGATCAGCGCGTCGGCGTCGTTTAAGGTATCGGTCTGTTTAGGACAATAAACCAGTCCTGCTTTGTCGCCGTAGATACGGTGGGCTTCTTCCATCGCTTCCGGGTCGTAAGCTCGTACCGTGGCGCCAGCCGCGATCAGGGCTTCCAGCAGGACCCGGCTGGGCGCTTCGCGCATGTCGTCGGTGTTGGGCTTGAAGGCCAGGCCCCACAACGCGAAGGTTTTGCCTTTGACGCCGTCGGGATAGTGCGCGGAGATTTTTTCGAACAAGCGGTGCTTTTGCCGGTCGTTGACATTTTCGACGGCGCTCAACAATTCGGCATGATAGCCGTAGTCGCGAGCGGTGCGTTCCAGCGCCTTGACGTCTTTGGGAAAGCAAGAGCCGCCGTAGCCGCAGCCGGGATAAATGAAGCTGTAACCGATCCGGCTGTCCGAGCCGATCCCGTGACGAACGTGCTCGATGTCGGCGCCCAGACGCTCGGCCAGGTTGGCTAGTTCGTTCATGAAACTGATTTTGGTGGCCAGCATCGCGTTGGCGGCGTATTTGGTCAGTTCGGCGGAGCGAATGTCCATATTGATGACCCGCTCGCGGCTACGGTTGAACGGCGCGTACAAGGCTTTCAGCAACTCGGCGGTGCGCGGATTGTCGGTGCCGATGATGATGCGGTCCGGCTTCATGAAGTCGTCCAGCGCCGAACCCTCTTTCAGGAATTCCGGATTGGATACCACGTCGAATTCCAAGGCTTCGCCGCGTTGCGCCAGGACATCGACCACGACTTGCTTGACTTTGTCGGCGGTACCGACCGGCACCGTGGACTTGTCAACGACGATTTTGTAATCGGTCATGTGCTCGGCAACGCTTTTGGCCACCGCCAACACGTATTTCAAGTCGGCGGAGCCGTCTTCGTCCGGCGGCGTGCCGACCGCGATGAATTGAAATAAACCGAAATCCACGGCTTCCTTGACGTCGGTGGTGAAGCTCAAGCGGCCGGCAGCCATGTTGTCCTTAACCATTTCTTCCAGACCCGGCTCGTAAATCGGGATAATGCCTTGTTTCAAACGTTCGATTTTGCTGGCATCGACATCCATGCACATCACTTGGTTACCGACCTCGGCCAAGCAAGCACCCGTTACCAAACCTACATAACCGCTGCCAAACACTGTAATTTTCATTGTTACACCTTGTAAACTAATTGGAATTTCGCTGTTGTTTCAATCGGTACAGCGCCGAAATATCTTCGTCGCCATAACCCTTAGCCATTAACTTGGCGTAGTCCGCCAAGGTCATTACCGTCAACGGACTGGCCATGCCGGCATGCTGCGCCATCTGCTGGGCGATCTTCAGATCCTTGTGATGCAGGGCGAGTTTGAAGCCCGGCGGGAACAAGCCTTGCGTCATCGTTTTGCCCCGGTGATCCAAAAACCAGTTGCCGGCGGCGCCACCGGCGATGACGTCGATCACTTTATCCATCGGCAAATCCTGAGCGTCGGCAAACGCCAGCGCTTCGGTCACGGCCTGATTGATGCCCGCCACCATGATTTGATTGACCGCCTTACAGGCTTGGCCGGCACCGACTCCGCCCAGATGTTCGATGCGCTTGGTCATGGCCGCCAATAGCGGGCGAACCTGCTCCAGCACCTGGGCATCGCCTCCCACCATCATCGCCAAGCTGGCGTTACGGGCGCCTTCGACGCCGCCGGACACCGGGGCGTCGAGGAAGTCGGCGTGCCGGGCCGCTAGCCTTTGCGCGGCCTGACGCGCGGTATCACCGGACACCGTGGACATGTCGACCACCACACTCCCGGCCCGCACGGTTTTACAAATCGCGTCGACCACCGCCAATACGTCTTTGTCGGCCGATACGCAGACAAACAGCACTTCGACCCGCGCCGCCATTTGCTCGATGCTCTCGCAGGCTTCGATGCCGAGTTCGGCGGCCAGCGCCGAGGCTTTGTCGCCGCTACGATTATAAACCGCCGCCAAGTGGCCGGCCTTGGCGAGGTTAATCGCCATGCCCCGCCCCATGGCGCCCAAACCGATAAAACCCGCTTTCATTCGTACTCCGTTGGCTTGCGTCGGCTAACGCCGTTATTTATCCAGATAAGTATAGGCGTTTAGTCCGGCCAGCAATTCTTGCTCGAAAGCGTGCTTTTGCTCGGCGCTTAACGGGGCCTGGTCCAGTTTGCGCCGGTAGGCCGCTTTCAATGCGGTGGTATCGATATGCACGTAATCGAGCAATTCGCTGACATCCTCGCCTTCCATGAATTCGCCGAAGCGGTAACCGTCGCCGTCCAGTTCGACGTTAATCGAATGGGTGTCGCCAAACAGATTATGCATGTCGCCCAGAATTTCCTGGTAGGCGCCAACCATGAAAAAGCCGATCAAATAATCGTCGCCGGCGGCGATGGCATGCAGCGGCAGCGTGTTAGCGATGTTTTGGCAATCGACATATTGATCGATACGGCCGTCCGAGTCGCAGGTCAAATCCTGCAACACCGCGCGCCGGGAAGGCGGCTCGCTCAAACGATGAATCGGCATGATCGGGAAAATCTGGTCGATACCCCATATGTCCGGCATCGATTGAAACAGTGAGAAATTGCAAAACACCTTGTCAGCCAGCTTCTCGTCGAGTTCCTGCAAAATTTCGCGGTGATGGTGGTTATCCAAATTCAACTGCGCCTGGATTTGTTGGCACAAACCAACATAGCGCTTTTCGGCGTCGGCCAGTTCGGCCAGACCGATGTCGCCCTGCACGAAGCGGGCGCGGGCTTCGGCCATGTCGAACTGAGCGTTGTGGTAAGCCTCGCTGACGTTGCCGAAGCGCCCGACCGCGGGCGCCGCGCCGTGCAAGGTTTCGACCTCGGTGACGTTGGTAATCAGCACCGCATGGTGAGCGGTGATGGCGCGGCCGGACTCGGTAATAATGTCGGGTTGCGGCAGACCGTAAGCGCGGCTGGTTTCGGCAAAGGCGCGGACGATATTGTCGGCGTATTCGCGCATGCTGTAATTGATCGAACATTCCCTACGCGAGCCACTGCCGTCGTAATCGACGCCCAAACCGCCGCCGGCATCGACGGTGGTGATGTTGGCGCCCAAGTCGCGCAATTGTCGGTAAAACTGGCCGGCTTCCTTCAATGCCAGTTTGATGTCGTGGATGTTGGCAATTTGCGAACCCATGTGAAAATGCATCAAGCGCAGGCAATCGAGCATGCCGACCTGCTCCAGACGGGCCACCAATTGCAGGACCTCGTTGGCGTGCAAACCGAATTTGGATTTTTCGCCGCCGCTGTTCTGCCATTTGCCGGCGCTGATTGTGGATAGCCGCACCCGCAGGCCGATCAGGGGCTGAACTTGCAACTTGGCGGCTTCTTCCAGAATCAGTTCCAGTTCGGACGGTTTTTCGATGACGATGAACACCGCCAAGCCCATCAATTGGCCCATTAGCGCCATCCGGATATAAAACCGATCCTTGTAGCCGTTGCAGACGATGGTGCCGTTGGGCTTGGCCAAACCCAAAATCGCCAACAACTCCGGCTTGCTGCCGGCTTCCAGGCCGATATGCTCGGCCGACACGATGCTTTCGACGACGTTGCCCTGCTGATTGACCTTGATCGGATACACCGGCGTATAGCGGCCGGCATAGTCGTGATGGGCACGGGCCTGATCGAAAGCTTGTTGCAGCCGGCGGATGCGGTCCGGCAGAATATCGGTGAATCTGATCAGCACCGGTAGACTCAAGCCTTTGTCCAGCAAGGCTCCGGCTACCTCGAACAAGTCGATTTCCACCTGACTAGCGCCGTTCGGTTTGACGCTGACATGCCCCCGGTCGTTAATCGAAAAATAGCCGTCGCCCCATTGTTGGATCGCGTATAGCTGTTTGGCCTGTTCAATCGACCATGCGGATGTCGGCACCTAAGCTCCCCGTGCTGTCATAAAGTGGTGGCAATTCTAAAGTATAATGCCGCGAATTTTATGACTTTTTGAGGACAACACATGCTCGACGCCACCTGGTTCAGCGAAGCGCAAGAGCCATCCGGCTCCGCCTTTTCATTGAAAATCAAACGCAAGCTGCACGAGGAGCAATCCGAGTTTCAGTTTCTGGAAATCTACGAGACCGAACAATTCGGTAATCTGATGGTCATCGACGGCTGCACGATGGTCTCGACCCGCGACAATTTTTTCTACCACGAGATGATGAGTCACCCGGTGCTCTACACCCATCCCAACCCGAAAAGAGTCTGGATCATCGGCGGCGGCGATTGCGGAACTTTGCGCGAGGTGTTGAAGCACCCGAATGTCGAGCAAGCGGTGCAAATCGACATCGACGAACGCGTTACCCGCTTGGCGGAAATTTATTTCCCGGAGCTTTGCGAATCCAACCAAGACCCCCGCGCCGATTTGAAATTCATCGACGGCATTAAATGGGTCAAGGACGCCGAGCCCGGCAGCGTGGACATCATTATCGTCGATAGTACCGACCCGGTTGGCCCCGCCGAAGGTTTGTTCTGCGCGGACTTTTATAAAGATTGCTTCCGGGCCTTGAGCGAGAACGGTATTGTCGTTCAACAAAGCGAATCGGCCTTGTTGCATATGAAAATCCTGAAAGAAATGCGTGCGGAAATGCAGGCCGGCGGTTTCGGCAGTCTGCAAACCATTTTCTTTCCGCAATGTATTTATCCGTCCGGTTGGTGGAGCGCGACGATGGCCGGCAAGGGCGATCTAGCCAAGTTCCGTGAAGCGGACGCCGCCGCCAAGCCGTTCGAGACCGTTTATTACAATAGCGACATCCACCAAGCCAGCCTGGCCTGCCCCGAGTTTTTCAAGAAAGCCTTGGCCTAACACCGGCCGGCATCCGCCATTCCGCGCCGGTCCCCAATGGGGCCGGCCGCTGAAATCTCCGCGAATCAACGCCCAGCACCATGACTGGATGCGAAGCTAGACCTCCCTCCCTTGCCAACCAACAAGCCGCGTCGTTTGAAACCTGCTCGTCTACCGCCAGTGGAAATTGCTTGAGTCGCGTGTCGGCCGTCGGCCGATATGTGCGTTAACGTACCGATCCACCGTAATGACCGTGTTAAGTTCTGCCATTGTTTCGGGCGGGTGACTAAAAGAGTTTGCGAGCTTTACAAACAGCTATCGCCGGACTCGCGCAAAGGGATCACGGCAATGTAGTATCTGACCCTTCTGCATTCATCTATTTCCAAGTGAGCTAAAACATGGCCGACACTCCCGGAACCCATTCAGGTGCCGATGCGTTGACGCGAGCCGTCAGTCATGGCCCGGCGCCCAAAACCCCGCCAAGGGCCGATAGCGGCGGCACGCCGCCTATCGTTGCGGTCGGTGCGTCGGCGGGGGGGCTGGAAGCCTTGGAACAATTTTTCGCTGAGGTTCCGGCCGCCTGCGGCGTGGCCTTTGTCGTCGTCCAACATCTCGATCCCCATCATCAAGGCATGCTCCCGGCATTGTTGCAGCGAACCTCGCAGTTGACCGTCATTCAGGCCGGCGACCATATGCCCGTCAAGCCCGATTGGGTATACGTGATTCCGCCCAACAAGGATTTGTCGATCCAGCGCGGGAAACTGCGTTTGCTCGAACCTCGGGTGCTAAGGGGCTTGCGATTGCCGATCGACGCGTTTTTCAAGGCGCTGGCGGACGATCAGCACGAGCGGGCGATCGGCGTGATTTTGTCGGGCATGGGGTCGGACGGTACGCTGGGCTTACGCGCGATCAAGGAGAATGCCGGCTTGGCAGTCGCGCAGTCGCCGGAATCCGCTCAATTCGACTCGATGCCGCGTAGCGCCATCGACGCCGGTTTGGCGGATATCGTGGCGCCGCCGCGAGTACTGTGGGAAAAGATCCTGGCTTATCTAAAGCACAGTCCGCGCGGTTTGCACGCAACGCCTGAAACGGCGCCGGCCTCAAAGAGCCGCAGCTCGCTGGAACAAATCCTGATTCTGCTGCGCGATCGTACCGGTAACGATTTTTCTCTGTATAAAAAAAATACTATGTATCGCCGTATCGAACGGCGCATGGGTTTGCGCCAAATCGACGCGATCGCCGGATATGCGGACTATCTGCGCGAGAATCCTCAAGAGTTGGATTTATTGTTCAAGGAATTGCTGATCGGCGTCACCAGCTTTTTCCGCGATCCGGAGGTTTGGGCGTCGCTAAAGACCGAGGTCATTCCGGCGCTGTTGGCCGAATATCCGGCCGGCAAGGCCTTACGGGCCTGGGTACCGGCTTGCTCGACCGGCGAGGAAGCGTATTCGCTGGCGATGATCTTCAAGGAAGTGTTAGCGGAAAGCCAGAGCCCGCGTCCGTTCAAGCTGCAAATCTTTGCCACCGATCTGGATCAGGATGCCATCGACAAGGCGCGGCAAGGCTTCTTTCCCGCGACTATCGCCGGCGAGGTGTCCGAGGATAGGCTTAGCCGCTTCTTTAATGTGGACGGCGGCGGCTACCGCATCAAAAAAGACATTCGCGAGATGGTGATTTTCGCGCCGCACAACGTGATCATGGATCCGCCGTTTACCAAGCTGGATCTGCTTTGCTGCCGAAATCTACTGATTTACCTGAGTCAGGAATTGCAGCAAAAACTGATTTTGCTGTTCCACTATACGCTCGCCAGCCACGGGATATTGACGCTCGGCAACGCCGAAACGATCGGGAATGCCAGTCATTTGTTCAGCGCGACCGACCATAAATTAAGACTTTATCGGCGCATCGATACGCCTTTCCCGTTGAACGTCGATTTCCCGACCAAATATTTCCCCGTCGCATCCATGATCGAAGATACCGAAAAACACCCGCCTATCGCCAATTTGCAAACCTTGGCGGATCAATTGCTGTTGCAACACTTCGCTCCGGCGGCGGTCTTGGTTAACGCCGATGGCGACATTCTTTACATCAGCGGACGCACCGGTAAATATCTGGAGCCTGCCGCCGGCAAGGCCAATTGGAATATCCACGCGATGGCCCGCGACGGTTTGCGGCACGAACTGATCGGCGCGCTCAAAAAGGCCAGAACTGAAACCGACGTGGTGCAGGTCGCCGGTCTGACGGTCGCTAACGACAGCGGCGGCCAAACCGTGAATTTGTCGGTGCAGGCCATCCACAAACCCGATGCGTTAAAGGGCATGTTGATGGTGGTGTTTACCGACGTTGCCGCTGCGCCGGCCGGTAAAGTGTCGCGCAAATCGCCGAACGCGGCGCAGACCTTGCTTCAGGCGGAGCTACAGCACACCCAGGAAGATTTACAAACCCTGCGCGAGGAAATGCAGACCTCGCAGGAAGAACTGAAATCCGCCAATGAAGAGCTGCAATCGACCAACGAGGAATTGCAGTCCACCAACGAGGAATTGACCACCTCCAAGGAAGAGATGCAGTCGTTAAACGAGGAGCTGCAAACGGTCAATGCCGAGTTGCAAATCAAGGTCGACGATTTGTCGCGCGCCAGCAATGACATGAACAATCTGCTAAATAGCATGGAAATCGCCACGGTGTTCCTGGACGGCACGCTGAATATCCGCCGTTTTACCAGTCACATCGGCCATTTGTTTAAGTTGATCGCCGCCGATGTGGGGCGGCCGTTGTCCGACATCGTCACCGATCTGGACTATCCCGATCTACAACAGGATGCGCGGGAAGTGTTGCGAACCTTGGTGTTCGTGGAAAAGCAGATCAGAGCGAGCGACGAACGTTGGTTCAAGGTGAGGATCATGCCGTACCGGACCCAGGACAATTTGATCGACGGCGTGGTTATTACCTTTATCGATATCTCCGAAACCAAGAAGCTGGAAGCCGAATTAAGGAACAGCCATGAAAAATCGGAATGACACGATTCGCAAGAAAGTCGAGCTGCGCCAACGAGCCGAACGGCAGTTGGCAAATACCGCGCCGGACATGCCGGTTGATCCGCAAGACCGCTCGCTGCACGAGTTACAAGTGCATCAGATCGAACTGGAAATTCAAAACGAAGCGTTGCGGGAAGCCCGCGGCCTTGCCGAACAAGCGTTGGAGCGCTACGCGGAATTGTTCGATTTCGCGCCGATCGCCTATTTTACGTTAGGCGACGACGGCGGCATCCAGCAAGCCAATTTCAAGGGCGAACAATTATTGAAGCTGCAGCGCTTCACGGTTGACGGGCGACGCTTCGCAGATTTCGTTGCCGGCGAATTTCGGCCTGTGTTCGATCAATTTCTGGAGCAGGTGTTTGCCGGAATCGCCGCGCGGCATTGCGAGATCGTTCTGGCAGCGGCCGGAACTTCCCGTTGGGTGACTATCGAGGCGATTGCCGATCGGAAAAATCGAACCTGTCTGGCGGCGGTCATCGACATCACCGAGCGCAAACGCAACGAACAAGAAGTACAGTTGGCCGCGACAATTTACCTGGCGCTCTCGGAGGCGATTATGGTGGCCGACGCCGACAACCGCATTGTCGCGATCAATCCGGCGTTTAGCTCGCTGACGGGATATTCCGCCGACGAAGCCATCGGGCAATCCACCTCATTGCTGAAATCCGGTCGCCAAGATCAGGCGTTTTTTCAGGCGATGTAGCACAGCTTGCATCAAACCGGCCAATGGCAAGGCGAGCTTTGGAACCGCCGCAAAAACGGCGAGGAATTTCTGGCGCGTTTATCGATCAGCACCGTCTACGGCGACAGCGGCCAAATCGTTCGCCGGGTGGCGATGTCGTCCGACATCACCGAACAACGCCGAGCGGAAGAAATCATTCACAGACAGGCCAACGTCGATCCTTTGACCGGCCTGCCTAACCGGCGTCTGTTTCTGGATCGCTTGCAACGCGCGATTGGAAAATCCCGCCGCGGCCACCAAAAATTGGCGCTGATGTTCTTGGACCTGGATCACTTCAAAGACATTAACGATACCTTGGGACACGACGTGGGCGACCGTTTGCTCGAGGAAACCACGCATCGTCTGATGGCCTGCATCCGCGAGACCGATACCCTGGCGCGGCCGGGCGGGGATGAATTCACGCTGATCATGGGGGAATTGCAAGACCTTAACAGCATCGATCGGGTGGCGCAGGCGATTCTGCGGACCATGACGGCGCCGTTCAAATTGAAGGATGAGCTTTGCTACATCTCCATCAGCATCGGCATCGCGCTGTATCCGGACGATGCCGACTCAGTGGAGGATTTACTGAAAAATGCCGATCAAGCCATGTATGCCGCCAAGAAGCTGGGCCGCGGCCGGTTTTGTTACTTTACGCCGGCAATGCAGGAAGCCGCCGAAATTCGCTTGCGGCTGACCAACGACCTCCGCCACGCGTTGGCCGATCAACAAATCTGGGTGGCGTATCAACCGATCGTGGATTTGGCTACCGGCGAAATCCGCAAAGCCGAAGCGCTGATCCGCTGGGAGCATCCCACTCGCGGCCGCGTCAATCCCGCCGAATTTATTCCCATCGCCGAAGACACCGGGCTGATCACCGAAATCGGCTCCTGGGTGTTTCATCAAGTGGCCGAGCAAGTCGCGGTTTGGCGCCATCGTCACAGCGCCCAGTTTCAGATCAGTATCAATAAATCGCCGGCGCAGTTTCATAACAATAGCGACAAATTGGGCGATTGGTTCGAACACTTGCAACGTTTGGGTTTGCCGGGCGGGTGCATCGCGGTGGAAATTACCGAAGGTTTGTTGCTGGACGCTTCCAATACCGTTACCGAGAAACTGCTGGCTTTTAAAAACGCCGGGATGCAGACGTCGTTGGACGATTTCGGCACCGGCTATTCGTCGCTATCCTATCTGAAAAAATACCAGATCGATTTCTTGAAGATCGATCAGGCTTTCGTGTCCGGTTTGACCGCGCATTCCACCGATATGGCCTTGTGCGAGGCGATTATCATGCTGGCGCACGTATTGGGCATGAAAGTGATCGCCGAAGGCGTGGAAACCGAGGTGCAGCGCGATTTATTAATGCAGGCCGGCTGCGATTACGGGCAAGGCTACCTTTTCTCGAAACCGGTGACGGCGGCGAACTTCGAAAAGCTGTTCAGCTCGACTCGGGCCGATGGTGGACCGCGATTTCAACAGCGTTGAACCTAAAAAGAGCAGTTTGGCGATGAAAAATCCCGTTCGTCCTGAGCTTGTCGAAGGGCGCGCGGGACTTTTCATTCACCCGTTTGGTGAGTGTATTGCGAGCCGTCCATGCTTCGACGTTGCTCAGCACGAACGGCCCGCAATACACGCCAACTGCCCTTTTTAGGTTGAAGGACTCTCGATGACAATCTCATCGGCGTTTTCGACCCATTTTCCGGTTTCGCTAGCCCGCTGCAGGTTAGGTTGACCGGATATGGCTACTAGGCTCGCGGTGCGACGGACAATATCGCGGCGCAGTTTCAAACCAGGCGAGCAGCCAAACCGACTTTTTCAAAATGGGTGCTGCCTGTCAGTGTAAGCGTTGGCGCCAATACCCTACCCGCCATCGTGTCGGCGCGCTCGCTATCGACGCGGCCTCCGCAGCTCCACCGTTTCAGGCAAATGCAGACACCAAACGCCGGAGGTTTTACAATATTGGCCTATGCTTGACTACACCCTTAAACACTAACGACGGAACAGGGTTACAATGCCGCCATGACCAGCACTCCCCCGGATAAGACCCAGCAAGACTCGGCGAACACGCTGGTGACCAAACTGTCGGAAGCCGGCAGGACCAGAACCGAGCTGGAGCCTTACCTGATCATGCTGTCGGGGCATCATCAAGGCAAACAGTACAAACTAGACAAGCCGCAAATCAGTTTGGGGAGGGGGGCGGATGCCGACATCTGCGTGCCGGACCCAAAAATCTCCCGCCAACATTGTGCCTTCATCCGCTATCCCGGCTACATCGTTATCGCCGACCTCAACTCCACCAACGGCACCTTCGTCAACGGCAAACGCATCCAAAAGCAACGCATCGATTTGCTGGATAGGGTCCGGGTCGGCGATTTATACCTGAAGATCGATTATAAGCGCTTCATAGAAGCCCGCTCCGAGGAGGAACTGTACCAAGCCGCCAATATCGACGCGCTGACCGGCATCCTGAACCGCAATGCATTTATGATGCGGGCTCAACAAGAGTTGGCGTTTTGCAAACGTGCCGACGCTCGAATGACCATCGTCATGTGCGACGCCGATCATTTCAAACAGAAAAACGACACCTACGGCCATTTGGCTGGCGACCAGATTCTCCGTGAACTGGCGAACATCCTCGGCGCGGAAATGCGCGAGGAAGACTTGGTGGCCCGCTACGGGGGCGAGGAATTCATCATGCTGCTACGCGAATCCAGCGTTGCAGCCTCGGTCGCCTGGGCCGAGCGTATTCGTTTAACCGTGATGAACCATAGTTTCCGTTTCCAAAACCGCTACATACCGACGACCATATCGATCGGTATCTGCAGCCGCCCCATCGATCCGTTCCTGACGCTGGAAGCCATCATCCAAGCCGCCGACGATGCGTTGTATCTCGCCAAGAAAAACGGCCGCAATCGGGTCGAAGTTGCTGGCGACTGAGCTGAAAAGAAGGCCCCCTGGCAACCGCTAAACCCTAAATATCCGCTGTCACGGATGCTTTTCCGGTGATCGCTGCTATGCTTAAGCGGCTATGCGGAATTACCTTATGCAACATAACGGGAGCACTGACATGAAAATCCATCCATTTCTCACCACCTGCCTGCTTGCCGGTTTCCTGTTGACACCGGCGGCAAACGCACACGAAAACGGTTATTTGCACGACTTTACCGACAAAATTAATCAGGGCTTTTTTAATATGGCGCTGGGCGTCGGCGAGCTGCCGAAAAACATCGTCAATATCAGCAGCGAACAGAATATTCTGGTCGGCATGAGCTGGGGTTTGTTGCGCGGTGTTGCCCACACCGTCGGCCGAACCTTGATCGGTACCGTCGAATTCATCAGCGCGCCGATCCCGAGCGACGAGTTCATCTCCCCGGCCTACGTCTGGGAACGCTACAGCGAAGACACCCGCTATTTCGGTCTGCACCTGCCCGGCTATTGGACCCATTACGGTCCGATGGACGACGGCGAGTAACGGCGCACCACCACGACGAGGAGAACACCATGAAAACGCAATCAGTTTACTTGCCACTCGCGGTTTTAGCCGTGTCCTTGACGGCCTGCACCACACCGAAACAAGATACCTCGGAATTAAAAGCACAAATCGACGCCTCCATGGCCGGCCATTACGGACAATCTATCCTCCACGAGGAAAAAGCCGAAGAAAACCTGGAAACCGCCAATCACATTCTGAAGCATTGGGAGAAAGGCTACTATTGGAATATCGACGAGAAGCAACAGGCTCAGGCCGCCGCGCGAGCCGCCGCCGAGCATAAATTGCAGTCAGAGAAGGAACTGTGCGCTTGGTTGACCGAAGTTCACGGCCACAACCATCACCAGAACGAGCCGATCCACCACGTCGCAGCCTATTTCAAAACCGGCAGCGCGGTACCGTTCAAAACGGATCACGGCGGCATCGGCCATCTCGGTCACTACCTTGGCGCGCATCCGGATGCCAAGGCGGCGGTCACTGCATCGGCCGACACGGTCGGCAAATCCAACGACAACATGGCGCTGTCCAAACGCCGCGCCGATACCGTGGTCAAGTTATTGATCGATCACGGCGCCAAGGCCGAGCAATTGACCGTCAGCGCCACCGGTGAAGGCCAAGGTCCAGACAATACGCCCAACCAGGATTATCGGGTCGCCACGATTACCACCAGCCATCCCAAATACCTCGATTGTCCCAATCTGAAATAAGCCTTTGACTCTCCCGACCCGCGCCCGATGGGCGCGGGCTCGGCCTGTATCACATCTGGTCGGCCGCCTGCTTTTGGCGTTCGGCACTTTCGAAAATTTGTTTTTCCGCGTCCCTGGCTTGTTCGACCGGCTTTTGCAGCGCCTCGGCGACCGCTCGGCCATCGCCGCCGGCGCGAGGTGCGTCCGGCGGCTGATCGGCAGAACCGCAACCGGCAATAACCAGCATCAGCGTCGAGCAGACCACTGTCCTAGCCGACCGTCTCACGAGGCCTCCCGGTCGCTTCGCGGCCTATCGAGCACCTGTTTAACGGCTTCGGCAATCGCCACCTCGACGTTGGCGGTCATTCGTTGATATTGGCTGTCGTCAACGTGTATCCCCTTGTCGATCGGATTGCGCACGTAACACGGCGTTAATCGGTTCAAGGCCAGGCAAGCCACGTCTTCCCGCAAGCCGCCCCCCTCCGGTAATTCGCCGGATTCGGCCATTTTCCATAACCGGTCGACGACCAATTGCTCGTAATAATTGACGATGTTGAGCATACAAACTCCTGACTGAAAACAAATGCAGGTTAACCATAGCCCAGATTCGGACGAGCGCGGTTCATTGCACGATTTCCGCCATTCGCAACAATTTGGAACTGAGTTTCAAACCGGCGTCCCTGACCGCCGGCAAATTGACCACCAACTTTAATTTATTGTCGCGCAACGTAAATTGCACCATGCCGCCGCGGCGGGCGAAATCCTCGACATCGCTGACCAGCAGTACGTGGCGGATGCGGGCATATTCGCTGACCGCCTTCGACAATACGTGGAGATCGCTTAAAAACAGGATGCGGCAATTGTCGATGTTATCGCCCAGCGACACGTGTACGACGCGGTTATCGATTTGCCAGCCTTCCAAAACCGGTAAATAGTCGCGTAGCGGACTGTCGCCCAACAGACAAATATTGACCGGCGCCGATTCCGGCCATTCCGCCAATTCCGCGAAATGAAACAAATAGGCCGTCTTTAGCTGATACTCCTGATTGGATGGCACGCTGTCGCTGGCAGCGACCCACGAAATCGCCGCCACGGCCAACAGCGAAATCCAGCCAACGCGCCAGCGCACCAGCATGCCCACGACCGACCGGTTAAAACCGCCAGGATACTTGGGCAAAATAACCACGCTGCAATTGACTGACCGATTGTATGTACAGAATGTCGCTAAACTCGGGATGGTAGGCGTCCAGCAAATTTTGGCCGCTGACCGAAAACTCCAAATTCCGGTGCGGATGCCAACCCAGGCGCAAATCGAGGGTAATGTAATCCGGTATTTCGCGTTGATCCACATAAAGCCTATCGACATAGCGCGCCCAGGCGTCCAGTTCGATTTCGCTGGTCAGGTTGAACAGCGAGCGCAGCGACAACTGATGGCTGGGATTGAAGTGCTGCTCGGTCAGCGGATCGCGCAGCCAGGATTGGCTACGGTCGTATTCGATATCGAATTGGTTGGCGCTGTATGAGGCCTGCAGGCGCCAATCGTGGTTGACTCGATAGTTGGCCGACACTTCCAGTCCGTAGCTTTTGACTTGCCGCTCGTTGCCGACCGTGGCTTCCAAGGTGCCGGGAATGGGATCGTTGAAAACTTGGCCGGTAAATCGGGTGCCCTGCATCCGATCGTAGATGTTGTAAAACAGCGCGGTATCGATATCGAAGGTATCGGTCGCCTGCCAGCGCCAACCCAACTCGTAGGCCATCAAGTTCTCGGTCAACATGTGGGGATTGGCAATGGCTTCGAAAAACCGGTCGGTACCGGGAATCGTCTTGTACAGCCGAATGCTGTGCTGCGCTCGATTCGGCAAAACCACCGCCCGCGATATCGCCGCCCACAGACTGTGGCGACGGTCCGGCGTCCAAATCAGACGGGCATTCGGTTCGGTTTCCCACCCGGTGTAAGTGAAATGCTCGACCCGGTTGGCTAGCGTCAATTTGACGTCTTCGCCCAAATCGATTTGATCCTGCAGAAACAGACCGACGTTGTGCTGAGTGAATTCGGCCGGCAAAAAGCTCAAGGTCAGGGTATTATCGAAACGATCGTTGATCATTTGATAGTTCAAACCCCACAACCAATGGTGGGCGCCGTCGGACGGTAGACTATCCTGCCAATCCAGCACGTATTGCGATCGACTCATTCGGTTCATCGCCAACGTCCACTCGGTTTGGGTGAACGCCATGTTCAGGCGCCAATCGTGGCCGCTCTCGGCCCGGTGTCGCCAATCGCCCTGCAGACTGCCGGTCACGCCGTCGCGGCCGAAGTCGTCGGAGCGCCAAGCGGGCGGATCGATACTGGTCACACCGATGTAGTCACCCTGTAAACGGTAACGCGCCACATTGGCTTCCAGCATCCATTGATCCCGTTCGCCGGTTTGGCCGTCCAGCCGAAAATTGGCGTTTTGCGCGTTCATATAGTCGGCGGTATCGCCGGCACCGTTCAGCCGCGCGCTGGCGTCGCGGTTGACCGCATTCAAGGTGCCCCGCCAATGAACGCCGTCCGCCAGTTGGCCGCCGTAGCGAACCCCGCCGAAACCGCGCTCCTCGGTGCCGCCGCCGCCGTACAACAAGCCGCCCTGGGTGTCGCGAGCCGAGCGGGTTACGATGTTGACGGTGCCGTTCACCGCGTTGGCGCCCCATAAGGTACCGCTGGGACCGCGCAGCACTTCGATACGCTCGATGTCTTGCAGCGCCGGATTCTGCTGGCCCCAATACACCCCGCTGATCAACGGGTCGTAAACGCTGCGGCCGTCGATCATCACTTGAAGTTTATTGGCGTATAGATCGTTGAAGCCGCGCGCGCTGACGGCCCAATTGGATGCATTGATTTTCGCCACGTTCATGCCCGGCACCATCCGTAACACGTCCGGCAGGCTATTGGCACCGGAACGGCGTATATCTTCGCCGGTAATCACGAAGGCCGCCGCCGGACTGTCCTTGACCGATTGCTGGCGACGCGCCAGACCGGAGACATCCAACTCAGTCAGTTCCTCCCAACTCAGAGGCAGCAGTTCGGCCGTGGAACTGATCGCATCGCTGCCCTCGTCGGCAACGGCCGGTCGGCAAGCCGTGCCTAACAGGCAAAGTATCAGGATCGAATATCGGCAATCGCCAGTGTCGCGCATGACCAATCACTCTCGGTAAGCAATTTACCCGAACATTATACGTTAGCCGGCGCTTCGGCATGCCGATAGCATTGACGGCGCCAAGACCGAACAACATCATCAGCCCCGTCGCCGCGAATATTGGTAAATCGCATCGGGTTTCCAATCCTTTTCGGATACGCCGTCGATTCGACTCGCCCCAGCACTATCGGCGCGATCGAGCGCCAAGGGAATGCTTTAGCCTATCCGGTACCGGGATTCGACAATTCAAGCTTACTCGGTCCGTAACGCCCGCAACGGATTCAGGCGCGCGGCGCGGATCGCCGGCACCACGCCGGCGGCGACGCCTATCGCCAACGACAAAAAAAACGCCGAGATCAGATAACCCCAGGCCAATTCAACCGGTAAACCCGGCAACAGCGCCCGTACCGCCAGCACCACGCCGACGCCGACCGCGAGGCCACCCAAGCCGCCGCTCATGCTCAACAACAAGGCTTCGCTGAGAAACAGCCGGAACACCGTACCCCGCTCGGCGCCGATGGCACGCAACAAGCCGATTTCACCGACTCGCTCCGAAACCGCGATGGTCATGATCGTCAAAATACCCACCGAACCGACCAACAGCGAGATTCCGCCCAGCGCGCCAACCGCCATGGTCAGCACGCCCAGCACCGAATCCATTTTTTCCAGCATCTGATTTTGGCTGACCAGCGTGAAATCCTCGCTGCCGTGCCGCGCGATCAATCGGCGTTTGATGGCCTGTTCCACGGTCGCCACGCTCACTTCGCCGCTATACAACAGGTCGATCTCCATCAGGCTCTGCCGGTCGAACATTTCCATCGCCTTGTCGGCGGCGACAAATACCGTGTCGTCCAGGTCAAAGCCCAGCATTTGGCCTTTGGCCTCCATGACGCCGACGATCCGGAACCGGTCGTTGCCGATCCGCAGCCGTTGGCCGAGCGGACTGCTGCGTCCGTACAATTCGCGATACACCTTGCTGCCCAGCACCGCGAAAGCCCGCGAGGCATGGTCGGCGGAATCGGGCAGAAAGCGGCCGCTGGCGACCCCGAGTTGCCAGACTTGCGGTAAGGCCGCGCCGACGCCGAACACATTGGCGCGGCGCTGGCGATTACCGGCTTCGATCCGGGCGTTGCCCTGCACCAACGGCATGGCCGCGACGACATTGTCCAGCCGGCCCAAGCTGACCGCATCGGCCACCGACAACGGCCGCACCGTACTGATCGTCGCGCCGGACAAGCCGAAGGTGGTGGTCTTGCCGGGAAACACCGCCAGCAAATGGGTGCCGAACTGGGTAAATTCCGCTAACACGAAACGGTGTATGCCTTGGCCGATCGCGGTCAGAATCACGACCGCGGCGATGCCGATGATCAGACCCAGCGCGGTCAGCAAGGAGCGCTGCTTATGGCTGAACACGCTGGTCCGCGCCAGCATTAAGGTATCTAGCCAGCTCATGATTAGCGCCGTCCCAAGGCCGTCACCGGGTTCAGACCGGCCGCCTTACGGGCCGGCAACACCCCAAAGCCCAGGCCGGTCGCCAGTGCCACCGCCAGCGAAGCTGTCCAGGCCCAAGCCGGCAAATGCAGAGGGAAATTAGGGTACCACCAGCCCAACGCCGCGATGCCGGCGTTGCCCAATAGATTGCCGAGTACAGCACCGGCCAGCGACAACAAGGCGGCTTCGGTCAAGAACAGCGCTTGCAGCTCGGCGCGCCGGGCGCCCAAGGCCTTCAACAGACCGATTTCGGCGGTACGCTGGCTGACGCTGACCAGCATCACGTTCATCACCAGCACGCCGGCCACCGCCAGGCTGACCGAGGCGATGCCGGCCACCGTGTAAGTCAGTGCGCTAAGAATCTTGTCGAAAGTGTTAACCACGCTGTCTTGAGTAATCACGGTAATGTCGTCCTCGCCTTCATGGCGCGCTTGGATGATGCGGCGCACCTCGTCGACAGCTCGGTGCATCGCCGACTCGCTATGCGCCTCGATCAGAATTCGGAACAAGGAGTGACTATCGAACAAGGCCTGCGCCGAGGCCACCGGCACGATCACCAGTTCATCGAAACCGGTACCGATCGACTGGCCTTCCTCGGCCAGCACGCCAACGACCCGGAAGCGGCGGTCGTTGATTCTAAGCCATTCGCCGACCGCTCGACGTTGGCCGAACAAATCCTCGCGGATTTTCTTGCCGATGACGCAGACCGACAGTTCCCGCCCAGCGGCGGCTTCGGGCAGAAATCGGCCCTGGGCGACCGTTAAATGTCGCACCCGCAGCAAGGCATGGGTAGAACCCATGATGTTGGTTTCCCGCTCCAGGCCGGCCACCGACACCGGCGCCGAACCGATATTGACCGGCGCGATCGCGGCGATATTGCGGCTGCGGAACAGGGCTTCGGCGTCGTCCAACGTCAGATCGCGCGGCGTTTCGCCGAGCAGCGGCGGGTGGCCGCCGGTGGTTTCGCTACGGCCCGGCAACACAATCAACAAGTGGGTGCCCAGCGACTCGAATTCGTTAACCACATAGTTGCGCGCGCTGTCGCCCAACGCGGTCAGGATATTCACCGACGCCACGCCGATACTCATCGCCAGCACAATCAAACCGGCTCGTAACGCTTGGGCGGCGATGGCCTTGCCGGCCTGGAGCAGGGTGTCTCGCAAGCGCATGGGTTGACTCCGAGTGAAGAGGGAATTCAAAAAAGGCGGTAACCATTTAGCGCGAAGTAAAAAACACCTTCTCCCAACGGAGCAGGGGAATGAACACCTCAGCGTCAGCTACGCCGTTCGCTGAGCGGAGTCGAAGCGACATCGCTGGCTTCGGCTCCGCTCAGCCAACGTCCTATTTCGGCTCCGCTTTGACAACTGCTTACATCGACTGTAACCGTTCAACTTAACGCCAAAGGCAACCAACTTACCCCAAGCGCCATCTGAACAGTTACAAAAGGCGAATGTTTGTCGCCATTCTCGCGGTAAATGCCGCCCGCGTATACCTCCAACCCGAATCGGGCCGCCGAAGCACCGTCAAAAGCAGGTAAACTAAACCTTTATCCATTCACCCGACCGTGTCCAAATCCACTTCGCCGCCGGCCGCCCGGCTCGTTTCCAGCGCCGCGCGCCGTCGGCAAACCTTGGGCTTGCTGGACATGATTGCCGCCTGTTTATTGTTCTCGTTGATGAACGCCGGCGTTTACGCCAGCCAACGACTGGACCCCGGCTTGCCGGCGGTGATGGCCAGCTTCATTCGGATTCTGTGCAATCTTGCCGTACTGATCCTTCCGGCATTAGCCGGCCGTCGGCTGACGGCCTTGCTGGGCGACGGCCGGCCATCGCTGTGGTTGCGCGGCTTATTCGGCGCCAGCGCGCTGATGCTGTCGTTTACCTCGATCGCCTGGATCGGTCCCGGCGAAAGCACGTTTTTAACCTCCAGCAGCGGCGTGTTCGTCGCCTTGCTCAGCCCTTTCCTACTGGCGCAGAAGAACTCGTTGGCGGTCTGGCTGGCCATCGTTGGCGCCTTTAGCGGGGTCGGTTTGCTATTCGACTTTCGGCAAAGCGGCAATTTGTTCGGCCAGACCACCGCGCTCGGCGCCGGCTTGCTGTCGGCGCTGGCCTATTTGATGTTGGCGAGGGCCGGACGCAGCAACCCGGCGACCACGGTAATCTTTTATTTTTGCTTGGCGGCGCTAATCCTGCACGCCGCCTATTTTACGGCGTTCGGCTTCCGCTGGCCGGCCAGTCCGGAGAGTTGGGGCTTGCTGATCGTGGTCGGTCTGCTCGGCAGCGGCGCCCAGCACTATCTAACCCGCGCCTACCAATCGGCACCGGCGGCCTTGGTCAGCTCGGTCGGTTATCTGACGCCGGTGCTGAGTCTGAGCTGGGGCGCGATCTTCTTTGAACAAATCCCCAGCTCAACCGCGCTGCTCGGCGCGGTGTTGATTTTATTGTTTGGCGTGTTGTTGCCATTTTTGCGCTAGCGGCGGGGATTTGCTAGCCACTTGCAGCCATCTTTCGAATTGATAGTTCCATGTTTGCGATCAGGAATTCCGCCATGTTGCTTAAGCTTGCTTTCGGCGCGGGACGACCATCAAAAAACGGCATAAAAAAGCCCTCGCCAACTTAACGTCGGCGAGGGCTCGGTCGGTCCGGTTAGTTATTCAGCGTCCATTTCGTCGGCCGACAGCTTCTGGCCGGGGATGTAGTTGGGGGCCACGCTGATCAAAATGGTCAGGAAGGTCGCAATATACGGCACCGACTGCACCACCAATACCGCCACCCACAAGCGGCCGCTCAGATTATCGAACTGTGGCTCCATCCGCATCGCGACCGCGCCTGCCAGCAGCAGGATCAGCAGCAGCAGTTCCTGCCAGATAATCAGCAAACCGGCAACTAGCGGGCCTTGCTGCTCGTATTTAGGTGTCCGCATGAACGGTTTGCCGGATGTAAACAAGCCTTGCAAGGTGCCGCGCGCCACGGTGTGGGTCAACGACAAACCGGCCAAGGCCGCGCCCAAGGCTTGCCAGAGCGAGCATGCCACCCTGGCCTTATACAGCCACAGCCCACGCAGGATCTTGAACGCGAACAAACCTATCGTCGGCAACAGAAAGGCGTTGACCGGCAACTCGCTATGTTTCGGATCGTAAAGCAGCAAGGCCGTCAATACCAGGCTGGTACCGGTGAACAGTAGGGCCAACGCGTCGGAAAACCAGGGCAACCAACCGGCGACGAAGTAGTAGCGCTGCGCCGACGTCAACGAGGACTTCTTATTGGGCAAGAAATGCCGCCAATGTTGCTTGATGATCTGCATCGCACCGTAGACCCACCGGAAACGTTGGGTCATGTAACCGGAAAACGTATCCGGCATCAGACCGCGACCGAAGGATTCCTTGCAATAAACCGAGTCGTAACCAGCCTCGTACAAGCGCAAACCCAGTTCGCTATCCTCGCAGATACACCATTCGCCCCACGGACCGACTTTTTCGAAAGCCGATTTGCGGATCATCGTCATCGTGCCGTGCTGAATAATCGCGTTGTACTCGTTGCGCTGCACCATGCCGATATTGAAAAAGCCGGCGTACTCCCAATAGCACATGTTTTTGAAAGAGCTTTGGTGGGAATCCCGATAGTCTTGCGGCGATTGCACAAAGCCGACGTTTTCCTGATCGAAGTAGGGCACCATGGCTTTCAGCCAATCCGGCGATAGGATGTAATCGCTGTCGATGACCGCGATGATTTCGGCGTCTTCAGCGGTGTTTTCCAGTGCGTAGTTGATCGCGCCGGCTTTATAGCCCGGCCAATTGTCCAAATGGAAGAAGCGGAATTTCGCACCCAACCGGTCGCAATCGTCGCGGACCGGCCGCCATACCGCCGGGTCCTTGGTATTGTTGTCCATCACCAGGACTTCGAAGTTCGGGTAATCGACCTTGGCCAGCGCGTTCAGTGTCTTGCGGACCATTTCCGGCGGCTCGTTATGGATCGGCAAATGAATGGACACTTTCGGATATCGGAAATCCGTCGGCGGCGTTAACGGCGTAAAGGTACGTCGGCCCTTGCGGTGCCATAACACTTCGGCGATTTCCAGACTCTCGGTCAACAGCACCAAAATCGCCATCGCCTGCATCATCAACAAAATCGCCCAAAACACCACGGAGAATCCGGTCTGATATTGCGCGGCGGCGATAGACGCGGACCAAAACAGTACCGATGCCGCCAAGTTGGCGACGATGCCGAAAAACAGCTTGCCGGGTAGCTTCAAGCTCTTGCGGGTGAACAGGAACGCCGCCATCAGGATGATGCTCAACAAGGCCGCGCCGCTGGCCCAGTTGCGCCAAGTCGGGTTGGCCAGCACGTCGCCTTCCATCGGAAACTTGGGCTCTCGATCGACGTTGAACACACCCCAATAGGCACCGGCGGTCCCTTCGATCTCGATTTTCCAAGGTTGGTCGAAGGCTTCGACAACGTAATAAATCAGCTTTTCCTCGGTGGCCCGGTTCAAAAATCCACGCAGAAATTTAGCCTGATTGGCCAACGAAGCGGTCGAGTGTTTGTAGGGCTGTCCGTCCGACGGCCAACCGACCTCGGAAATCACGATTTGCTTGCCGGGGTACATGGCTTGCAATTCGTGATAGCGCATGAATACGTAATCGACCGCCTCTTCGATCGGAATGCCTTCCCAGTAGGGCAGAATATGCACGCCAATGTAATCTACTTCGGCAACCAGCTCGGGATGGGCTTCCCACACGTCCCAGGTTTCGGCGGTACTGACCGGCTTCCAGGTGCGTTTTTTCACCTCGCGGATGTACTCGATCAGCTCCTCGATTTCGACGTTCTTGCGGATCTGGGTCTCGTTGCCGACCAGCGTGCGAACAATGGCTTTCGGATATTGGTTGCTAAGCTGGATCAGCGCTTCGATTTCCCGGCGGTTTTTCTCGCGGTCGTCGTCTATCCAGGCGCCCATCGCCAAGTTCAAGCCGTTCTTGGCCGCCAGTTCCGGCACGACTTCCATGCCTTCCAACGCGGTATAGGTTCTGATCGAATGCGCCTTGTCCGACAGCAGGTTAATGTCTTCGGCGATTTGTTCCTGGGTCGGGTATTTGCCTTCGCGCGGGTTGGAATCTCGACGCATCGGGCTGAAGGTCAGCCCCATCATGGTTTTATTCCAGGACGGGATTTTTAGGGGATTGTTAATGTAGGACCAGATACCGAGGTTGACGGCAACCAGAAACACCAATGAAAAAAAGGTGGCAATTTTGGCTTTCATTTCGGGTGACAAACTCCGCTAGGGAAAAATTATTGTTGTTATGGCGGTTATCGAGACGCATCGGTCGCACCGACGGACGTTAACGCCGCCACGCCGGGCATTCCCGGCGGACGGCGAATCGGAGGGCACCTCCCGGATCGTCCAATACCGCGATACAGCCACCGGTATTGGAAGCGAACGCGCTTAGGCCAGTCTTAAGCGCTCCGGAGAGACAAAGGAACGATTACTTGAGAGAGACCGTTTCAACGCGGCCTTTCATTTCGATGTTGAGTTTATCTTCCTTAGCCAGCCAGCCCAAGGCCCGCTGTACCTCGTTTTTGCCCAAACCAGTCTCGGTGGTGATTTTGTTGACACTGGCCTCACCGTTGGTATTCAAAAATTGCCAGATTTTTCCGGCCGCTTCACCAATTATCTCTACCATTTCAGCTCCTCACACTTTAAGCAACAAAAAAATCGGGTATTCGGTCCGGCGCCACGCGGCAGACATACAACAAACGCTAAAGCGCGATTAACGTTCGTCGGGCAACACAATATTGAGTTCCAATGTTTCCTGATTGCCATCCTGCTCGAAATTGACGGTAATCGCATCCTGACTGACATTGACGTATTTACGAATCACCGCGAGCAACTCCTGTTGCAATTGCGGCAGATAAGAAGGCTGATTTCGCGAGGCGCGCTCGTGGGCGACCAGAATTTGCAGCCGTTCCTTGGCCAACGATGCGCTACTGGGCTTGGATGACCGGAAATAATCTAACAGACTCATCACTTACTCCCGAACAGCTTGCTAAACAAGCCCTTCTTCTCTTCCTCTATGAATCGGTGGGGACGATCCTCGCCCAAATAACGCGCGACGATGTCGGCATAAGCCTGACCGGCGTCGCTTTGCTCGTCCAAAATCACCGGGGTGCCCGAGTTGGAGGCATTCAATACCGACTTGGACTCGGGAATCACGCCCAACAGATGCAGCGACAAAATTTCCTGCACGTCATCCACGCTCAACATTTCGCCCAGCTTGACCCGATCGGGGGAATAACGGGTCAGCAACAAATATTCCTTGATCGGCTCGTCACCCTTCTCGGCGCGGCGCGACTTGCTAGCCAGTATACCCAGCATCCGATCCGAATCGCGCACCGACGACACTTCCGGGTTGGTCACGACGAAGGCATCGTCGGCAAAGTACATGGCAAGTGTAGCACCGCGTTCGATTCCAGCGGGCGAATCGCAAACGATGTATTTAAAATCCTTGGCTAGTTCTTCGAGAATGCGCTCGACGCCGTCCAGGGTCAGCGCATCCTTATCGCGGGTTTGCGAGGCGGGCAAGATATAGAGCTGATCGCAACGCTTGTCCTTGATCAGGGCTTGGTTCAAGGTTGCTTCGTTGTTGATCACATTGACCAAATCGTAGACCACTCGCCGCTCACACCCCATGATCAAATCCAGATTACGCAGACCGACATCGAAATCGATAACAGCGGTTTTATGGCCTTTCTTGGCCAAACCCATCGCGATCGCCGCGCTGGTGGTGGTTTTACCCACGCCGCCTTTTCCTGATGTTACTACGATAATTCTGGCCAATGTCGTTCCTCCTAGAAATCTAAAGTTCTTTGATGATCAGCTTCTGGTTCGCCAGACTGATTTGTACCGGTTTATGCGGGGCGTGCTGACTCAAATCGTCGCGGAGCTGGTAGGTGCCGGCAATCGAAATCAACTCGGCTTGCAAATCGGAACAAAAAATCCGACTCTCGGCGTTGCCTAGTACGCCAGCCAAGGCGCGTCCCCGCAACGAACCGTAGACGTGGATGTTGCCCTCCGCCATGATTTCGGCACCGGCACTGACAGTCGCGGTCACGATCAAATCGCCTTTGGCGTAAACGCGCTGTCCGGAACGTACCGGTTGAGTGATTAATTTATTTTCGACGTTCGACGCGGCGGGGGCCGATGGTGGCGGCTCCGGCGTCGGCAATGGCTGCTTGGCGGGCTCTTTGCTGATTAGCGGAGTATTGCTACCGTGCAGCGAATGCACCGGCAGATTCATCGCCAGCGCTACTTGGTTTTGTTGCTCGTTACCGCCGCGGATGCCGACCGGCATGAAACCGTGGGAACGCACGGTCGCCACGATGTCGGCGAAATCTAGCACCAGATTCTGCGCGTTGAGCTTTTGCAAATCGATCAACAGCGGCGAATTGCGAAAGAACTCCGGGGCCTGGGCGACTTTTTCCTTGAGTTGCTCGTCGATGGCGGGCAAGTCGTTTCCGGACAGCAGCAGCACCGGGACGGTCAATGAGGTGCTTTTAAACTCCAAAGCTGTTTTTTGCGAGTTAATGGTGCCGGTGGACATCGATTTGGGAAAATCAGCTCATGTATGACCCCGAATGTTAGCATTTTCCGTGACAAAAAGCACAATCGCTTACAGTAAAAACAGCGTCGCCAAACCTAAAAAGGTCATAAAACCAACCACATCGGTGACCGTTGTCAACAGCACCCCGCCAGCCAACGCCGGATCGACACCGATTTTTTGTAACAAAACCGGAATCGCCACACCGGAAAAGGCCGCGCAGACCAAATTGATCAGCATCGCCGCGCCGAGCAGGATACCAATGTGCGGATTGTGAAACCAAACTCCGGCCACGGCGGCGACGACGACCGCCCAAATCAGCCCGTTCAACAAGCCGACCGAAATTTCCTTGAACAACAAGCCGCGAGCGTTGCCGCCGCTGATCTGACCCAGCGCCAAGCCTCTAACCACCAGCGTCAAGGTTTGACTTCCGGCGATACCGCCCATGCTGGCGACGATCGGCATCAATACCGCCAAAACCACGATTTGCTGTATCGTATCTTCGAACAAATCGATGACCCAGGCCGCCAGAAACGCGGTCAACAAATTGACGCCCAGCCACAAGGCCCGGCGTTTGGCGCTGGCCACGACCGGTGCGAACATGTCGTGTTCCTCGGTCAAGCCGGCCATGCTCATCAGCGAATGATCGGCTTCTTCGCGAATCACATCCAGGATGTCGTCGATCGTAATCCTACCCAACACTTTACCGTCGTCGGCCAGTACCGGTACCGACAGCAATTTGCGCCGCTCGAACAGCGCGGCCACGTCTCGGCTCGGGGTTTTGTAGGAAATCCCCGGACTCTTGGTATCCATCAACTCGGAAACCTTGGTGTGCGGATCGTGCGTCAACAACTGGCTGATCGCCAACACCCCCTGAAAACTATCCTTGCGATCGACGACGATCAGGCTGTCGGTGCCGGCCGGCACCCGGCCGCGCAGCCGCAAATAGCGCGACACCACATCCAAGGTAACATCCGCCCGTATCGTCAAGACGTCTTGAGACATCAAGCCGCCCGCCGTATGCTCGCGGTAACTGAGGGCTTGTTCGAACCGATTGCGGTTGTGCACTCCGATCGATTCCATAACCTGAGACAGCAAGGGTTCCGGCAAGACATGCAACAAGTCCACCATGCCGTCGGCACCCATTTGCTCGGTCGCGGCCATCAAATCCTTACGGTCGGTGATCGCCAACAACGCGGTCGCAACTTCGACATTCAACTCGATCAACACCTCGCCCATGACACCGGGCGGAATCAAACGCCACAGGCTGGCGCGCGGCTCCGGTTCCAGCGCCTCCAACACGAATGCCGCTTCGGCCGGATATAGCGAACGCACCAGATTGCGAATTTCGATCTGCGAGCCCTTGGCCAGAATCGCCGTAGCGCGCGCCAAGAGATGTTCGCCGTTTTCCGGCAGGGTGGGTGTTGTCATAAGCTGAAACCGGAAGGTTAGGAGGCCGGGAAACGTAACTCCCGATGCCTGACGATAATGTTAGGGGTAAGGGTTTTAAAGTGTTGCCCCAGCGTCTCGACCAAGTATACCGAACGGTGTTGACCGCCAGTGCAGCCGATCGCGATCGTCAGGTAGCTGCGATTGTCGGACTCGAAACGCGGCGCCCAACGGCCGACGAAATAACCGACATCGTGCAGAAATTCCTTGACGGCCGTTTCGTGCTGCAAAAATTCGACCACTTCGGCGTGTTTACCGGTCAAACCCCTTAGCTGCGGCACCCAATACGGATTCGGCAAACTGCGGGCGTCGAACACGAAATCGGCATCCAGCGGCATGCCGTATTTGAAGCCGAAAGACTGAAACAAAATGGACAGCGAACTCCTACCTTTCTCGCCCAAGCGGTTTTTCAACAAGTCCCGCAACTGATGGTAATGGGTAAAACTGGTATCGATGACGATATCCGCGATCACCGCCACCGGATGCAACATTTGTCGTTCGATGTCCAGCGCCTCGCGCAACGGCAAGCTTTCGGTGGTCAACGGATGTTTGCGCCGAGTTTCGCTGTAACGCTTCAGGATGATATTTTCGTCGGCTTCCATGTAAACCACTTCGCAATCGATACCCTTGCCGCGAATAAATGCGATGCAATCGGGGAAGTCCGCCAGTTTTTCGGTGCGATTGCGGGCGTCGATGCCGATCGCGGTCTTGGCGTACGTGGCCGGCGCCTTCGCCATCACGTCGTCGACAAATTGCTGCAACAGCACCACCGGCAGGTTATCGATGCAGTAGTAACCGCAGTCCTCCAGGGTATCCAGGGCGATACTTTTTCCGGAACCGGACAAGCCGCTGACGATGACGAGTTTCATGATGAGAATTCGAGGCGGGGACGCCAAACCGTCCCCGCGAACCGATAGGAATTAACGGTGATTTTGGTTTTTTTCTTTGTGTTTGACGATTTGTCTGTCCAGTTTATCGACCATGTTATCGATCGCGACATACATATCTTCCTGGACATCCTCGGCATACAGTTTGGCGCCGCTGATTTGCACGGCCGCTTCGGCTTTTTGCTCCAGTTTCTCGACGGTCAAAATCACGTGAACGTCCACGACGTTGTCGAAATGACGCTTGATCTTGCTGATTTTGTCTTCGACATGAGCTTTTAACGAATCGGTAACTTCTACGTGATGACCGGTGATACTAACTTGCATGGAATACTCCTGTTTTTAAAAATTATGCTTCCGTACTCAGATAAGCCTTTTCCGCTGGCTGGTTGGCGGTATCGACATCGCTTCCCGGTATTTGGCAATGGTGCGGCGGGCGACGTTGATGCCTTTTTCATTCAATAAGTCGGATATTTTACTATCGCTTAATGGCTTGGCCGGGTTTTCGGAACCGACCAATTCTTTGATCAGCGCCCGAATCGCGGTCGCCGAACATTCTCCGCCGCCATCGGTACTGACATGGCTGGAGAAGAAGTATTTGAATTCGATGACGCCGTGCGGCGTGTGCATGTATTTTTGGGTGGTGACCCTGGAAATCGTCGACTCGTGAAGTTCCAGTTCCTCGGCGATATCCCGCAACACCATCGGCTTCATCGCGATCGCGCCGTGCTCGAAAAAATCGCCCTGCTTTTCGACGATGCTGCGCGCGACCCGCAACAAGGTGTCGTTGCGGCTGTGCAGGCTTTTGATAAACCAGCGCGCTTCCTGCAGATGGTTTTTCATGCTGACGTTGTCCTGGCTGTTGTCAGCCCGCTTGATCATCCCGGAATAAAACGGATTAATTCGCAATTTGGGAGCGATTTCCGGATTCAGATTGACTTGCCACGCCCCGGCTACCTTCGCGACGAACACATCGGGCACCACGTATTCGACGCTGACTTCCTGGACTTGACCGCCAGGCTTGGGGTCCAAGGTGCGGATCAAGGCCAACACGCCCCGCAACACGTCCTCGGTCATACCGACGCGCTTGATCAAGCGGGCTTGATCGCAAGTCGCCAGTAAATCCAGATGCCGCTTAACAAAATCCAGCGCATCCTCACGGTAGGGTGTCGTCGCCGGCAACTGCAGCAACTGCAAACGCAGGCAATCGGCCAAGTCCAAAGCCGCCACGCCGACCGGGTCGAAATTCTGCAGCATGTGCAACACGGCCTGAACCTCGTCGATTTCCAGATTGTCGAGTTGCTCCTGCAAGCCCTGACAAATGTCGTTCAGATCGGTGGCGATGTAACCGTCGTCGTTGATGGCATCGATAATCGCCGCCGCGATCGCGTAGTCGCGGTCGGAGATGGGCAGCAACTCCAATTGCCAGAATAAATGATCGTGCAGGCTTTCGGACTTGCTGCGGAAGCTTTCGAATTCCGGCGTGTCGCCGTCGTCTCCGCCACTGGGCAAACTGCTTTCGTAAACATCGTCCCAGCTGACGTCGACCGGCAATTCGTCCGGCATGTCGGTTTGCGACCCCTCGCTGGTGACTTGATCGGGGTTTTCGGCTTTCTTTTCTCGAAAATCCAAATTCAGCGACTCTTCCTCTTCCACCTCCAGCATCATATTGGATTCAAGCGCCTGCTGGATTTCCTGCTGCAAATCCAGGGTCGACATCTGCAACAATTTGATCGCCTGCTGCAATTGCGGCGTCATCGTCAGACTCTGACCGATACGGAGTTGTAAGGATTGCTTCATGTGTATTTAAAAATCTATAAGCTAAATTTATCGCCCAGATACACTCTGCGCACTTCCGCATTGTCGACCAGTTCGCGGGATACACCCTCCGCGATAACCTTGCCGTCGTTCAGGATGTAGGCGCGATCGCATATCTCCAATGTTTCTCTGACCTTATGCTCGGTAATCAAAATACCGATGCCGCGCTGCTTCAGATGCGCGATGATTTTTTGCAATTCCAGCACCGAAATCGGATCGACGCCGGCAAACGGTTCGTCCAGCAAAATAAATTGCGGCTCGCTGGCCAAGGCACGGGCGATTTCAACCCGGCGCCGCTCGCCGCCGGACAAGCCCAGCGCCAGTTGCTTGCGCAAATGGTTGATATTAAATTCCGCCAGTAGTTCGTCAATCATTAGCTCGATCTGACCGTCGGTCAAGTCGTCGCGAATCTGCAACACCGCCCGCAAATTATCCGCCACGCTCAATTTGCGAAACACCGACGCTTCTTGGGCCAGATAGCCTATCCCCAAGCGGGCCCGCCGATGCATCGGCTGGTAGGTGATGCGCTGATCGTCCAGGTAAATATCGCCCTTATCCGCCCTAATCAAACCGACCAGCATGTAAAAGCTGGTGGTCTTCCCGGCGCCGTTGGGGCCGAGTAAGCCGACGACTTCGCCGGTATCGACCTGCAAACCGACACCATCAACCACGTTACGGTTGTTGTAGCGCTTGTACAACTGCTCGGCAAGCAAACGCGCCATTACGGAGCCTTTTTGGTCTTGGGTTGAATCACCGAATGCACCCGCTTGCCATCGGTGCTCTGCTCGCCGGCCTTCAACAGCGAGTTCTTGGTATCGTACTCGATATACTCGCTGGACTGTTTGGCGTCGCCCTGCCAAACCGAGGCGTTCTTCATGAAAATCAGCAGATTTTTTTCCGGGTAGAATTCGTTGACCAAGCCTTCGCCGTGCATTTCGTCCTTGCCGACGGCGGGCAACTGTTTGAAGCGCGACGGCTTACCGGTGGCGATTAGCTTGGTGATGGCTCCGTCCTTCAGGTAAACCACCAACTGATCGGCATCGATACGAATCGTGCCTTGCGTCGCGACGACGCCGCCGGTATACGTGCTGACCTGGGTTTTCTCGTCGTAGACGGCATTGTTCGAGTCGATGTAGATCGGTTGTTCCGAATCCGACTCCAGCGCAACGACCGCCGGCGCGAGCCATAGCAGGCTCCAACCCAGCATTTTACTTAATTTCATAGCGACCTTTCACTTTGGACAACAATTTCAGGTGAATCGGACTGACGAAAGTCGCTTCCATACCTATTCCCGCCGTTTTATTGGGCGGGCCGATAATTTCGGCCCAAGCCGCTGTCTCCGCATAATGGCTGGCGAGATTAACCCGCAAATCCGAAGTATTGACGGTCAGCGCCGCGTTGGTTTTGGACGCCTCCCGATTGATAAAAACCGTGCCGTTCAATTGCAAATGTTCGCCGTCGGCGGCCATCACGCCACTATCGGCTTTAATCACCCAGGGCATTTGGTTGGGGTTGTACAGCGTCATCACCGGCTTTTGCAAATGGGTGCTGCCGTCGGTTTTAAAATGCTGCATCCGCTCGGCGGACAGCTCGTTTTTAGCGATACCGTCCAGACCCATTTCCTGTTTGTAATAGACCTCGCTGAAAAAATCGGGACTGTTTTCCTCGATCTTGATCTGCTCCTGACGCAGCTCATGCATTTCCGCCAGCCACCAGGACAACGCCGCCGCCAGCGCGACGTAAGCGTACACGGCCAGATTGCGGATGCGTCCCTTCATAGATAGGCCTGCAAAACCGAATCGAAACGCCCCTGCACCTGCATGATCAGATCGCAAACCTCGCGCACCGCGCCCAGTCCGCCAGCCGCTTCGGTTTGCCAGTCGGCGTAACGTTTGACCGCGAAATTGGCATCGGCAACCGCCACCGCGAAACCTACCTGGCGCATAATCGGCAAATCCAACACATCGTCACCGACATAGCCGACCTGCTCGGCTCGCAACCCCAACAACTCCAGAATCTCGGCGAATGCGGCTCGCTTGTTCTCGTGGCCCTGGTACACGTGTTCGACGCCCAGACCACGCATGCGCAACGTCACCGAATTCGACTTGCGGCCGGAAATGACCGCCACCTCGACGCCGGTCTGCCGCAACAACTTGATACCGTGCCCGTCGCGGGCATGAAAACATTTATATTCTCGCCCCTCGTCGTCGAAAAACAGCCGGCCGTCGGTCAACACGCCGTCGACGTCCAAAATCAACAGTTTGAGGTTTTCAATGAGTTGCAGCTTTTGTCTATCCAATCCAAACATGTCGCAATGCCCTCAAACGATGCCGGCCCGCAGCAAGTCGTGGGTATTGAGCGCACCCTGCAAGACCCGCTCGTGATCGACAACCAACAAGGCGTTGATTTTTTTGGTTTCCATAATGCGCATCGCCTCCGCCGCCAACATTCCGGCATCGATGACTGTGCCGGGTCGGCTCATGACTTGCGCGACTTGAGTAATGTGAACATCGAGATTTTTCTCCAGCATCCGCCGCAAATCGCCGTCGGTAAAAACTCCCACCACCTTGCGATCGGCATCGACCACCGCCGTCATGCCCAATTTCTTTTCGGTCATTTCCAGCAAGGCCCGACTAACCAAGACGTCGTCGGCCACCACCGGCACTTCGTCGCCGCGATGCATCATATCCTCGACCCGCAACAGCAGGCGCTTGCCCAGGCTACCGCCCGGATGCGACAACGCAAAATCGTCGCGGGTAAAACCGCGGGTTTCCAATAAGGACACCGCCAACGCGTCGCCCATCACCAGGGCCACCGTCGTGCTGGCGGTCGGCGCCAAGCCCAACGGGCAGGCCTCCTGTTCCACCGAGACGTCCAGATGCACGCTGGCCATGCGGGCCAACGTCGAATCGGCATTGCCGGTCATCGCCACCAAGGGCACGCCCAGTCGCTTAATGATAGGCAAGATCGTCAAAATTTCCCCGGTCTCGCCGGAGTTGGATAATGCCAACACCACGTCCTGGCGAGTAATCATACCCAGATCGCCATGGCTGGCCTCGCCCGGATGTACGAAAAACCCCGGCGTCCCGGTGCTGGCCAGCGTCGCGGCAATCTTACCGGCAATATGCCCGGACTTGCCCATGCCGGTCACGACCACCCGTCCCTTGCAGTCCAACAACAAATGGCAGGCCCGAACGAACGCCTCGTCGATCCGTTCCGCCAGACGCGCGACGGCCTGCATTTCGGTCTGAATCACCGCCAGCGCCAAGGCCTGAATATCGTTATCGCCGCTCACCCGTTACCCTGCCCCAAAACCGCAAAATAAAAAGGAACCATTATTGCATGTAACCGCCGGTAATTTCACGCAACACTTACATCCCAGCGACGATTACACCGCAAAACCGGGCGCGCAAATCCTCGATATTAACCTAACGATCATGAAACGATTTGTCACTGCGGACAATGAATAAGGAAGGGCGTCGTAGCGGATTCAGCGGCGATCGAAGGCGTTCCGACCCAGGTATGCCGGTCCTTTGCCCAATGGCTTTCATAAACAGTCACCAAAATTGGGAAAAAATCCGCAAGCTCACGACAAATCCAACCGTCGCAAGACTTGCCAAGCGTGCAAGCTGGCGGCGAACGGCAACCCGAATTCGGCCAACATCCGGCGCCTGGAAACAGGCGCTAGACTTCTCGATCGAGAAGATCACCGCGATGACGGACCATGCAGCACATCGACAAAATCATCAAATTCCATAATCTGCTAAAACACCGGCGCACACCGATTTCCGGAAAAGAACTCGATAAACAACTGGGATGCTCAAAATCCACTCGACAACGCCTGACGAAGGAACTGCCCGACCATTTAAACGCGCCGCTGATCTGCAACCGCTCGGCGGGCGGTTATTACTACGACCGTACCGACCTGCGTTACCCGTTCGAACTGCCCGGCATTTGGCTGACCGCCGACGAGCTGCAAGCCTTGATTGCCTGCCAGCATCTGCTCGGCAACCTGACGCCGGGATTGTTACGCAACGAAATCGGCCAACTCCGCGACCATCTGGAAAAATTACTGGACCGCTCGCCGGGCATCAAAACCCAGAAACTGAGCCGGGTCAAAATCCTCAGCCACGCTTACCGCTGCCGCGACGGCGACTTGTTCCTAACACTGGTCCAAGCCCTGTTCGAGCAACAACGGCTACTGGTTCATTACCACGCCCGTAGTGACGACCAAACCAGCGAACGGACCATCTCGCCGCAAAACCTGGTTTTATATAAAGACAACTGGTACTTGGACGCCTACTGCCACCAACTCGACGAACCGCGCACCTTCGCGCTGGACCGAATCAGGTCCGCAACCGCCAGCGGCGAACCGGCGCTTCTGCTGGAGCCGGACACACTGCAACAACACTTCGCTCCGCCTACGGCATCTTCGCCGGCACCCCCAAAACATACCGCCATCCTCAATTTCTCCGCCAAGGCCGGCCGCTGGGTAGCGGACGAAACCTGGCATAGCCGACAAGAATCCGAGTGGCTGACCGACGGCCGTTACCAACTACGCATCCCCTTCAACCGCCACGAAGAATTGCTGATGGATATTCTGAAATACGGCGCCGAGGTGGAAGTGGTGGAGCCAGGGTTTTTGCGGGAGTTGGTGAAGGCGGCCGCAGAGAAAATGTTAGCGATGTATCGGTCGAATATCCGCGCTGACCGTGCGAGTTTGGTCAATAAACTGATCAAATTACCCGGCATCAAGGTCTGTCTGGAAGCCACCGGTATTTACCATTTCGATCTCGCTATTGCGCTACATGACGCCGGCATTCCGGTGATGGTGGTTAATCCCAAGGCTTCGCATAACTTCGCCAAGGCCTTGATGAAAAACAGTAAAACCGACGCCGTCGATGCCAATACCCTCGCCGAATATGTCGAGCGCATGGATTTCGTCGCCTGGACACCCCCTTCGAATCAGGTGTTGGCCTTGCGTGGTTTTGCTCGCCGCATCGATGCACTGACGGGTCAAAAAGCCGCCGCGAGAAATCATCTGCATGCGCTGAGTGCGACAGAGGAAACTCCGCAGGCCTTGCTGCGCGATGCCAAATTGGCGATTAGTCAGCTGGAAAAACGTATCGATACGTTGGCTAGCGAGGCGCTGGCGTTGATCGACCAATACCAGGATCTTCAACGAATATTCGAAATGCTGGCCGGCATCAAAGGCATTGCCCAAACCAGTGCCATTGCCTTGATGGGGGAGCTGCTGCTATTGCCGCCCAATCTGTCGCATCGCGAATGGGTCAAGTTTGCCGGACTCGATCCCAAGGCCTTTGAGTCGGGCAAAAGCGTACACAAGAAAATGCGGCTGTCCAAGGCCGGTAACCGGCATATTCGTTCGGCGTTGTATATGCCGGCCTTGAGTGCCAAACAGCACGATCCGCATGTGCGGGCGTACTTCCAGCAAGAAACCTTTGCAAGCCGTCTGCGCCGTCATGCGTAAATTACTGCATGCGATCCATGGCATGCTGAAGCACGATCAGCCGTTCGATAACACACGCTTTTATGCCATTCCGGTACCAAATGTCGCGCAATAAAGAAACGACGAAATTTGTTGCTTTTGAACAGAGTATCTACGAGCTGAAGCGGGTGGACCGGATAATTGACAGCTTTATCGGCGGATGACGCTTCGCTTATCCGCCCTACGGCCCTCGTCGCCGAAACCTTGCCGTTCGGCAGGATAACGTTTTCCAAAAAAGCTCGACGGTTTGCTGGAGGCTCGGGCATAGTCGAAAATTTCTTGATGATTTCCAGGGGAGCTCGAACGCTGGCGTAAATAACGCCAACGTTTGAGCTAGAAACCAGAATCGCCGAGTTCGGAACATCCTTCGTCGCGTTCCGGACCGCAAGCGGCCGCATGAACCCGCCGCGCTAACGTCGTCGCTAAAAACGAATGCCGGAACCGACCGAAATCCGCCGCTTTTGCGGATGGGCGATCAGATACCTTCGGGCAATTTCGCCGCCATCATCTCCCGCCGATCCAGTTTTATGCCGTCGGCAACGAAACTGCCGTCGCCGACTGCGTGCAGGGTGCGGCGTTCCGCGCGTTCGTCGTCCAGGTAAGCGGCCAGCCCTTCCAGCACGACGATGTTATGGCGTTCCACGATGTCGATCACCCGGCATTCGATGTTCGCTAAGCATTCTTGGATTAAAGGCGCCGCGACGTGCTGGCCGCGTAGCGCGGTCAAACCGAATTTGGCGAATTTGTCGGTATCGCTGCCCGAGCAAATGCCTATGCCGACCACCCGGTCGAGCAAGTCCAGCGTCGGAATCGCCAGCACGCAGGCCTTGGTGTCGCGAAGCGCTTGATAGGAATGGTTCCACGGCCCGGTTGCGATCGCGAATTTGGGCGAGAAGTCCAGCACCATGGTCCAGGAAACCGTCATCACGTTGTCGCGCCGGCCGTCGTTGGTCGTCACCCACACCACCGGGCCGGGTTCGATCAACGTGAAGGCGTGGTTGAGGGGCAGGGTTTTCATCCGGCTAGACTCCGAAAGGGGGACGCCGGTAAAGCCGTCACAGCTTCACAAGCGGTCGTGATGCATCGCGTACCACGGGTACAGGCATAAGCTTATCACCGTAGAGAAGCCGGAAACAACGCGGTAGGTTCCTATCGGTCGGTATTACGTAGCCGCGATGCAGAGTTAGCAGAATCGAGGGTGTGGGCGGTTCTGTCACGTGACTAACATCGGCGAGTTGTGGGGGGATGTCTTCGAATCCTCGATTCCATCGAGGCTATTTTCTTGGCTTATTCAGACAACAGTTTTCGGTATTCTTCCAGGGATTTTTGTTCTAAAACAAAAATTGCGATTTTTTCGTCCTTATCTTGCAATTTGGTTTTATAAGGAAAACTTACTCGAATGGCTTGTGGAAAAGTCGGTACTGAACGAAATTTTATTTCCCGATTATTTGTTTCTAATGGTATGGGTTGAGCATTCGCACGAAGTGTGCCTACATAAAACGGGGAATAAGTCATGCCGCCATTCTGTTTTTCCCAACCCGGAACTCGACGATTATCGATCCAGTGAACCCATCGGTCGTTGATTTTAAGCTCGATATCGCAAAAAGGATCGAAACCTTTGTGCGGTGGAGTTGTTGCGTCATATTTGGGAGGCAAGAATATTGGGTTTTTGCCTTTGTTTGAGACCTCAAATGAGTAAACAACAAGTTTGTCCTTCGGGTAATACTTCATATTGAAGACTACGCCAATCTCGTCATTGTCGATCTCGTTTATTTCATTAAGATATACGTTAGCATTCGCGGCATATAGAAAACAAAAAAATAGCGCAATCGCTAAGGGAAATCGAAACGCTCGCATAATTGATCTCCTAAAATGGCTGTATGTTAAAGCTAGTTAATTCGATATAAGTCTTCATCAATTCGTGCCAAAGTTAGAGGATGGACGTCGCGTTAGACGCATTGGTGACAAGTCGAGTATGGCCAGCCTTTTAACGGCATTAACCAGTTAGTTTTGTCGGTCTATTATGAATACAATTGAAATACACTAGAAAATCCGCTTCATCCCGAATCAGCTTCCCCAATAACGCCGCGGCGACTACTGGGCTATTCCATCTGATAGATGTGGGGTACGCAGTGCGTACCCTTGTATGTTCCATCCTGCGTCGCATTCCCCGGCACCCGCCGGGCCTCATTGAAGCGGCTTTGCTTCGGCTCCGCTCAGCAACCTCAGCTCCGCCCAGCAACCGCCACTCGCCGCTAAGGCATTCTCGAAACAGTGGGGGTGTCGACCTATAACATTCCGCGACACGCCGCATCTACCGCCGATATATCTCGCTACCCGCCTTGATCGCGCGCTTGGCGATCGCGGCATGCGACCCGGACTTGGCCAGCACGAATAGCGTGTGCGGCAACGACAGACGCTCCAACAATTGTCGCGTCAATTTCTTCTCGTTGGCGAAAGCGGACTTGGCGAATACCACGGCATACGTCTTGGCTTCGGGATAGTGTTGCATCGGCTTTTCGGCCAGCCAAACGCGTTTGACGCCGGCCACTTCGGCCGCGGCAGCGCGAATCGCCGCCAGCGTGGCCTCGTCCGCCCGCGGTTTGACGAACCTATCCTTGCGGGTCAGCGTATCCCGCTCCAGCCCCGCCGCCCGGTTGATGTCCATCTGCCGCTCGGCCCGTTTCAGGCAATCATCGGCGGCGGCTTCGTCGCCGCGCCGCCGGTAGAAATAGTCCAACCAGCGGCAACCCTCCAGCGTCAACTCCGGCTTCGCGGCTATGGCAGCCTCAATGGCCGCGATGCCGGCGCTGTCATCGCGTTTCAGTAGCAGCCGGCCGATTACAAAATCGGCGTCCGCATCGGCGTGGGCGGCGCGATAGCTTTGAAACAGCGGTAGCGGATCGATGTCCGGCGCGAATTCCTCGGTCAACACCGCCAATTGCCAATGTTGCGCGGCGCTGAGGGTTTCGGAAGCCTGTTGGGACAATTCCGCCAAGGTTTGCCGGCCTTCCTGGCAATAGCGGTAGCGCTCCCGCCATTTGTCGTCGTTGTTTTTCAGCCAATCGGCGTCGAAATCCGCCAAAACCCGGTCCAGTTCGCCGCCCAACCACGCCCGCGCGGCCGAATCGGCCGGCATTTTCGGCAACGGCGCCTCGGTTTGCAGGGCTTGCAACCGGTCGCTCAGCGCCGGATGAGTGTCGTAATGGCCGGTGGCGACCTTCAAGGCTTCGGCAACTTTCGCGTGCAAATCGGCGGTTTCGAACGGCGGTTGACGCAGGAAATCGCGCAAGGGTTTGAACGGCGCCGTGGGCAGCTCGCTAGTGTCGGCCTGCTTCAGGAAGGGCGTCCAGAAATGCTCGTTGACCAAACCGCTGACGACGTAGGTATTGACCAGGGCTTGCGCGGCATCGTGGCGGCTGGTCAGTTGCGCGGCCACCGCGTCGGCCGCGAATTCGTTGGTGCGAGCGAGCGCGAAGGAATAGGCGGCGAAGGTGGGCGCATACCAATCGAAAAACCGCCGCATCAGCGAGGCGCCGATGTTTTGTTGACGCTCCAATCCGGCGACGATGCGTTGCCAGCTTAAGCGCACCCGATAAATCCAGCCGGCGAATCGGCTGTGCGCGGCCGACAAATGGCCCAATTCGTGGGCGATCACCGCTTCGGCCTGGGCCGGCGACAGGCTCAGCAACAATTCCAACCCCAAAAACAGCGTGTTTTTCGGAAAACCGAACACGCCCAAGCGCGGGGTTTGCACGATCGCCGCGTTGTATTCCGGCGTCAAAATGACTTGATGAATCCTGGGCGCGCGTAATTGCCGGCTGAGCGTTTTCAAGCGCTCGAACAATTTCGGATAGTGCCTGGCGGTCAAACGGTAGCCGGTCGGCGGCTCGAACTTCACCCACAGCGCCCGCAGCAACACGTAAATCATCGCCAGAATGACGAAGATCAACTTCTTCTTCAGCAGCAATATCGCGAACGTGGTACTCGCCAGCGCCGCCCAACCGATGCCGACACTGATCGCCACCAAGGTAAACAGCATGCCGAAAATCACCAGGTAGCCCAGCAATGCCAACAGACCGACCTTGGCCCGATACACGCTCGGTCGCCGCTTGGCTTCCTGCTCGGCCCGGCCGATCAAGGCTTCCAGATGTTCGCGTTGCTGAGTGGTGGTTTTCATGAGAACTCCTTTAAAAGCGCGGGTCAGGCGGGCTTCCGGGAGCGATGTCCTGATAATACCCTATGGCGATCTAACGGAAATAATACGTCGTTTTCGGCGTTTGTGGGTAGGCGTGCCGTTGCTTGAGAAGCATCGAACGATTTGCCGCATCGCATATCACCGCTAAGAAAAGGATAATTTCCCGTTACCGGCGAATTGCGATGACTTTGTGCAGCGCTTAAGTTAAAGCATCTGTTACTACTCAGCACGGGCTTCACAAGTGCCCACAATCCAAGTTTCCCACTTTGACAAAGATGTACTTCAAGGGATTTATTGAAATAATCTCCACTTATAGCGATTTGACCTGCGTTTCTGGGATTTAGATGCTTTAAGACTCGGCTTTTGCCCCACTAAATCGGCGAGCCACTTTGTCGGCGTACTCGTCGTTAACTTCTTGTTGATCGGTTTCGGAGGCATTGGCAAGCAAGCCCAGCATTTCCACTCGCAACTCGACTTCCAACTTGGAGTGTTTGCACAAGTATTGACGCATAGACTGGAACGCTAGACAATAGATTACCCTTGCCAAACTACGGACTGCCGCAGTTTCGTCTTAGTTGCTTGAAGTTAGCACTACTGAAGCCTTCTCGGGAGGGTCGAATGAAAGAACCCTTCTCCAGAAAGGAGATGATTTTGTTTCTTGCACGCTGCACTACCCCACACGCAATAACCAACGGGCATTGTGCGAATGTAAATAGCCGAATATAAGGCATACTGCTGATTAGCCTCTTGATACCCCAACAAATTTATTTAAATTACGGCCTTGGAGAAAAGCCATGCGGAAAAAAATCGTTCGACGCGCGGGAAAAGTACTATTGCAATCGAGCATCTATATTACGCTTGCCGGCACAATGTCGTTTCCCGCGTCAGGGTGGGCGGATGGATGGACACACTCTGTAAAAGTCACTAATACGCGGCCATATGCTGGCGGTTTTCTTGTATACCTAGACCCGAAGGATACTATTAACGTTAACGCCTGCAGCGGCTATGACTCGTCGTGGCCCGGTTTCTTGTTACTTTATCCAGCAAGTGGCGTCCCCACCGAAGCGCAAAAGGTCTTCATTTCTCAAATTTCGTTAGCCGTAGCGACAGGGAAAGTCATCTCAATTTATTCAGCCGCCTGTGTTAATGATTACAACAGTATTGACCAGATTATTCTCAACGCAAACTAGCGGCTGACAAAAATTGCCGCGATTCATTTAGAAGAGCTCTGCGCGTATGTGCTATGCGCTGCTAGTTAAACGATAAGGAACAACGTAGATCGGCGAGGGATCCTTGAAAACGTATAAACGCAAAAAATTGATTCCAGCGATGGTTGGCCTATCCACGATGGTTGCCACCGTGTTTAATACCGCTGTCGCCAACCAGGATGCGGATCGTGCCGAAGCCATCGGCTGGCTGATCCAACACCAAAATGGCGACGGCAGTTGGGGCCAAGGTGGAGCAGAGGTCGCGGCTACTGCGGAAGCCTTGGCCGCGCTAAAAAACGCCAGCGCCGACAAAGGCTTCCATTACACCCGTGCGCTGGCTTGGCTTTCGAATCAAAAAACCGACAGTGTCGACTCCCTGGCTCGGAAAATCATCGCTTTGGAAAATGCCGGCGTCGATACTGTAGAGTTACGCCTCACCGACGCATTGTTCAAACTTGATAATGATACCGGGCTTTGGGGCGCTTATGCAGGATATGGCGGCGGATTTCCGGATTCCGGGCTAGCGATGGAAGCCTTGCGCGCGGCCGGAATTACTTCCCCTGCGGCCCCTGTCGCCGAGTACATTTCCAGCACATACCAGGGACAGGGAAGCGGCAATCAGGGGTGGTCTTATTGGGGCGGTGTCCTTGGCGTGAATAAAGCGCCCGCCATTCTGCCGACGGCAAGCAACGTCGCGGCATTGAGTCATTTCTATCAAGACGGGATTACCGGTGTTACCCTCCTCGACGTAAATAATCAAACGGTACAGATAGGCATAAATACGCTGGTCGCGCGCGCTGCAAATTGGTTGTTGACAAAAAAGCAGAGCGACGGCAGTTTTACAGAGAGCTCCGCCGATACCAACCCTGAACGGAACACCGCCACCGCCTATATTGCCTTGCAAGCGGCCTCGAATGCGGCACTCGCGCCGGCAGGCGCGAGTGCCGCATTGTTACAGGCAGCTGGCTTTCTTCAGAACCGGCAAGCAGCCAACGGTAGTTGGAATAATGATGCCTACACGACGGCACTCTCCTTGCGCACCTTTCCCGCCACCATCATGGCCGACGCCGATCACGACGGGATTCCCGACGCGGTCGAACCCTTGGTAGGCACCGACCCGAACCTAACCGACAGCTGGAAATTGCAGCCGCAAAATGGCCTGACCGCTACCCCCAACCCAACCGGATTGCAAGGTAATCCGGTCGTAACAGAAGTCCTCGCCAATGCCGCCTTTTCCTATCCGCTGTCGGCGGCAGGCGGCACGCCAGGCTATAACTGGTCGTTCGGCGGTGGACAACTGCCGCCCGGCGTTGCGGTGAGTGCCACGGCACCTTGGTCGCTAACCGGTACGCCCACCGCGGCCGGCTCCTATCCGTTCGTACTGAACCTGAAAGACAGCCTAGGCGTTTCCGTAACCGTGCCCGGATTTCTGCGCGTCATTGCGGTAAACGACATCACAACCGACACGGACGGCGACGGCGTCCCAAGCTATTTTGAGCTGCGCGACAAACTGAATCCGCTCGCTGCCGATACCGATCACGACGGTATTCCCGACAGTCTCGAATGGAGCAATTATCCCGATTATTGGGATACGGATAAGGACGGTATGCCCAATGTCTGGGAAAAAACCTATGGCTTTAATCCCTATGATCCCGGCGATGCGGGATTAGACCCCGACGGCGACCAGCTCTCGAATCTCGACGAATTCCGCCACGGTAGCGACCCCGAGGTCGTCGACAGCGATCACGACAACCTGGGCGACGGCGCCGAAGTTCAAATCGGGCGCAACCCCGCCGTAAACGAACCGGCGGTGATCGGCGTCATTAACACATTGCTATAGCCGGAAGATAAACCCTAATCAGGCCGTATTGCCGCCTCTGTTAGTGGCTGCGCACGGATGCGTTCTTGGAGACCCTAACACATGCAAAACAATACGCCGCGAGCGACATCGCGACTTCCAATCGTTGCCGTCTTGGCAGTTACCACGATACTGGCCTTGGCATGGCTTTATCCCGGCAAACAACCCGCCGTTACTGACTCTCCGGTGGCAAGTGCCGGGTCGGTCAAGACCCAAACGGCCAAGCCGGCGTCGCGGCGCACCGACGCGACAATGCCCGATTTCGACTCCATGGCCGGGACCATGGCAGCCGCCTACACCGGCGACGGACACCCCAGCGAAACCGAAAACTGGTCCCAGGGTATCGCCAGCGATCACCGGGCCACCCAACAGTTGCTCGCCGAAGCGTCTTCCACCGGCAACGGCAACCTGTCGCCGCGCACCGAGCAGTTGCGGCAAAAAAGAGATGGCTTCCTCGCCTACCGTTCCCAAATCGACAGCTGGCTCGCCGGCCAAGGCCTCGAAGATTCGGCGCTGGCTGAACAAGTGCGCGACCGCTTCGACCGCCTCGACGCCGCGTTCGACAAGGTGCTCGACGCCAAAACGGACGGCGAACGCCAGCGGGCCGAGGCGAACCTGCAAAATCTGTTGAAGCAGCTTCAGCCGCCGACGGCCGAGGTTCGGGTTCCATCCCAACCGACGTTTACCCTGCAGGAACCGACAACGCTGACCCCCGACGATACGCCGAACGCGCCGCCGCCCGCCTACGCCGCACCTTCCGGCGCCAACACCAGCCGCATTGAAGCGCCGGATCACTCCAGGCTGGCCAAAGTATCCGCCGACACATTGCTGGATGCATTAGGAATCGGCGCCGCCCAGGCTGCCGCGCCGCAAGCCCCCGCGCCGCAGGCCGCCGCTTGCGGTTACCTGCCGGCAGATATTGGCGACGCCTTGCCGGAAATCAAACTGAACGATCCTCAAATTCTGGCACTTGCCGAGAAACTGCACTATTCGCCGACCGAGATTTACCAATACGTCAAAAACCAAATCGAATTCCAACCCTATTTCGGCTCGTTGAAGGGCGCGGCGACGACGATGGTCAGCGGTTCCGGCAACGCCACCGACCAGGCCTCGCTGTTGATTGCCCTGCTGCGCGCCTCGAAAATCCCTGCCCGCTATGTTCTGGGGGAAATCAGCTTTTCGGCTAACGATCCGCGGCTGCTGGACTGGCTGGGCGCAAAAGCTGCGGTAGGCGCCGCCCAACGATTGGCAAATGGACAAATCCCGACAAGCCCGGGTACAACTATCGCTTTTATCCATGTCTGGGTCGAAGCCTGTGTGCCCTACGGCAATTATCGGGGCTCACGTAACGACAACAGCGGTTTCTACTGGATTCCGTTGGACCCGAGCTTCAAGGAGATGGGCTATACCCAAGGAACGACCGTTGGCGAGATTCCGGGTTTTAGTTTCGACTACAACGCTTATTTGAGCAAACGCACCACCGTCATGCCGCAGGAAGCGCTACGCGATCAGATGGAAGCGGCACTGGGAAAAACCTTGGAGCACGGCGGCGGTTATCGCGGCAGCATCGTTCAGAAAAACATCGACGTCTTGCCGAGTACGCTGCCTTACAAGGTGCTGCAATTCAAGGATTGGGGCAGCGGCCCCTCCGCCACTGCGGCGCTGCCGGACAGCCACCGCTACTTCGCCGAGATCACGCCGAAGAATCCGTTCGACGGCAACGCCGCACACGACAAAAACCTGACGCCGCCCCTGAAGCGGCCGATGGCCGAACTCGCCTCCGGCCGCCTAACCCTGTCTTTCGTCCAAACCAACACAGCAAATACCGCCGCCGGCAACGTCGCGGCCTGGCAGTCCGGTAGCGCGATGGTAGTGCCCTGCGCCAACGGTTCGACCTATCTGCAAACCTTGGTTCGGCCCATTTTCAAGCAGGACGGTACGGACGTTACGCCCACCGGCACTTATACGCCGGTAGGTTTCTGCTCCGGCAACAACCGTCTGGCGCTTAGCCTTAAGCTAAACAATGCCGTCGTCAATCAGGTCGAATACAACAATATCGGCGCGTACAACTACCACGCGCTCCAGCTCTACGCCTTTCAGGCTTCCGACGCGATGCTGGAAGCTCGCTCGGCCAAGCTACTCGGCGCCGTGGACGCCAATGTCGACCCGAACGCGCAAATCGACGCCACCCTGGGCGAATACCTGCACATGGCCGGCCTGAAATACATGGGCTACGTCACCGAGGCGGCCAAAACCGTAGGCCAGCTCTACGGCGAGACTGGCGACAGCGGCCATCACATCGGACTCGCCTCCACCGCGATGAAAGTGGAATATGTGTTCGACCTGCCCTTTGCGGTGTCGCGTAAGGGACTGCTGGTGGACATGCCCGGCCTCATCTCGCGCAGCAACAACATAGTCACTGGAAAGTCGAATTACAATAATTACTTGGTGTCTGGCTATTCCGGTTCCGCTTACGAGTCCTACATCTGGCAGGAACAGGCCCATGTCGATGCGGTCAGCACCGTGCGCGGCCTGCAGTTTGCCGACGAGACCGGTGTGCCCGTCGTGGTATTGAACAGCTCAGCAGACGTCGATAGCCTGTTGAACGTCAGCTGCGCGACGTCGCCGCGTAGCCTGAACTATTCGACCGCTTACAAAGATTCTTTGAAGGCTTTCTTCCCTAAACCAACTGACTCAAATCCGAATGGCTATTTTTTCCGAATTACCCTGCCCCGCTGCCTGATCAGTTACGACGGCTGGGAAGGTGCCGTGTGGATTTCGCAAAAAGCGGCGGTAGACAGCCAAGGCGATTTAATAGCCTTGAATCCACCGTCCCCAAATGCACCGCCGCCGCCGAGCGCTAGTACCGGCTATATAATTAATGGCAGCTATGTCATCGCTCAGGGCGGTTATTCCCTATCCAATCCGATCTCTAATAGCTATTCGCCATCGTTGGGCACCGGGTATCAAGGTGTGATCGCGCAAACTATCTCAAATTATCTGACCGTAGGCACGGTTACCAACAGCGACCTCAAGCTCAACACGATCAATTCCTTCGGGGGCATCAACACCGGCTACAACGCCGTCAACACCAACTTCGGCGGCGACCCCGTCAATCTGGTGTCCGGCAACCTCTACCACCCGGAGCGGGATTTTACGATCAAGGGCCGCGGCGGGCTCGATCTGGTCTTCGAGCGCACCTACAACTCCAACGTGCGCAAGGACGGTCCGCTTGGCTACGGCTGGACCCACAGCTTCAACCATCAGTTGTTGTTCTTCGACGAAGACGCGAACGGCGCGGTCGATGCCGCAATCTGGATCGACGGCACCGGCGCGGCTAATAAGTTGACCGTCGTGGGCACCACTGCCGGCGTTCCGGTAAATACCAACTTCACGCCCCAAACCGGTCTGCGAGTCACCGCCAAACGGGAGATCAACGGCGAATACAGCTTGAAGGAAAAATCCGGCCTGACCTTCTATTTCCAGGACCTGGCCGGCACACCTGGGCAGACGGCGAGCCTGTCGCGCGTAGTCGACCGCAACGGCAACGTCTTAAGCTTCGGCTATAGCGGCGTGAATTTGGCCAGCGTCTCCGACGGCATCGGCCGCACGCTTCGTTTCTGGTACGACAACGGCGGCAATCACATTACCCGGATTACCGACTGGGCCGAGCGCACCTACCGCTACGGCTACGACAGCCGCGGCGATCTGGTCAAGTCCGAAAGCCCGGACGCGGTGGCCGGACGGCGCGGCGGTTCGACGGCCTACAGTTACTACAAGGCCGCCGATGGCACCAACCTGGACCATGCGCTGAAAAGCTACACCCGGCCGAACGGCAACGTCATGCAGTTCGAGTATTACGCCAACGGCAAGACCTTCCGTCACACCGACAGCCAGGGCCATAGCTACACCTTCCGCTACAACAAATTCCGCCGGGAAACCACCACCGTCGATGAGCGCGGGAATAGCCAGACCCATTTATTCAACGAATACGGCCAGCCGCTGCAGCAATTGCAAGGCGACGGTTCGCGGCTGGTCTACGAATACCAGGATACCGCCAACCCGCTCAGCGAAACCCGGCGCCGCGACGCCCTCGGCCACGCGGTGCAATATACCTACAGCGCGGCCGGCAACGTCACCGTCATGACCCTGCCCGACACTAGCACCGTCACTTACGAAGACTACAACGCCTTCAACCTGCCGACCAAAACCAAGGACGCCAACGGCAACTACACCCTGTACCGCTACGACGCCAAAGGCAACCGCACCGAGACTATCGCCCTGAAGCCGGGCGTCAATACCGCGACCCCCACGGCCGCGCAAATCGCCGCCTGGACCATTCAAAGCTACGATGCGGCCGGCAACCTGACCCGTGTGAAACGGGTGCGCGACTTCGCCACCCAGGCAGGCCCTTATCTCGAATACGGCTACGACGCCTCGGCGCTGAATCCGGTCTCGGTCAAACGTTGCGGCTTTCAGCAACTGGGCGGAGTCCTGGCCGACCAATGCACCAGCATGAGCCAAAGCTTCGACAACTTGGGCCGGCCGACGAGCGCCGTCGACGAACGCTTCTACCCGGCCGAAACCCTCTACAACGCCGATGGCCAAGTCACCCGCGCCACCGACGGACTACGGCAATGGCGCGACTTCGCGTACGACAACAACGGCAACCCCATCGGCACCAGCCTGGCCGGCTTCGATGCCCAGGGCAATTACCGCCTGCTGCAACAACAAGTCGCCGAATACGACAACCTCGACCGGCCCATCACCCAGCGCGACACGGCCGGCAACGCCACCCGCACCGTCTACGACGCCACCGGCAACGTGGTCAAAATCACCAACCCCGACGGCTACAGTGTCGGTTTCGAATACGACGCCGCGAATCGGCCGACCCGCGCCTTCGACGCCCAAGGCAACGCCGTCGCCACCGAATACGACCAAGCCGGCCGCCCGGTGAAAACCACCGACCCCAACGGCCTTGTCACCCAATACGCTTATTACGATAAAACCGGTAACGGCCGTCTGCGACGCCTCACCACCCCCGATCGCCGTTACACCGACTTTTACTACGACCATAACGGCAATGTCACCCGTAGCGTCGATAACGGCGGCCGCGAAACCCTGACCGACTACGACGCCCTGGGCCGCCCGGTTAAAACCGTCGGCCCCGTCCACGATGCCTTAGGGTTGGCCGGTATTCGCCAGGTCACCGAAACCCAATACACCGCCCTGGGCGATGTCCAAAAAATCCGCGCCGGCTATCGCAGCGCCGCCGGCGTCGAAACCCTGACCGATCAGGCCATCTACGCCTACGACGACTTCGGCCGGGTTATCGAACAAACCGACGCTCTCGGCCACACCACCCGCTGGGTCTACGACGCCCACGGCCAGCCCGTCCGCCGCGAGTCCGCCAACGGCCATATCGTCGAATGGGAGTATGACCATAGCCGCAACGGCCTGTTGACCCGGCAAACCGCCAAGCTCAACGCCACCGACCCCGCGCCCCACGTCACCGACTACAGCTATGACGAACTCGGCCAAGTCACCGGCGTCGACGCCCCCGAAGTCAGCTACGACTACACCTACGACAACGCGCAGCGTCTGGCATCGGTCACCGACAGCCGCGGCGGCAAGACCATCAGCTACCGCCACAGCCCCGGCGGCTTGCTCGACAGCCTGGAAGACAACGAAGGCGGGCGGCAAGACTACCTCTACGACGCCGTCGGCCGCCTCAGCGCCATCCAAAGCGCCGGCGAGCGCATCGATTTCCTGTTCGACGCCGGCGGCCGGCTCCAGGAAACCGCCATGGCCAACGGCTACCGTAGTCTTTACCGTTATAGCGCTGACGGCAACCTGCAGGAACTCATCAACCGCACCGCCGGCGACAACCCCGTCAGCCGCCACCAGTACGGCTACGACAGCCTGGGCCGGCGCAATAGCCACCTGGAAACTATCGCCGGCACGGTCACCGACTACCGCTACCAGTACGATACCCTGGACCGGCTACGCACCGTCTCCACTCAAAACGGTACCACCCTGACGCAGGTCGAAGCCTACGCCTACGACGCCTACGGCAACCGCCGCCAGCGTACCGCCCAGGACAGCAGCGTCCGTCGTTACCTGTACGACACCGCCCAGCAGCTGACCCAAGTTCGCAGCGGTAGCGACACCGGCACGTTGCTGACCAGCTATAGCTACGACAACGCCGGCAACCAAACCCAACGCAGCGGCGGCGTCAATCTCACCCTGGCCTACGACGCGCTGGACCGCCTGGCCTCCGCCAGCGGTGCCGGCCTCGCCGAAAGCTACCGCTACGACCACCAGGGCCGGCGTATCGAAACCGTCAGCAACGGCACCCCGACCCGCTTCGTCTACAGCGGCCGGGACATCCTGAGCGAATACGGCGCCAACTGGAACGCCGCTCAGGCCCATTACGCCTACGCCGGCCTCGACCAGCCGCTGCTGCGCACCACGCCCAGCGGCAACGCCTACTACCACGCCGACGGCCTGGGTTCCATCGTCGCCACCAGTAATGCCGCAGGTGCCATCACCGCCAGCGCCCGCTACGACGCCTTCGGCCAGACCCTCGCCAAAACCGGCAGCATCTTCCGCTACGGCTATGCCGGCCGCGAGCCGGATGCAACCGGATTGATCTACTACCGTGCCAGAAGCTACGACCCCGGCCTAGGCCGCTTCGGCCAACGCGACCCGGCGGGCTTTGCCGATGGGATCAATCCTTATGCTTATGTGGGGAATAATCCGATTAGCTTTAGTGATCCGTTGGGGTTGTCGAAGGCGAGGCCGAGTGTTGGGGGGACGTCGGCGTATGTAGGGAATACTGCTGTCTCTTTGCTATTTGGAGTAGATGTCACAGCGCGTGACCGTTTCGATGAAATTCCAGGTGGGGGCGGATATAAGCCTATCGGTTTACAGAGTTCGGCTTCGCCTATTGATGCGATTGCAGGTGGGGCGACAGCGGGTTCGATTAAGTTAGCTAATTCTATTAGGTCGGGTGTTGCAAACAGGGCTGAGGATATTCTTGTATTAGGGCGCGGTACACCTAATGAGTTAAAACCGTTAGCCGAATCAGTAAATGGCCGGGTTATCGATAACGCTGCTGTAGCCAATGACAGCAAAGCACTGTTTAAATACATTTACAGTGAAATGAGAAAGGCGGATAAAATTATTCAGATCATGGATGACATACCTACCGAACAAGTTATCGGGCGCGGAAGTGGCCAATGGGCGAGGGCTGAAAAGGTCTTTATTGATCAGAATAAGGAAAAGTTCTTATACAAGACAGAACGCATTTTCCGTTATGATATTAAATAAGCATGTAATGGAACGGCACTATGAACATATCTGAGGCAGTTCGTATAATTAATAATCTTGATTATGAGGAAGGGCTAAAAAGGAAGTTTGCTCCTCAGCATTCACTTATGCAATTGGATAGAAATGGAGACATAGTAGCGATATACAGATTTAAAAAATCACCCACTGAAGAGGAACAAGTGGAAGCATTAAAAAAGCATCGCGGTACGGTTCAAATACCAGCGATGCCAGGTATGTTTGATACGGTTGCCGCACTTCAAGCTCGAATTTCTAAAAGCATGCCTGTTTTTTCAAGCTTAAGTCCGATCGGGTCGGGGTGACGGGATTGCGCCCGTCACCTCTCCCACACCACCGGACATGCGGTTTTCCGCATCCGGCGGTTGAACCCGGCGACTTAAAGGGTCGCAAAATCCGAGGGTAACATATGGCCGTATGGCGGATACGGCCGCACAGCCAAGTAGGGTACGCACCGCGTACCTTTTGGCGTTTGATCCTTCGGAAACCTCGAAAATGGTATGCGGTGCATACCCTACGTTGCTGTTGGTGAGGAATTTCCCTCGTTCCCACGCGCCGCGTTGGAACGCCGGGCTTGACCGCGCGGCGGCCATTATCACTATGAGCCCACGGCCGTAAGGTGTAATCGGTAGGGCGCCAATAGGCGAAGCCGTATTGCGTGCGCCCGTAAGGGCGCACAATCAGTGTGGTGAAAGCCAAGTAGATACCGTCTTAAAAGCCAAGTAGGGTACGCACCGCGTACCTTTTTGGCGTTTGATCCATCGGAAACCTCGAAAATGGTATGCGGTGCATACCCTACGTTGCTGCAAGATGCGGCTGATGGTATGCCGCCCGTTTGGAAAGGCTCCGGGCCAACGGCGGGAGCCAATGGCCGTATGGCGGATACGGCCGTACAGCGGATAAATCGCGCGGTGACGTGTCGTAAGGTGGATTCGCGAAGCAATCCACCATTGATGGCTTTTAATTTGCTCGCGCCCTTGCTATGCGGTTGGCTTGGGTTTTGGCGGATTGTCGCTGCGCTCCGAATCCGCCCTACGCCATTCCCATGGAGTTGCATGGCGGTGCACTTCATGGATTGATTTTGGGAGGGGTTGTGCCGAACTATCGACGGAATTTTGTGGCAGGCGGCTGCTATTTCTTCACGGTGAACTTGCTGGAACGCCAACGGACGTTGTTGACCGATCACATCGATTTGCTACGCGACGCGGTGCGTAGGGTCAAAAGGCGGTATTCGTTTCATATCGACGCCTGGGTGGTGCTTCCGGACCCTATGCATATGGTATTGACCTTGCCGCCCGATACCGACGATTTTCCCGTGCGTTTGCGCTTGATGAAATTGTTGTTTGCCAAAGGATTGCCGCGCACCGAACGACTATCGGCCACGCGCCGTAAACGCCGCGAGCGCGGTGTTTGGCAAAGACGCTATTGGGAACATACTGTCATCGACGAATTGGACTATGTCCGGCATATTGATTACGTGCACGTCAATCCGTTGAAACATGGCTATGTCGAGCGAGTGAGAGATTGGCCATATTCCACCTTCCATCGCTATGTTTTGAATGAAATTTTACCGTTGGATGGGTGTGGCGACATAGGCGAACTGCCGACGGTCAACGATGAGCGTTGGCGATGAGGGGTAAACGGTAAAGCCGTAAGGCGGAACGCCTTGGCAACTGTTCCATGCGTTGCTCTACCGCCTGCATCCCTGCAGTCGTATCGGCTTCCGCCCACTGACTTTCATTGACCGGGGCGATACAGCGTTTTCATGAGCGTTAGGCGCATCGTTCGCGACCGTTAGGTCTCGTCGCTGGCTAGGCACAACCTATGGATGCGCACCGAATCGTGTTAAAGGATTCATGAACGACGTTTAAATTTCGATGGGTGGCAGGTATTTTAAAAAACTGCCCCAGAAACGCGGCAGCCCTCACTTAAACCGCAAGGAGCACGGATTCAGGTATTACCGTTACAATTGGAATATATAAAAAATGACTCTAATTTACCGCTAGTCATTCCTGATTCAATCATGATATAAAAATTATTTACTTTAGCTCATGAGATTTTTATGAAAATAAAATTAATAGGCTTTATACAATTAGCAATTATTTCTTTATCCGCCATTGCCAACGAAACCGTAACATTAAGCAGTTTTAATGTGTGGTCAAGTGCTGGAGGAAACGGGGCAAACGAGAACGTAATTCGTGTTACTACGGACCAGGGCAGAACAAATCCCGCAAACTGTCTTGACGCCGATAGTTATATGGTCCTCACTACTTTAACCAAAGAGACTCAGTCCAGAATCTATGCTTCACTATTAACATCAAAAGTTATAAATAAACCAATTAACGTTATAGTAAGTGGAACTAGTTGCGAATCAGACCGGCCGGCAATTATTTCTACGTTATTTTAGTGCTGGGTAAGCTGAGTGAAACCCGGCGTCGGCGAAGGGGACTGACCGGCATTTGCCAGGTCACCGAAAGCCAGTACACCGCCCTTGGGCGACGTCCAAACCATCCGCGTCGGCTGTTGCAGCGCCTCCGGCGTCGAAACCCTGACCGATCAGGCCATCTATGTCTACGACGACGTCGGTTGCTTTATCGAACAAACCGACGCCCTCGGTCATACCAGCCGCCGCAAGTTCCCCAACGGCCCTTTTGTGGAATGGAATATCGGGGTCGGGTCTCTACTCGGCAAGGCAGCGTGCTCTATTGGCGACTTGACGCTAGCAAAACGCACCTAAGGCGACAGGATTAGCGCAATCTCAACGCAACGGAATCGGCGGGTGGCGGTCGCCGATGGCGTCGAGATCGTCCAGGCTCATGATCGGCGCGTACATCAGGTCCTTGATGTCGGCGGAGCGGGTCCAGCCGAAATCCATTTCGCCGATCGCGCGCTTGGTCATTTTCAACAGCCGGGTCGCGGCAGCCTGGTTGGCATTGCGGTCGCCCGGCTGGTGCATGCGGGCGGTGGAGATCACCGAGCAGCGGCACACCCGATCGTGATGTGAGAACTGAAAACGGAAATTGCGGGTACGGCTGTTGATGTCGCGATTGGTCAAAAACACGAAATGAGTGTTGGGGTCGGTTTCCGGCAGGCGCCGCATCACGGCGCGGGCTTGCTCGAAAATGTCTTCCGCCGCGAATTGCCGGGTGCCCGGAAAGGCTTGGATTGCCAGCGCGCCGAGCGGCAAACTGGCTTTCGCCCAGATGCCGAATTCCCGGCCGACAATCTTCGCCACCTCGACCGCCGCGTCGTCGGAAAAATCGTCCAGCGGCAGGATATACACGTCGACCGGACCGGGTTTTTCGTCGGCCGGCAACGACGGCTCGGAAACCGCCGGTTCGCTGACCGGTGCAGTCTCGGCAATGGGTTTAGCGGGCGGCACGGGCCGATTGCCGGCGCAGGCGGATAGCAACGCCGAAGTCAGAAAAAGTGCATATAGCGGATGATGAAAATATCGTTTCGAACTCACTGTGTACTCCCGTTTTTGGTGAATGCCTGGGTTTTGTGGTTTATAGATCGGGCTTGTAAAGGGTTGAACCCACCGGCATGTTCCCTTCGGCTCCGCTCAGGGAACGCGCGGTGTGCCGTAGAACGCACGCTGTACCGGAAAACGTGTCGCTCGGTCCCTGAGCGGAGCCGAAGGGAATTTAAAACTCGAAGGCGAAATCCATCCAGGAAACTCACCGCTGTACCGCAGAACGTGTCGTTCGCTCCCTGGGGGGGAACCCAAGGGAATTTAAAATTCAAAGGCGAAATCCATTCAGGGAACGCTCCGTTGTACCAGAGAACGTGTCGATCGCTCCCTGAGCGGAGCCCAAGAGAATTTAAAATTCAAAGGCGAAATCCATCCAGGAAACTCACCGCTGTACCGCAGAACGTGTCGCTCGGTCCCTGAGCGGAGCCCAAGGGAATTTAAAACTCGAAGGCGAAATCCATCCAGGGAGCTCACCGCTGCGCCGGAGAACCTGTCGTTCGTTCCCTGAGCGGAGCCCAAGGGAATTTAAAACTCGAAGGCGAAATCCATCCAGGAAACTCACCGCTATACCGCAGAACGTGTCGCTCGGTCCCTGAGCGGCGCCCAAGGGAATTTAAAACTCGAAGGCGAAATCCATCCAGGGAACTCACCGCTGCGCCGGAGAACCTGTCGTTCGTTCCCTGAGCGGAGCCGAAGGGAACTTAAACCTTCGAAAGCGGAATTCATCGCTTCGCGCTCATTGAATCCCGAGACAATACAGGGGCGTCGCCATTCCGGACGGCTCATTCGACTCAAATCCGCCGCGCCAGAATCTCCCCAATCTCTTCGTCGGTCAATACGATGGGATTGGTCTGCATGCTACTGCCGCGCGCGTTGGCGACGATCAACGGGAAGTCGGCTTCGGCGATGCCGTAGGCGCCGAGGCGGTCCAATTGCAGGGTGTCGCTCCAGTCGGCCAGCAGCGCGATCAACGCCTCGCGGGCTTGTTGATCGTCCATGCCGGTTTCCCCGGTCAGCAGGCGGCCGACTTGGGCATACTTAACCAAGGCCGGATTGGCCGGTTCGCGGGCTTGCAGCGCGCCGATGTTGACCTCGGTCGCGGCGGCGACCAGCGTGCCGCACACAACGCCGTGCGGGATCGGGAAGAAGGCGCCCAGCGGCGACGCCAAGCCGTGCACCGAACCCAGGCCGACTTGCGCCAGCGTGATGCCGGACAACAGCGCCGCATAGGCCATCGCCGCGCGGCCTTCGCCGGCGTCCGGTTCCACACCGCGCCAGGCCGCGAAGAAACCGGACTTGACCGCCTGGATACCGCTCCAGGCCAGCGCGTCGGTAAACGGATTGGCCTTGGCCGACACGTAGGATTCCAGCAATTGGGTCAACGCGTCCATGCCGTCGGCGGCGATCAATGCCGGCGAACAGGTCGCTAGCAAGTCTGGGTCGAGGATGGCGTATTCCGGCACCAGACATTCGTCGCGAAAGGATTTTTTGAAGCCGTCCGGGCCTTGCACGCTGAGCACCGCGTTTTTGGTGGCTTCGCTGCCGGTGCCGGCGGTGGTCGGTACGGCAATGAAAGGCGTGCTGGGACCGTGATAGGTTTGGTTACGGCCGACGCCTTCCAGATAGTCCATCACCGAATCGCCGCTGGGCAGCAGACCGGCGATGGCCTTGGCGGCGTCGAGTACGCTACCGCCGCCGATCGCGACCACGACTTCGATGTTCTGCTCGCGAAATCGGCTCACCGTGTCATCGATCAATTGCGGCGAGGGTTCGCCGGACACCGTGCAATGTTGCCATGCCACACCTTGCCCGGCCAACGCGTCGACAAAGCTTTGCCAGCCCGGCGTGCCGCAAAACGACTGCTTGCCGGTGACCAGCAAGGCTTTGCGGCCGTATCCGGCGATCAATGCGGGTGCTTCGTTCAGGCGGCCGCGCCCGAACAAGATGCGCGGCAGGCGGGCAATGTAAAACGGCTTGAAAGTCTGCATGCTCACGTCTCCGGAAACAAGGCTTTATACGGCACGCCCCGGCGCGGTTCGGCCATCCAGTCGGCGACCGTGTCGCGCCAGGCCAGATAATGTTCGGTCTGCTTGTGCGCGGCCGCGTCTTCGGCTGAGGCGTAGACTTCGTACAAGATAAATTGGCTGGGGTCGTCCGGCGTTTGCAGGACGTCGAAACGGCGGTTGCCGACCTCTTGCACCGAGGCCAAGTGGTTCAAACGGGTGGCGGCGATGAAGTCGTCGATATGTTCGGGTTTGACGTGGACGTGAACGAGGGTAACGTGCATGGTAACGAGCCATTGAGTGGAATCAGCCGCTTAGCATAGGCGAAAACCGGCGGCGATGGCAAAAAGGGCGCGGTCGAATCGGCGGATCAATACCCAAGTGGGAAAATCTCGTTTCGTTGACTGGTAAGTACAAACCTAGGTTTGTACTCCGTGACTTAGCGGTCTGGCGTTATCGCCGACACATTGGGGATGGCAATATTTGACGGCAACGAAACCGGATAACGTCCAAGCAGCACCGAGGCCGATTCGCCGGTGGGTTGGAGTACAAACCTCGGTTTGTACTCCGCGATTTCAACCGCTTTTTTCGACGATATAGGTCGGCAGGCCGTCGATGCTGAGCTGGTTTTTGTCGTGCCAATAACGACGGATGCCGGCCTCGCCTTGATCAGCGGCCCAATCGGACAACTGTTCGCGTTCGCCGGCGTAATCGAAAAACGGCACCGCCATTCCGCAGGAAGTCTGCACCAAGTCGATTTCTACATCGAAGATTTGCCGGGCGCCGGGTAGCGGCCGGAATTTGCCGAACAAGTCCGGCCAGTCGGCATCGCCCGGATGCACGACGCGGGCGTTGCCGTACAAGCGCAAGATCAACGGCGAACCGACGAAGGCGCAAAACATGATCGTCATCCGCGGGGCGATTCGCACGTGGGCGGCGGTTTCGTTACCGCTGCCGGTGACGTTCAGCCAGGCCACCCGTGCCGGCCCCAGCACCTTGAACGAGTCCATGCCCTTGGGCGAGATATTAACCCGACTGTCGGCCGTGGCGGTGCCGACGAAAAACAGCTTTTGTTCGCGGATGAATTGCATGTGTTTATCGGACAATTCGGTGTAACGCTTTCCCATCGCTTGCTCTCTTTGGCTGGTTCCAGAAACGGGCGAGGCGCTACCAAGCCCCAGCCCCACATGACCGTCGCATGGCAGGCCGCAGCCTTTGCGCCCGACGGAATTCTCGGCGCGGTCAAACCGGCGCGTTACCCGAGCCAATTTCCGGGGAGTCTACGATATCCCCCTGAGTTTGCACCATTTCGACCTACTTCGACCCAGAAACTGATACATGTCGTTAACCGCGCCGGGCTCGGAAAAAATCGCTGAGTAGTTCGGCGCAGTCGGCTTCCAACACGCCACCGCTCCATTCCACCCGATGATTCAAAAACGGCGCGTCGCTGAGTTGCAGGGCATGACAGACCGCGCCGCGCTTAGGATCGTAGGCGCCGAACACCAGGCGCTTGACCCTGGCGTGGGCGATCGCCCCCATGCACATCACGCAGGGTTCCAGCGTCACGTACAAGGTGGTGTCGATCAAGCGGTAGTTATGCAGCGCCCGGCCGGCCTTGCGCAGAGTGACGATTTCGGCGTGGGCGGTAGGATCGTCGCTTTGTATCGGCTGGTTCCAGCCTTCGGCGATGCAGCGCTGGTTCAGCACCAACAGCGCGCCGACCGGCACCTCGCCTTGCGCTTCGGCGCGTTGCGCCAGGCGGATGGCGTGGCGCATCCATTCGGCGTCGGTCATTTCACACCGTGGCTTTGCTCAACCGGTCGTTGACGGCGGCCCAGGCTTCGCTGTCGGGCGGTTGCTCGATCAAAATCGTGTCCAGTTGCCGGCTATCCAATTCGCGCAAGGCGCTGTACAGCGCGCTTTCGTAGTGTTCGGCTTGCTCGGGCAATTTGATCAGGTTCGGGCAGGGAATCTCGGCGATGGCCGGACTGAAGGCCAGAATGCCGATGCGCTTACCCTGGCCGCACAGCTCGTCGGTCATCGCGATCAGGGTGTCGGCAGGACACAGCAAGGCCATCGTATTCGGCGCGTAATGCACCGCCAGCATGCCGGGCGCGCGGATTTTGCTCTGCGGCGACAGGCGGACTTCGGTACCCAGCGCGGCCTTGAGCTGGCTGCGGGTGATCCGGCCCGGCCGCAGGATGGCCGGCTGGCCGTCGCTGAGGTCGATAATCGTCGATTCCACGCCGACCGAGCAAGCGCCGCCGTCCAGAATGCAGGCGACGCGATCGCCCAATTCCTCGGCGACGTGGCCGGCCTGGGTCGGGCTGATCCGGCCGAAGCGGTTGGCCGACGGCGCCGCGATCCCGCCGCCGAAGGCTTGCAATAACTGCAACGCGACCGGGTTGGACGGCACCCGCACCGCGATCGTGGTTTGACCGCCGGTCACGGCGTCCGGCACGTCCGGGCGCTTGTTCAAAATCATCGTCAACGGGCCTGGCCAGAACTGCGCGGCCAGTTTCAGCGCCGCGTCCGGAATCTCGACGGCCCATTCGGTCAGTTGCTCGGCCGAGGCGATGTGCACGATCAGCGGATGGTCAGCCGGCCGGCCTTTGGCCGCGAAAATTTTGGCGACCGCGGCCGGATTGGCGGCATCGCCGCCCAGGCCGTAGACGGTTTCGGTCGGAAAGGCGACCAATTCGCCGCGCCGCAACAAATCGGCGGCCTGATTAATCGATTGTTCGGTGACGGGAGTCGGAGTCAATGTCTTTGCCGGCTAGATAAACGATGAGACTGGAGCCGGTTGCTCCTCCCGGCCGCGCGCGGCTGGTTGTGTTTGGAGGATGCCGGTCTCGATAGCAAACGGCCTATTTTACCTTCCGAGCCGGCGGTTGGGTGTTAAATTATTTCGATCAACACCTCGTCCGGATTCACCGCATCACCCTTGGCAACGAAGATGGCCTTGACGATGCCGGCCAGCGGGGCGGTGATTTCGGTCTCCATTTTCATCGCTTCGGTCACCAGCAAGGCCTGGCCGGCCACGACTTTTTGGCCTTCGCGGATCAATACGTCGATGATGTTGCAGGGCATGCTGGTCACCACGTCGCCCGGCGCGGCCGGCCGGCGCCGCTTGCTGGCGATCGCGCTTTTCACCGCGCCCTGGGCGCCGCCGTCCAGCACGATTTCGTCCAGGGTTTCGATGACGATTTCTTCCGGCATGCCGTCCACGGTGAAGTAAAAATGCCGCAGGCTCTGGTTTTTGGGGCCGGCGCCGGTGACTTTGACGTGATAGGACTCGCCGTGTAGCGCGACGTTGAATTCGGTCGGCGCTTTCTTGTTGTCCACAGCCTCCGGCGGGGCCTCCAGTTCCAGAGGTTCCGGGACCAAATTGCCGGTCGAACGCAATTCCAAAAATTGCTTGCCGATTTCCGGAAACATCGCGTAACTGAGCACGTCTTCGTCGTTCAACGCCAGATGGCCGATCTCGCCGCGCAGATGTACAAATTCCGGCTTCAGCAGATCGGCCGGTCGGCACTCGATCGGCTCCTCCTTACCAACCGCTTTCTTTAGCAGTTCCGGATCGACCGGCGCCGGCGCCTTGCCGTAACCGCCGTGCAGGTAGCGTTTGACCTCGTTGCTGATGGTCTCGTAGCGCTTGCCGGTCAACACGTTCAAGACCGCCTGGGTGCCGACGATTTGCGAAGTCGGCGTCACCAGCGGCGGATAGCCAAGGTCCTTGCGCACCGCCGGAATCTCCCGGTACACCTCGCCGATCCGGTCCAGCGCGTTGCGTTCCTTCAGTTGATTGGCTAGGTTCGAAATCATCCCGCCCGGCACCTGAAAAATGTGGACGCGGGTGTCGATGCCGGTGAACTCGCTTTCGTAGCGCCGGTATTTCTTGCGGACTTCGGCGAAGTATTGGTTAACCGCCTGCAGTTTGTCCAAGTCCAGGCCGGTGTCGTATTCGCTACCCCGCAACGCGGTGACCAGGCTTTCGGTCGGCGGATGACTGGTGCCGCCGGCCCAGGACGATAAGGCGGTATCGACGTGCTCGCAGCCGGCCTCGATGGCCTTGAGCTGGCACATTTCGGCCAGTCCGGCCGTGGCGTGGCAGTGCAGATGCAGCGGCAGATCGACCGCATCTTTCAAGGCCTTGACCAATGCCTCGGCGCGGTAGGGGGTCAGCAGGCCGGCCATGTCCTTGATCGCTATCGAGTCGCAGCCAAGATCCGCCAAGCCCTTGCCCAGCGCGATGAAACTGGCGATATCGTGGACCGGGCTGGTGGTGTAGCAAATCGTGCCCTGGGCATGCTTGCCGGCGGTCTTGGCGGCCGCGACGGCGGTTTCCAGATTGCGGATGTCGTTCAGCGCATCGAAAACCCGGAATACGTCTATGCCGTTTTGGGCAGCGGTTTCGACGAATTTACGTACCACGTCGTCGGAATAATGCCGGTAACCGAGCAAGTTCTGGCCGCGCAACAGCATTTGCAGCCGGGTGTTGGGCAGCGCGGCTTTCAGTTTAGTCAAACGCTCCCACGGATCTTCCTTCAGAAAACGCAAACAAGCGTCGAAGGTGGCGCCGCCCCAGCATTCCAGCGACCAGTAGCCGATGTCGTCCAGCAGCGCGCAGGCCGGCAACATGTCTTCGGTACGCAAGCGGGTGGCGATCAGCGATTGATGAGCGTCGCGCAAAATCACATCGGTGACATAGACTTTTTTCATCGCTAGCTCCTCGGCTTACAGGCCGGTGTGGGACGCAACCACCGCCGCCAGCACGCTGGCGAGAATTTCCGGGCGGGGTTTGTTGGAGTAGTTGACCAATTCCGGATGCGCATCGACGAAACCGGTATTGAAGCGGCCGCGCCGAAAATCCGGATGGCGCAGGATTTCCAGGTAATAAGGGATCGTGGTCTTGATGCCGAACAAGCCCATGTCGCGCAACGCCCGTTCGCCGCGATTGAGCGCGTCTTCCCAGGTCATGGCACTGACGATGACCTTGGCCAGCATCGAATCGAAAAACGGCGGCACTTCGTAACCGGTATAAATCGCGGTGTCGGTGCGCACGCCCGGCCCGCCCGGCGCATAGTAGCGGGAAATATGGCCGAAGCTGGGCAGAAAGCTGTTCTGCGGGTCTTCGGCGTTCACCCGGAATTGAATCGCATAGCCGCGCCGAACGATCTCTTCCTGGCGGAAGCGCAACGGCAAACCGGCGGCGACGCGAATCTGCTCTTCGACGATATCGACGCCGGTGATGGTCTCGGTGATGGTGTGTTCGACCTGGACGCGGGTATTCATTTCCATGAAGTAGAAGCGGCCGTCGCGATCCAGCAAAAATTCGACGGTGCCGGCGTTGGTATAGCCGACCGCCTTGGCCGCCATCACCGCCAGACCGCCCAGATACTGGCGCTGGGCTTCGTCGAGTTGCGGCGACGGGGCGATTTCGATCAGCTTCTGGTTGCGGCGCTGAATCGAGCAATCGCGCTCGTAGAGATGGATGGTATTGCCGAATTGGTCGGCCAGGACTTGCACCTCGATATGCAGCGGATCGACGATGCATTTTTCCAAAAACACTTCGGCGCTGCCGAAGGCCTTGCCGGCTTCGGAAATCACCCGCGGATACTGCTGACGCAGTTCGTCGGCATGGTCGCAGCGGCGGATGCCGCGCCCGCCGCCGCCGGAAGTGGCTTTCAGCATCACCGGATAACCGATCGCGTCCGCCACTTGCAGCGCCTGTTCCACATCGGCCACGTTGCCGTCGCTGCCGGGCGTGACCGGCAAGCCGGCGGCCCGCATCGCCGCGCGAGCTTCGGTCTTGTCGCCCATCTTGCGGATCACTTCGGCGGACGGGCCGATGAAGACCAGGCCGCGTTCCTGGCAGGCGGTCGCGAACAGCGCGTTTTCCGACAGAAATCCGTAGCCGGGATGGATGGCATCGCAACCGGTGCGTAGCGCCAGATCGACCAAACCGTAGATATTGAGATAGCCGGCGACCGGCTCGCTGCCGATGCAATACGACTCGTCGGCCTTCTTGACGTGCAATGCAAAGCGGTCGGCCTCGGTATAGACCGCCGCCGAGCGGATACCCATTTCGGCGCAGGCGCGAATGATCCGCACCGCGATTTCGCCGCGATTGGCGATCAGGATTTTGCGTAGCATGGCGGCAGTCCTTGAGTTGGCGACCTGCCGGCTACTGTAGCAAGTTGCGCCGATCTTTCAACCGTATTTCCCTGGGGGATTTCCCTGAGATTCGGGACGTGCCGGGGCGGACCTTCGCGGCGATCAATGTCGGCGCCGACCGAATTGTTGTATGTGCAACAAGTGCCAGGCAATATTTGTCGGCAATCCAGCATTCGTCACGGCGAGTCCTTGAGCCAGTTCGCCGGAAGCCACGGTAAGCCTGAAAAAAATGGGCCATCGAGACTGGCATCTGGCGTGTTAGTTGCTAAACTACTGATCGGGATGGCGGTCGCCTGAGTCCGGCTTGTTGAAGCGGCCGATCGCGCGGGTTCGAAGGGGAAACACACGAGCCATCGGTTTTGGAATATTGATAGGGAGTTTATATGGAGAGCATCACGCGGTTTTCGACTGTTATTTTGTTAGTCTGTCCATTATGGGCGGACGCGGGTTTAGCGGCCAATCTCACGCCGGCCAACGGTAACGAAAGCATCGGTTTAGGCGGCGCCGCGCTTGCCGCCGACGCCGCGCCGCTTAGCGTCGGCGCCGCTCGGGATTTAGCGGAAGCGGTTTTCGAACAAGTTCGATTCGAAGCCGAGCAAACCTTGGGCGGCGCGATCACGGCAATCGGTAGCGTCAGTACTAGCAGTATCGACATCGACTTTCCCCTGTTACTGAATAGCGTGTTTCAACCCATCGTCGAGGAGACCCGATCTATCGATCTAAAAGGCGCGTTGCCGTCGGCCGCCTGGCTGTTTTTAAGCGGCATGCTGACTTTACTGGGCTTACAAAAACGGGCGGCCGTCGGCAAGCGATTAGCGCGAGCTTGAATGGAGAGCCGGACTTAAGGACTGGCGGCGCCGGCGCTGGCAAAGCCGCCGGGCTTCTACTATGATTGCCGGGTAGCGCGCGAGCCTTGGGCCGCCGCGTTTTCCGTCCAGTTTTAGAGAATCTCCATGTCCAAGCCCGATCAGGCAGACAATTTCAGCTATTCATTCATCGGTCCGGCCGATATTCCGGACTGCATTCAGGTGGTATTGAACAGTTTTACCGAGTTTCAGCAAACGCCGGAATGCGTCGGCGATTGGCTGGAGCGCCGAATTCTCAACAACCCGTGGCAGGCCGCATTTCCGGGTATCGGCGTCGGGGTCAGGGACCACGGTAAATTGATCGGGTTTCGGGCCATCTTCGCCCAGCCGTGGTGGCTGGACGGCCAATCGACCGTTATCGCCTTCGCCGCCAACACCAGTGTCGATTCGACCTATCGCGGTCGCGGTATAGGGACCGAGCTGATCGATCAATGCCGACAATTCGCGGCGATGACCAGCAGTACCTCGGCCGGCGTCGTTACCCAAAAAGCCTATCGGAAACTCGGGTACGCGGCGATCGGCGGCGACAGCAACGATTTTTTCCGTTTGCGGAGCAGCTTCAAGGCCTCGTGGCAAAAACGGGTCGGCACCTCGGCCGGCCGGATCATCGGCTCGCTGTTCGATCTCGGTTTGTCGCTTCGAGATGCCAAACTGCGCCGCGCCGGCTTCAAGCTGACCGAGGAAACCCGTTGCGGCGACGAGTACGACATATTGTGGAACCAGGCACGCGGCGGCTATGTCTCCTGTCTGGAAAGAAGCAGCCGGTATTTGAATTGGCGTATATTCGATTTTCCTACTTGTCCGTTGAAACTAATGGGTTTGCGCGACGCTAGCGGGCGATTGAGAGCTTACGCCGTCTGGCACCGGCAAGCCTTCGGCGACGGGATCGACATGGCGGTGTTGCGCGATGTGTTTTACCGGCTCGACGACAGCGAAGCCCTGCCGGCCTTGCTGTATCGTCTATATGCCTACTGGCGGGAAATCGGTATGACCTGGATCAACCTGGAGGTCGCGGCGCCCTGGCTGACGCCGGTGTTTCGCGACCTGGGTTACGAGGCCCTGCCGTCGCAGGGCAATCGTTACCATGTTTTTAGCGAGCCGCCGTTACCCGCCGCCGTAACGGAAGCTTGGTATCGTAGCGGACTCGACGGCGACTATTTCGACAATCCTTTGTAGCGGCGGAGTCGCTCCGATCAACCCCAAAAGGTAAGTGTGCAGCCCATGCAAAGACCAACTATAGCCATCATTTCCACGGTGTTAAACGAACGCGAAAGCATTCGGCAATTGCTGGACGCTTTCTTGCGGCAAAGCTTGCGCGCCGATGAAATCGTCATCGTCGACGGCGGCTCCAGCGACGGTACATTGGACGTGCTGAACGCTTACGCGGCCGAACATCGCAACGTTAAGTTCTTTGTCGAGCCGGGCGTCAATATTGCCCAGGGCCGCAATATCGCGATCGCCCGCAGCCATTGCGATATTGTCGCCGTCACCGACGGCGGTTGCCGGCCGGTGGACGGCTGGCTGGCCGCGCTGGTGCAACCCTTGCTGAACGACCCGAACTACGGCGCCGTGACCGGGGTCAGGAATGTCGAAAGCATCAACGACTTCGAGTTCTTCGCCGGCAAACTATCCACGTCGGGCAACGCCGCCAACGAGGAGGAACGAGTGTTTCACGGCCGGAATTCGGCATTCCGCAAAAGCGTCTGGCTGGCGGCCGGCGGTTATCCGGAATGGCTGTACACCGCCGAAGACACCTTATTCGCCCAGCGCGCCAAGGCCTTGGGCTGCAAGGTGGCGGTAGCGCCGGAGGCGGTGATTTCCTGGCGCCCACGACCGAATCTGAAAAAACTCGCCAAGCAATATTATTTGTACGGCAAGGGGACTGGGCGGATTGGCCAAACCGACTTGAAAACGGTGTTCTATCACTTGCGCAACCACGTGATCTGGATGCTGGCGCTGCTGCTGGGCTTCGGTTTCTTCGGTTTTTGGTTGATCGCGATGGCGGTACTGAGCTTCATGTTTTTCACGCTGGTCAATCCGGTCATCACCACCTTAAAGCGCAACAACCCCGACTTGCGGCCGAGCTATTGGTTTTACGTGCCGGTCATCGTCATGGTCCGCAGTTTTTGCAACAACCTCGGCCAATTGTCCGGCTATTGGGAATACCGCGGCGCCGGGGTATTTCGCGACAATCTGGAACGCTACCGTTCCGGCAATTGGAAGTCGCCGTTCATCGCCGGTTGACGGCGGCTATTTCAGCAACGGAAGCAAGGACGGCCAAATTTTCTCGACCAGCGCCGGTTGCGCGTCGGCGTTGGGATGCAGGCCGTCGGCCTGCATCAGTTCCGGTTTCAGCGCAATGTCTTCCAAAATGAACGGCACCCATGCCAACTGTAGCTCGCCGGCTAATTGCGGATAAACTTCGTAAAACATCTCGATATAGCGTTTGCCGTAATTGGGGGGAATCTTCATCGCCAGCAACAACACTTCAGCGCCGATGTGTCGCGAGCGGTTGACGATTTCGGTCAGATTACGCTTCATTTCTTGCGGCGACAGGCCGCGCAAGCCATCGTTGGCGCCCAACTCCAGCACCACGACATCGGGCTTGTGACGCGCCAAGATCGACTCCAAACGCGCCAAGCCGCCGGCCGACGTGTCGCCGCTGATACTCTCGTTGAATACCGCATGGGGGCTGCCGGCGTCGACCAGTTTTTTTTGCAGCAGCGCGACCCAGCCGAGCTGAACTTCGATGCCGTAACCGGCACTAATACTGTCTCCCAACACCACGATCGTCTTAGCCGCGGCCCCGGTGGGTGCCACACTTAATACCATCGCAAGGACCATTCCAGTCATGTCAATTAATCGCACAGCCGCTCTACCTGTCATTGTCGCCGAAGGTCTCGGCAAAACCGTTCCCACCTCGGATGGGGATTTGCATATCTTGGCATCGGTGAATTTAATCATCAAGCCGGGCGAAAGCATCGCGATCGTCGGCGAATCCGGATCGGGCAAGTCCACGCTGTTGAGTCTGCTGGCCGGGCTGGACACCCCGAGTAGCGGCTCGGTGATCGTTGCCGGCCGCGATTTGACCCAAATGAACGAAGACGGCCGGGCCGCGCTGCGCAACGAGTTGGTCGGATTCGTGTTCCAGTCCTTCCAATTGCTGCCGGCCTTGACCGCGCTGGAAAACGTCATGCTGCCGTTGGAGCTGGCCGGGAACGCGAACGCCGAACCGGCCGCCCGAACCTTGCTGGAGCGGGTCGGCCTAGGTAAGCGGCTGCAACATACGCCTCGGCAACTGTCCGGCGGCGAACAGCAACGCGTCGCGTTGGCGCGAGCCTTCGTCGGCCGGCCGGCGATTTTGTTCGCCGACGAGCCGACCGGCAATCTGGACAGCAACACCGGCGCGCACATCGTCGAATTGTTGTTCGAATTGAACCAGGAATTACACACGACCCTGATTCTGGTAACCCACGACATGAGCTTGGCGGCGCGTTGCCAGCGCACGATACGGCTGGAAGCCGGGAGCATCGTATGAAGCGCTTTCGCTTAGCGATGAAAATGCTGTGGCGCGACGGCCGTTCCGGCGAATTGACCCTGTTGGTGATGGCCTTGCTGATCGCGGTGACCAGTTCGACCGCGATTGCGCTGTTCGCCGACCGACTGCAGCGCACGATGACGCTGCAGGCCGCCGAATTTCTGGCCGGCGACCTAGCCGTCGCCGGCCCGGCCGCAATCGACCCCGCCTGGCTGGGCAAGGCCGGCGAACTGGGCTTGGCTCAATCGCAAACCGTCGAATTCCCAAGCATGTTGCTGGAAAACGGTGAAATGCTGCTGGCCTCGATCAAGGCGACCGGCGGCGGTTATCCGTTGCGCGGTTATTTGAAAACCGGCGACGGCGATTTCGATCATTTGAGCGAAGTCCACACCGGTCCGGAACCCGGCACGGTTTGGGTCGACAAGCGGGTGCTGCAAGCTTTGAAACTGGAACCGGGCGCCCGGCTGACCGTCGGAGAGGCCGTGCTGACCGTGACTCGAGTGCTGGGCTACGAGCCGGATCGGCGCGGCGATCTGTACAGTTTCTCGCCGCGAGTGATGATGGCGCTGGCCGATCTCGCCGCGACCGGCGTGGTTCAACCGGGCAGCCGGGTGCGCTTCGCGTATCAATTCAGCGGCGACGAGACGGCGCTGAACGCCTACCGCGACTGGCTGAAGCCGCAGTTGAACCCGTCGCAACGCCTGCTGGACGTGCGTAACGACAGGCCGGAACTGGATTCGGCGTTGAGCCGGGCCGAGCGCTATCTGGGGCTGTCCAGCGTCGTGGTGATTTTAATCGCCGGCGTCGCGATCGCGATGGCCGCCGGCCGCTACACCGAGCGGCATTTCAACGCTACCGCGCTGTTACGCTGCCTGGGCTGCAAGCAGGGTGAAATCGTGGCGCTGTACTTGGGGCAATTTTTAATGTTGGGTATCGTCACCAGCGGCAGCGGCGCGCTGCTGGGTTGGCTGGCCCAGCACGGCTTGTTCCTGATGCTGCGCGATTTGTTGCCGGCGCGGGTCGCCGATCCCGGCTGGCTGGCGGTCGGTTTCGGCTTCGCCACCGGCTTGGCGATTCTGCTGGGTTTTGCATTGCCGCCGCTGCTGCGGCTACGCCGGGTCGCGCCGCTGCGGGTATTGCGCCGCGATCTGGAACCGATGCCGGCCAGCGGCTGGCTGATTTACGGTTTGGCGCTGAGCGTGGTGGGCGCGTTGATCTGGCGCTATACCGGCGATTGGAAAATGACCGCGACGATACTCGGCATCGGCGCGCTGACCTTGGCACTGCTGGGCTTGTTGCTCTACGGCCTGCTGAGGGCCGCCCGCCGCGCGCTGCCGGCCATGAATCTGGGCTGGCGCATGGCCTTGCGCGGCCTGATCAGTCACGGCCCGGCCGGCATCGGTCAAATCCTGGCTTTCGGCGTAACCCTGGCGGCAATGGCCTTGAGCTTTACCGTACGGTCCGATTTGATCGCCGAGTGGCAAAAGCAATTGCCGGACCAGGCGCCCAACCACTTTGCGCTTAACATTCTGCCGGACCAGGTCGGCGGTTTTAGTGGGGACATCGCCGGCGTTGGCATCACCGCCAGCCCGTTCTACCCGGTGGTGCGGGGACGTCTAATCGAGATCAATCAAGAAGCGGTGCAGCGCCGAGTTAGTAAGGACAGCACCGGCGAAGCGGCGACCCAACGCGAACTGAGCCTGACCTGGGCCGAGCAATTACCCGAGGATAACCGCGTCGTCGCCGGCGACGCCTGGCGGGGCTTGGCGCCCGGCCTGGTATCGGTCGAACAAAAGCTGGCCGACAATCTGGGTATTCATCCCGGCGACCGATTGAGTTTCACGGTCGGCAGCGAGCGCTTGACCGCGACGGTCGCCAATCTGCGCAGCGTGCGTTGGGATACGATGCAGCCGAATTTTTACATGATTTTCTCGCCCGGCACGTTGACCGGCTTCCCGGCCACCTACATGACCAGCTTTTATCTGGACGAATCGCAAAAATCTCTGTTGACCGGTTTGGTCAAGCGCTTTCCGGCGACGACGATCCTGGAAGTCGATCTGTTGTTGAAGCAGTTCAAAACCATCCTGACCCAACTGACCCGCGCCATCGACGTCTTGCTGTACTTCGCGTTGGCCGCCGGGTTTACCGTATTGTTCGCGGCGGTTTACGCCAGCCTGGACCGGCGCATCCGCGAGAGCGCCTTGTTGCGCACGCTCGGTGCCGGCCGCGGCTTCTTGCGGCGCGGCCATTGGATCGAGTTCGCGGTGTTGGGCGGAGCAGCCGGCGTGCTGGCGGTGATCGCCTCGGAAGCGGTGTTGTTTGCTTTGTATAACCGAGTGATGCAGATCGAATACCGGCCCAACTTTACGCTGTGGCTGGCATTGCCGTTGATCGGCATGCTGGGCGTGGGTTTGGCGGGATTCTGGGGCGTGCGCGGCGTGGTGCGGCAAGCGCCGCTGACGGTTTTGCGACGCATTGATTGACCGCGAGAACGAGGCCTAAGCGTACTTGTCGTCTCCCAGCCGGTGACGCCATTCCCGGCCGTCTTTACAAGTTAATGACGGTTTCCAGCCAATCCTCAAGATATTAACAAGAGCGACGGTCCTTGTGGGAAGAATTTTGTTTCTTATTTGGAAATTTTAAATCTGTAAAAATGCGTATTGTAAATAAATCCGCTCAGGCCTAAAGTGAAACCAACTTCACTAACCGACTCGATGCAGTCTAGGAGCAGAAATGAAAAAGGCCGACTCTTTATACAGAGATATCGCGACCGGCGCGTTCTTTTCAGCCGGCATTTTTGGATTGGTGTTGGAGCAATGGCTGTTATCCATGGCCTTGTTCGGCGCCGCCGCTTTAGCCAGCAATCTGCAACCCGCCAAACCCGCGCGAGCGATGTCCCGGTTTTAGCTCGGGTGCCGGTCGAGCCGGCATCTTCGGAGCGCACGGACGCGCGAACGTCGGAAACCGCTAGACCGCAGTGTTCCGGCGTTGCTGTAAGTTCGTAGTACCTCCCGTTGTTAAGTGCTCTGTACTTCCACAGCCCCCGTCCGGGATCGGATCGGGGGCTTTTTTTGCGTCGGCGTTTTCGGCCGGAATCCGCCGATAGAGCTGAAGGTGCCGGCTTCAGCGAGGCGCAGGCGGAAATTATTACCAAGCTGCAAAAATTGGCGGTAGCCTCCACGCTTGACCGGGCAAAACACGATTTCGAGCTGGATAACCTAGTGACCAACCAATCGTTGGATTTACGCATTAAGGATGTCGAGCTAAAAATCGTCGAAACCAAACCAGTGCTGATCCGCTGGGTCGTTAGCGTCGGCCTGTTACAGACCGCGCTGATTGCCGGGTTGTTGCTAAAGCTTATTTCATCCGCTCCTTAAACGACATTACTGCGGCAACAGCCCTATCTCGCAGCATCTACCGGGTGCGCCAGTCGCGAACGATGCAGCGGATGCCGTTTACCGCCTGCTACTGACCTTAGACAATTGACAGCCCTATTTAAGACGAGTCAAATAACAATTAATAATTGTTAGGAGAGTTCTCATGCCCACCAGCGTCGCACTAAGCCCACATTTTGAAACCTTCATCCGTGACCAGATCGCCAGCGGTCGTTACAACAATACCAGTGAAGTGGTGCGTGCGGCCTTGCGATTACTGGAAGAACAACAGCAACGCCAGGCTTTACAACTGGAAGCGTTAAAAGCCGAAATCGCTGCCGGCAAAGCCAGTGGGCCCGGCATCCCAGCCAATAGCTTTTTCGCACGATTAGAAGCAAAGTACCAGCAACAAGCCGACAGCCAGTGAGCAAGCTGATTGTCACGCCACTGGCCAAATGCGACATCGAAGCGATCGGCGATTACATTGCCCAAGATAATCCCTGGCGCGCAGTCAATTTTGTTAGAGAGTTATTTGCTCAGTGCAAAACCATCGCTGGAAATCCGCTAGGCACCGTCTCCGTCCTGAGTTGGCGGAGGACCTCCGCTCGTGCGCCTATAGTAACTACGTGATTTTCTTTAGTGCGCTGAGCAAGAAGTGACCATTAATCAGGGTACTCCACGGCGCCCGTGACATTTCTGGGGAGTTCAGCGCGGATCAGTAGCAATTCGGTAATACGCGAAGCGTGTCCTGCCAAAAACTGCTTGTGTCAAGCTTTGCGGGCTGCAAACGATGCGGTGCATGTTGTTTACCGCATCCTTCAACTTTGTCAGATTTCAGGCTCCCACTTACCGAAGGCTGTCATTCCGGCATGGATTGCCGGAATCTAGCCGCCATGGATGATTCGAAGCTCGCCATCCATGGCACTGGATACCCGCTTCCCGGCGTGTATGACGGTCTTCTAATAATCTGACAAAGTAGAACTACGGCCCTGCCAAAAACTGCTTGCGTCGAGCTTTGCGGGCGCAACGGCCGCGAACGAAGCGATACACGTTGTTTGTTAACCGCACTTACTGCGATTAAAATTCTGCCATTCAATTAGCTATCGGTGCTTGATTGCAAGACCCGATCCAGTAATTCTGCGCTAACCTGGCCTCTTTTTTCGAAAAAAATTGAGCATCGCGTGTTTAATGTAAAATGATACATGATCTTGCAGCTTACTCTCTTAACTTATGCCCGTAACTTATTCGCCTTTACGATACCCTGGAGGAAAAACACAATTGTCCTCCTTCGTGGAGAGCCTTATTAAACATAACGGTTTGGTGGGGGGGGTCTATGTTGAGCCATTTGCTGGCGGAGCTGGCATTGCGTGGCATCTGTTACGGAATCATATAGTCGAAAACGTCGTTATTAACGACCTATCTGTATCGATTTATTCGTTTTGGTTTGCTGTTTTAAATCATACAGTAGACTTTTGTGAGATGATCGAATCAACGCCCATTACCATAGACCAATGGTATCAACAGAAAGATATTCAGCGGCAGCAGGTATCTGGACTTGAACTTGGTTTTTCCACATTTTTCCTGAATAGGGTTAATCGCTCAGGGATTATTAACGCGGGTGTTATTGGAGGCAAAGCTCAATCTGGTCTTTATAAATTAGATTGTCGTTTTAATAAGCTAGATTTGATAAAAAAAATTCAAAAAATAGCAAGCTACTCTAAGCAAATACAATTAAGCAACTTGGATGCGGGTGATTTTTTGGAGACTAAATTAACCGAGCTTGGAGATCATGTATTAATTAACATTGACCCCCCGTACTACAATAAAGGTAAAGAGTTGTATCAAAACTTTTTTGACCATGAAGATCATGTTCGTTTGGCAAGTATCATTGCAAATCTCGATCAACGTTGGATGCTAACTTACGATGATACGCCGGAAATTTATGAATTGTATAAGGTTTTCAATCCAGAATCTTTTTCATTGAATTATACAGCCCAAATCAAACGCAAAGGATCTGAACTAATTGTTTTTTCCTCTCGATTACGTCGTAAAAACAACATCGGGCAACTGATCGCCTAAGCAGTTTTTAACAAAATCCACTATTTTGTTGTTTTCATTCTTTCGATGAAAATTATTAGGCTTATTAAAACCCATTAATGCATAGTAAGGCAATCTCAATCGGTAATAGATGATACCGAATTGTTTGGTTAGATTAAGCATTACATGGTGCCGTGTTCCGCCGTATTGCTCCTCAATGCAGAAAGGAATAAACATTGCAGGTATTGGAGTGCTTTTGGGGGAGTCTAAGAAATAACTGTCTAGAAAATATTCTATGGCACATTTAATAGATTTTTGATTCCAGTTAGCCCCAGTTGCGACTTGGCCAAGTAAAAACTTTTTTCCAGGCAAGTGATCATTCATAACTTGCCAAGCAACAATGTCGACTTCGCCATCTTTTACTTTTGGGCTATAACCTAACTTGGTTTCGGTTAGAGGTGTTCCCTCTCCAAATTTTGCAAAGACGTCTCTCAACGCATCAAAGAAACCACTGTTTTCTGGTCTTGGAAATCCAAAAGAAAATGCATCATCCAGATGTCCTACAGCAGCATATACCGAAGCAATTTGTAGAAGGTCTCTATCCGCATTGCTCAGGTCAAAACTGTCTATATTGACACCGTCCGCTGCCCTATGAGAGATAATTAAACAGTACAGGTAAATCCACTGCCCAATGTTAAAAGAATTTCTTTTCAAGCAAATGTCTTTGTCATTGTGGCAAAGTGCAAAAGGGTAGGCTTCATTTAGTACTTTTGCCCGGTGGGCAATTTCGTCAATTACCCTCATCACTATTTCTTCGTTAAACAAATCCTGTTCGGCAAAGTTTTCATTTTCTTCGTCTTCATATTCCTCATTTAGGCTCGCTAGCTCATAAAGATTATAAGCGTGATAATCTGACTGTAACGCTTTGAATTCAACCCAATCCGTTAAGTTGCTAATAGTATCTTCAACTGGGGCTGTATGAGATGGAGTTATTTTAGTTGGCATTTGATAGCTTCTCCATGCTGTTAACAATGACTCCCAACATCTTTTCCATATTTTTAGCTAGATCAAATATAGCCTTTCCACCACTATAGCTGGATACTGTGCCTGCCGCTTTCTGTAGATTTGTATGTGATGCGATTAATGATTTTTCAAATAGTGCAGACTGAGATTCGGTTTCTTCTAGGGCGAGTTGTAAATTGTTGGTGTCTATTAGTTTTTGAATTGCAATTGGATGGCTTAATACGACTCCCAGTTCTCGTAAATGTGGATTTTGAGATTTAATAACTGAATCAATATTGTCACGTTTTGATCCGTACATATACTTTAATGTTTTTTCAAGCTTACCTAGATTCTCTTCTTTTACCGGGTTTTCTTGCATATCATCAGTCCAATCCTTGCTTAGCCCCAAGAAGCTCCTGTATTCCTTTCGATTCAATGCCGTATATAAATGGGAAAATCCAAATACACCGCGTTTTGCCCTGTCTGAAATATCGAATAACTCTTCTTCTTCTGCTTGTTCTAAAACTAACATGCCAGCAATTAAATCTTTAACTGTCTGGTTTTTATCCCCCACTTTTCGCGCGATTTCATCAATCGACATCCCTTGCTTAAACCAATTTGTGACAAACTTTGCCTTGGCAAAAGACGTCCACTTATGAGGACCATTGATATGTTTAAAGCCGATGTAAGCCTGAGCATCTTCCTCACAAGTTACCTCAATGGCCTGTATTGTTTTTATAGATGCTTCCACATCCTGAGGGAGAGGCCTATCAATATGATATTTTAAGGATGACTCAAGTTGTTGCGATAATATCGGATCTAGTAATAACTTAATAGCCGCTAATCGACGATTCCCTTCTAGTACACGATAGTTTTGATCTGTCGCCTTTATGACCACAATCGGCTCAAAATCGACAAAAGTATTTTTTAAGATTGAAATGACAAGTTCAGCAATATCCGCTGTTTCACACAAGTGTTGTATCACCGAAATATCGCCTGTGCTCCCCGATGATAACTCGCCAACTAATCTAGGGTTTTGAATATCAAAAAGAAGTTGGTCGGTTGGTATCTCTACCCGAACATGAGAACTAACGGTCATTGGCTTTTCTGTAGGTTGCAACAATTTTGGTTTGTTGGAGTGGATGTTATCTGGCAAATTCTGCCATTTTATAAGTGTTAAAAGTTAATTTTAGCAAGCGACTGCGAAAAATTTCCGTTAACTCTCGAATTTCGGCATCGATTTCGGCGTCCGATGATTTAACGGAATCGGTAATCGGTTTGCTTCCAGGGCGGCCATTGACGCGGATGCACTGCCTTTTGACGGTGGCGGGGATAAAGGGGTCAGGTCTTGCGATCAAACATTGCCAGTACTCAAAGGGTTGTCGAGCAATTAGCGTGCTACCAATTCGCCGTAATCAAAATTGCCGAACAGCACCCTTCAAAACCCCAGCGCATCCAATTCATCCAACAACCGTAAAGCCCGCTTAGGGTCGCCTCGCAGTTGGGCGGCTAGAAAGCGTTGTTTGGCATCCTCTTCCGCCAAGGCTTGGATGGATAATTCGAACATCAGCTTGTTGAGGCTGATGTCGCGGACCTTGGCTATGTTTTTCAGCCTTTCGGCCATATCGTCGGGCAATCGAATGGATAAGGTTGTCATGATCTTAATAACCTCAATATTTGCTCCGGTGTCACGACTTCGTAACCCAAACGTTTAAGCTCGGCATGGGCAAAGTCCGACACATTGTTGGTGATGATGTAAGCGGCACGAGCGGCAATCGCCAGTTCCACCAAATGATTATCCGCTTCGTCCTTTAAATTGGGCCGCCATAAGTAGCGGGCGTCGATTGCGGTACAAACCTGTGCAAAACCATCAAGAAATTCCTGCAAAGCCACCGAAGTTTGGTTGCAAAGAGCCTGAATCTTCGGCCGATTAAGAAGGTCTTGATATTCAAGGTAAAGTGCGTTGCCGACAAAGGGCTGTAAATCGCCTTGGAGGCAACGGCGAAGAACTTCTCGATTCGGTCCTTTACCGCCGATCAAGCCGGCAACAAGGACATTTGTATCTACAACCACTCTAATTGCCATGCAAAATTGCCAGCATATATGCACACACACCTATCCTAGCATATGCCTAAATTTTGGAAAGATTTTCGATCCCGCATTCAATGCGAACACCCTGCCCCTCGCGTCGCCTGAAAAATATAACCCTAATTGGACATACCAGCGCAGAGAGCAATAAACCGGCGCGATTTTCGGACGTGTGGGGAATGCCCCCCCCGCGGCGCTTCGAACAGTAATTTTCAGCCGAGAACGCGTAACGCGAAGATTCGGGCGAGCCTGTTCAGCCGGGTTATCGCGACATGCCGCCAATTTCGTCCCAGTCTTCGCTAACGGCGTCAACCTAGCGCCCAGACCAGTGAATCGGCCGGCATTGAGCCGATCGCCTCCGGTTCGAATGCCGCAAACACCCAGGCAAATTTCCCATCTTCATCCATCAATCCAAATAATCGGCTGTTTTGGTGGGGATTTTGCGGTCTCAGTCGTCTTATTAGATTGAGTGCCAAACTAACGGCTGGTAAGTCCGAATCGAAAAGGAGAGCTTATGAAAATTCGCCCGTTTTGGGTGCTGGTGCATCGTTATGCCGGCTTGGCGATGACCGCGTTTTTGATCGTGGTCGGTTTGACCGGCAGTCTGTTGGCCTTCTACGAGGAATTGGACGGCCTGGTCAGCCCGCACCTATACGCCGAACCCGCAGGGCGGCAAACTTTGCCGATTCCGCAGTTACTCGATAGCGCCGAACACGCCTTGGGCAGCCGCGCGCGGGTAGCCTCCTTGTGGCTGTCGCCGCGCCACGTCGATATCGGCGTTTCGCCCAACAACGACGCCCAAACCGGCCAGCCGCTGGCATTGGATTTCGATCAAGTGATTCTGGACCCCTACACCGGCGCGGAACTGGGCCGGCGGCACTGGGGCTCGATTACCGAAGGCATAAGCAACTTGATGCCCTTTATCTATAAACTGCATTACAACCTGGCCCTGGACGACATCGGCGCCTGGACATTGGGCATCACCGCGCTGGTGTGGACCCTGGATTGTTTCGTCGGTTTTTATCTGACCTTGCCGCGCGAGCCGCTAGCGGCTCGCGCGGCGGGCCCGTCGTTTTGGCGGCGCTGGCGGCCGGCTTGGGCGGTAAAATGGCGCGGCTCGCCGTTCCGCATCAATTACGACTTGCACCGCGCCGGCGGTTTGTGGGTGTGGATCGCGCTATTGGCTTTCGCCTGGTCCAGCGTGTACATGAACTTGGGCGATACGGTTTACGCCAAGGTGATGCAGACGGTCAGCGATTTCCGGCAGCCCTGGACCGACATTCCCGAATTGCCGCAACCCTTGCAAAACCCGCCGGTCGTGATCGGCGAGGCCTTTCAGTTGGCGGACGCCGCCGCGCGCAAAGCCGGGGCCGAGCAAGGCTTCGCGGTATTGCAACCTGCGGCGATCTGGTATAACGCCGGCCGAGGCTTTTACGTATACAGCGCGCGTAGCGACCTGGATTTCCAAGACAAGGGCGGCCAATTGCGGGTGGTGATCGACGCGGTCAGCGGTGCGCAAAAAATGCTGCTGTTGCCCAGCGGCCAATACAATGGCAATACCATTACCGCTTGGCTGGCGGCCTTGCACATGGCCAACGTGTTCGGCATGCCCTACCGGATCTTCGTGTGCCTGCTGGGTTTGACCATTGTGATGCTGTCGGTCACCGGCGTGGTCATCTGGTTGAAAAAGCGCCGCCCTAAAACTCATTAAATCGCTCATCGCTTGATTCGAATACCGAAATTCAATGTCCGCCGCGCAGCGCTGGTCGGCAGTCTGGCCGGCGTGCTGAGCGCTTGCGAAACCGCGCCGGAACGCGATCCGGCCGCGTTGACCTTGGCCGTGCCCGCGCAGTGGCGAGAAGCGGCGAGCGTGCAGGAACCGGTAGCCGGCTGGCTGGCCGGTTTCGGCGACGAGCAACTGAACGCGCTGATCCGGGTGGGGCTGGCCGAGAATTTCGACCTGCTGTCCGCCGCCGCGCGGGTCGATGCCGCGCGCGAACAAGCCGTGATCGCCGGCTCCGGTCGCTGGCCGCAACTGTCCTTCGTTCCCGGCTACCAGCGCGGCGACGCCGACGGCCGCCAATCGGTGGAGTCCGGCGCCTTCAGCGCGCTGTTCAGCGCCAGCTGGGAGCTGGACGTGTGGGGTCGAATCAAGGCCGCCCAAATCGGCCAGGAGCGCGAGGCCGACGCGACCGGCGCCGATTACGCCGCCGCCCGCCTGTCGCTGGCCGCCGCGATCGCCCAGACCTACTTCGAATGGCTGGAAGCGCAATGGCAAGCCGAAGTCGCCGCCCAGTCGGTCAAGGATCGCCGCGTGATCGTCGATTTGATCCGCGGCCGTTTCAATCGCGGTCTGACCCGCGGCCTGGACTTGCGTCTGGCCCTGACCGATCTGGCCAACGCCGAAGCGCAATCGGCCAGCGCGCTTAACGGCGTGCAGATTCTGGCCAAGCGCTTGCAGAGTCTGATCGCCCGCTACCCCGACGGCGAATTGGCCGGCCGCAGGGCCTTGCCGGAAACGCCCCAGGCCTTGGCGGTCGGCCTGCCGGCGGAATTACTGACACGCCGCCCGGATATCGCCGCCGCGTTTCGGCGTTTGGCGGCCGCCGACGCCCGGCTGGAAAGCGCGCAAAAAGCCTTGCTGCCGCGCGTGACGTTGACCGGCAGCGGCGGCACCAGTACGCCGGCCCTGGCCGACATCGTCGATCCGCGCTCGGCGGCCTGGAACTTGGCGGCCGGTCTGGCCCAACCCTTGTTCACCGGCGACCGCTTGCAGGCCGACATCCGTCTGAACGAAGCCCGCGTCCGCGACGCCTACCAGCAATACCAAAGCGTGGCGCTGAACGCGTTTCGCGAAGTCGAACAGGCACTAGCCGCCGAGGCCAGGCTGCGCGACCAGGAACGCGCGCTGCGCGAGGCGGTCGAGCAAACCGAAGCCAGCCGCAAGTTGGCGGTATATTCCTATCAGCAAGGTTTGATCGAAATTCTGACCTTGCTGGACAGCTACCGCAGCACCTTGAATGCGCAAAGCGCGCATCTGGCGGTGCGGCGGCAGTTATTAACCAATCGCATTAACTTGTATTTGGCCTTGGGCGGCCCTGTGTGAACGAAAAATCCCGATGGTTACCACTGATTTTGCCGGCCGTGGTGCTGACCGCCGCGGTCGGCGCGGCCTGGGCGATGATCGCGTTGCGACCCGGCAGTCTGCCGGCCCCGGCCGAGCCGCCGGTACCGCGCGTCGAGGTCATCAAAGCCGAGCCGCAAACCTTGAAATTGAAAGTGCATTCGCAAGGCGTGGTCGCGCCGCGCGAGGCCATCGACTTGATCGCCCAAGTCGCCGGCAAGGTGGAGAAGATGCACCCGGCCCTGGTGTCCGGCGGCTTCTTCAAGGCCGACGAGCTGCTGGCGAGCATCGATCCGCGCGACTACGATTACGCCATCGTCGCGACCCAGGCCAAGATCGCCGAAGCCAAACGGGTGTTGATCAACGAACGCGCCCAGGCCGAGCAAGCCCGCAGCGAATGGCAGGCGCTGGGTGAGGGCGAAGCCAGCGATCTGGCCTTGCGCAAACCGCAGCTGGCCGAAGCCGAGGCCAAATTGCAAGCCGCCGAAGCCGACCTGGCCAAGGCCAAGCTGGACCGTAGCCGCTGCGAAATCCGCGCGCCGTTTTCCGGCCGGGTGCTGAACAAGCAAGTCGGCCGCGGCCAATTTCTGCCGGCCGGCGCGACGATCGCCCGAATTTACGCCAACGACATCGCCGAAATCCGGCTACCGGTCGGCATCAACGAACTGGCGTTTCTGGATTTGCCGCTGGGTCAATCCGGCCGGGCCGCGCAATGGCCGGCGGTGACCTTGAGTGCCGAGGTGGCCGGCCAGCCGCAAACCTGGCGGGGGCGCATCGTCCGCGGCGAAGCCGAGCTGGACAGCAGCAGCGGCCAATTGTTTCTAGTCGCGCAGGTCGAACAACCCGATAACAGCCGCGACGGCGGCGCGCCGCTGCTGAGCGGCTTGTTCGTGCAAGCCGAAATCGAAGGCGTGGCTCGGGCCGGACTGTACGCCGTGCCGCGCAACGCCTTGAACAATCTGGGCCAGGTCAAATTGGTCGATGCCGAACAACGCCTAACCTTCCGCGACGTAGAACTTCTGCGCGGCGAGCCCGGCCGGGTCATCGTCAAATCCGGCCTGAACGCCGGCGAGCGTATCGTGGTTTCGGACATGCCGATGCCGGTGGCCGGCATGCGGGTCGAAGTCTCGGCAGAACGGCCATGAGCCGCTCGCAAGGCGCGGCCCGCCGGGGCGGGGTCTTGGCCTGGTTTGCCGGCAACCCGGTCGCGGCCAATTTGCTGATGCTGCTGATTCTGGCCGGCGGGGTGATCGGCATGCTGGACGTCGACAAGGAAGTGTTTCCGCGCTTCAGTCCGCATCAGATCGAGATCGCCACCACCTTCCCCGGCGCGGGACCATCCGAAGTCGAGGAATCGGTGTGCATCCCGATAGAGGAAGCGATTCAGGACTTGCCCGGTATCAAGCATTTGCACGGCGAAATCCAGGGCGATACCTGTCTGGTATCGGTCGAAATTCGGCCCGACCGGGATCGCGAACAAATGATGGCCTTGTTGCGCGCCAGGGTGCAAGCCATTCCGCGTCTGCCCAAGCAACTGGAAAAAATCGACGTACTGCCGGCCGACCGCAAGGACGACGACGGCGTGATCTGGGTGGCGCTGCACGGCGACACCGATGCCTTCAAATTGCAACAGTTCGGCGACCGGATTCAGCAACAGCTGTCGACCATCCCCGGCGTCAGCCGGGTGCGCAATTACGGCGAACGGGCTTACGAAATCGGCATCGAAGTCGCGCCGGAACAAATGCGCAAATATCAATTGACGCTGGACGAAGTCACCCAAGCGGTGCGGGTGGCGTCGGTCGACCTGCCAGGCGGCCTGATCCGCAATCCGGACGGCGAATTGCTGCTGCGGGTGGCTGGTCGGGCCAAGGACGCCGACGCGGTCGGCGCGCTGATCGTCAAGACCCTGCCTGACGGCAACCGGCTGCGGCTGGACCAGATTGCCACGATCCGCGACGGCCTGGAGGAACGCTTGTACGACTGGCGCCACAACGGCGAAACCGCGCAGGGCTGGGAAATCCACACCGAGCGCGACAGCGTGGCGGTGGCGCGCAAGGTCAAGGCTGAAATCGAGGCCATCCGCGCCGGTCTGCCGGAAGGTTTGCGCCTGATTAGCTGGTGGGACGATTCCCAGGCCTACGACGAGCGCATCGGCACCTTGCTCGAAGACGGCCTGAGCGGCTTTTTGCTGGTGTGTTTGGTGTTGACGCTGTTCCTACGGGTGCGGGTAGCCTTGTGGGCCGGCGTCGGCATTTTCACGTCGGTACTGGGCGCGTTCTGGCTGATGCCCGCGCTGGATATTTCGCTGAACATGCTGTCCTTGTTCGGTTTTTTGCTGGCGATGGGCGTGTTGGTCGACGATGCGATCATCATCGGCGAAAGCGTACACAGCCGGCAGATCGAAGGCGGCGAAACCCCGCTGCAAGCCGCCGTCAACGGCGTGCGCGCGGTGGCCTTGCCGGTGACCCTGTCGGTGTTGATCGTGTTGGTCGCGTTTCTGCCGGGCTTGTACTTGCCGGGTTGGGCCGGGCAAATGATGCGGCCGATCTGTCTGATCATGATCCTGACGCTGGTGTTTTCGCTGATCGAGGCGCTGCTGATCCTGCCCTCGCATCTGGTCGCGCCGGTACAGACGCCGGCCTCGGGCAACGCCTTGCACCGGCTGCGCGCGCGGCTGAACGGCGGCCTGGACCGTTTGGTCGAGCGGGTTTACCGGCCGCTACTGGCGGCGGCCTTGCGCTGGCGCTATCTGACCGTCGCGCTGTTCGCGGCCCTGCTGATTATTTGCTGGGGTTTGGTCGCCAGCGACCGGGTCCGTCAATCGATCAATCCGGACGTGTCCAAGGACAGCTTTTGGGTCTCGATCCGGCTGCCGCAAAGCGCGCCGTATAGCGAGGCGCAAGCCCTGGCCACCCGCGTCGAAAACGCCTTGTTTGAATTGCGCGACGAACTGGACGGCGTGCCGCCCGGCGCCGGCAAGCGCGACCACGATCCCGAGAATAGCGTCATTGTCGGCGTCGAAACCATCGTCTGGGAACACGGCGGCGGACTGTGGCTGGAATTGTCGGCGGCGGGCCGCCAACGCATCAAGGTCGAGGATTTCATCCGCGACTGGCGCAAGCGCATCGGCGAGATTCAAATCGGCCAGGTGGATTTCATTTTCAAGGAAGGCGACGAACCCTACGACCTGGAGCTGACAGTCGGTGCGGACAATCCGGCCCAACTCGGCCCGGCGGTCGAACAACTCAAGCAACAAATCAAAGGCTTTCGCGGCGCCTACGACGTGATCGATTCCGGCGAGCCCGGCAAGCCGGAAATTCACTTAACGCTAAAGCCCGAGGCCGAACGGCTGGGCATGCGCCTGGAACAACTGGCCGAGCAGGTCCGCAACGGCTATTACGGCGAGGAAGTGCATCGCTTCATGCGCGGCCGCAAGGAAGTCAAGGTGATGGTGCGTTTTCCGTTGCGCGAGCGCCGCTCGCTGGAGCAACTACAAGCCCAACCGGTACGGCTGCCCAACGGTGCCAGCGCGCCGCTGGCGAGCTTGGCCGACGTCGAAGTGCTGCAAGGCTACGCCCGCATCATTCGCGAGGACCGGCAACGAGTGCTGAAAGTCCAGGCCAGGGTCGATCCGACCGTGGCCGACGCCAACGAAGTCTACGCGGTACTGGAACGCGACGTGTTCCCAACGTTGGAAAGCCGCTTTCCCGGCCTGAACGTTAAAATTGGCCAGCAACGCCAGGAGCAGAAAGAGCTGCTGGCCGCATTCGGCAAAAACACGCTGATCGCGCTGTTGGTGATCTACGCCTTGATCGCGGTGCCGTTTCGCTCTTACGCCAAACCGCTGATCTTTCTGCTGGCCGCGCCGGTGGCCTGGTGCGGCGCGGTGCTGGCCCACTGGGCGGCCGGCCTGCCGCTGTCGATGGAATCCTTGGTCGGCATGATCGCCGCTAGCGGCGTCGTCGTTAACGACAGCCTGGTGTTGCTGGACTATCTGCGCCAGCACGACGGCGACGAGCGGCCGGTGGACGTGCTGATCGCCGAGGCCTGCTGTTCCCGCTTCCGGCCCATCCTATTGGCCTTCCTGACCAACTTCGCCGGCTTCCTGCCCACCCTGCTGGAAACCAGCCCCCAAGCCCAATTCCTGATCCCGATGACGCTGTCGCTGTCCGCCGGCCTGCTGATCGGCATGGCCGCCAGCTTGATTTTGACCCCGGCGTGTTATGCGTTGTTGGGGGAGAGGTGAGTTGGGGGCTGCGCACCGGCCTGCGCGCGGTTGCAGCCTACCGTTCAATCTGATTCAATGCCGGCAACTTGATGTAGACCTACTCTATCTACTTGGCTCCGATGATATACGGAAGGAAAACTCCCATGCTTATCAATAAACTATTGTTTCGGGGATCGTTTTTTGGTGGATATACGGAAACCATCTAATAACTAGTTAGCCTATGAATAATCGTAATCCGGCAGATCACATACACCGCGAGGCAGTGGAGGTAGGATGCTATGGCCTGGTTGATGGCTTTGCCGTGATTCGCAATTCCGGCAAGAGAGTGCATGTTGAGGAGGTTACGAGAGCAGACGGCCCATTCATGTGTGCGAGTTGCTTCTCAGATGCGGTCAGGAAACACTACGCCGAAAAGAAGGATCATTTCGCGCATAAAGCGCCTACGACCAAGGTCATCGGTCACAATGAGTCCGCACTCCATCGGGAATGCAAGCTAGAAATATTTGAAGCTCTCAAGCACGAAATCCCCGACGGGCATTGGGTGTGCGATAGCGTGCGCATAAAAGCAGATAAGACGAAGAAGCTACCTGAATTGCAACCGGACATTGGCGGCCGAATAAACGGCAAGCGAGTTGCGATAGAAATCCAAGTGAGTGCACTGACATTGCCTCAGATCGTAAAGCGCGTAAAAGGGTATTCCGGGCGGGGGGTGGCGATTCTATGGATCGTTCCTTTGAAGGAACCACTTCCAGAAGGTTTTATTAGTCCGCGACTGTATGAACGATATCTCCACTCAATATACTACGGTCGGACGTACTACTGGATGAAAGGCGATGGGCTTATGGTTACACCCGTCCACTACGGATTGGCCTGGCGTCACGTTCCTTATTCAGAGTGGTACGACGTTGAACTCGCCGAGCAGAGGGATGCAGGCGGTTATGACGTTCCCTTTAAGAGGGTGCGTACTCCTATGCCACATCCAAAAATCAGTGTTGTGGAGTCCTTTTATCACCATCGCAGAGACGAGTTCGTTCCATGGAACGAGCTAAAGGCGGTTCCTGAATCGTACATCTTTCGGGATCAGCTCGGGGCATGGTGGGACGAAGCGAAAGAAGAGAAAGTCCTTCGGAAGTACTACCGCGAGAAAGAAGATAATGGCTAACAACGCCATCAACACGGACAGCCAAAAGCGCCGCTCCTTCGTCGTACCACTTTTGGCTGCCGGTTATGGCGAGCGTTAGCAGCTGTGAAAGCACACGAGCTGAAATTTAGTGGAGCGCTTATCGAGAGAGGCTTTTGGCTCTATGTCTGGCGTGTATCGCATCAAAACCAGCAAGCCGCGTAGGGTACGCACCGCGTACCTTTCCTTCGCCGCGATAACAGCCTGTAGTCCGCATCACGTAATTTTCTGTCTTCATCTCCGGACTCCTCTTAAGGTACACGTTGCGTACCCTACATCTGCCTAGTCGTCGCTACGGCGTTATTGGAAGAAGCTGATTCGAGATAAAGCAAGCCTCGATGGAATCGATGAGTCGAAGACCAACATCCTTTCAAGTGCTGGTGTTGGTTTGATAACGGAATGACCGACACCCTCGATTCCGCTAACGCTCCATTGAGGCTACGCAAGCCCAGTCCGCCCGATAGCCCGTAGGTCGGGTTAGCGCAGCGTAACCCGACCCAAAACCGGCTAGACAAGCGGCGCTTAGCCGTTCAATTCCGGAATGTCGGCGGCTAAGCGGGAGCGCAACAAACTTAGCTGCCTTTGCAATTCGTCTTCGGCGTCGCCGATATTTTTAAACGCCTGCAACACTTTTTGATCGTTCAGTGCGCGTCCGGATAATGTGCTTCGACGAAATCCAGAATTTCGGCGTCCATTTCGCTCATGCTTTTGACCATTGCGTCCAGCTTGTCCAATACCGCACGGAGTTCGTTTAAATCTTTAGCCATAAATCTCTCGTTAATTTAGAGGGTTATCGTTAGCCGGCCGTTCGGCGCCATGGCCTATGCGGTCCGGTCAATCCGGCATAGTTGGCCGAATTCTGTTCTGAGCCACGTCCACCTAGATGGTTTAAGGCGCTCGTTCCAGCAAGGCGTTGCGGGCTTCGGTAATTCGAATGAATTGCTCGTGGCTGCCGCCGACGTCGGGATGCGCCTTTTGGGCCAGGCGGCGAAATGCGGCTTTGATTTGCCAGGCTTCGAGCAAGCCGTCGAGCGGCAGGTGTAAGGTCTCCCGATGGCGGCGGTCGCTGAACCGGCGCTCCGGGCCGGATTGGCGAGAGCGGCCGGAGCAAGTAACCTCAATGGAATCGAGGATTCGAAGACATACCCCCCACAACTCGCCGATGTTAGTCTCGTGACAGAACCGCCGACACCCTCGATTCCGCTAACACTGCATCAAGGCTACGCAATACCAACCAGTACGAACCTACCGCGTTGTTTCCGGCTTCGCTACGGTGATAAGCTTATGCCGGTACCCGTGGTACGCGATGCATCACGACCGCTTGTGAAGCTGTGACGGCTTTACCGGCGTCCCCCTTTCGGAGTCTAGCCGGATGAAAACCCTGCCCCTCAACCACGCCTTCACGTTGATCGAACCCGGCCCGGTGGTGTGGGTGACGACCAACGACGGCCGGCGCGACAACGTGATGACTATTTCCTGGAGCATGGTACTGGACTTCTCGCCCAAGTTCGCGATCGCAACCGGGCCGTGGAACCATTCCTACCAAGCGTTGCGCGACACCAAGGCCTGCGTGCTGGCGATTCCGACGCTGGACTTGCTCGACCGGGTGGTCGGCATAGGCATTTGCTCGGGCAGCGATACCGACAAATTCGCCAAATTCCGTTTGACCGCGCTACGCGGCCAGCACGTCGCGGCGCCTTTAATCCAAGAATGCTTAGCGAACATCGAATGCCGGGTGATCGACATCGTGGAACGCCATAACATCGTCGTGCTGGAGGGGCTGGCCGCTTACCTGGACGACGAACGCGCGGAACGCCGCACCCTGCACGCGGTTGGCGACGGCAGTTTCGTTGCCGACGGCGTTAAGCTGGATCGGCGGGAGATGATGGCGGCGAAATTGCCCGAGGGCATTTAATGGCCCTTTCGGAAAGCCGGGGATTCGCCCAGTCCCGACTTTCGCTATTGGCCATGGGTTTAGCAATCGGTAGTTCGTAAATCATCACACACCGCGTCGGGTTTTGATGGACATTGGGTGTTGATCATTTAAGTTTTGTCCAACGGGCTTATCTCGCACTTTCCGCATCGTCACGCCGCGATCGCAATCAGACCGGCAGTTTATCCAGAGTGATTTCGGCAAATGCCGATCAAAGCTCCAAGCGACCAGTAAAAATCACGGCGCCTTTCGCCAGCCCGCCGCAACCGCCTGTTCGACGTTATCGAAGCAACGTTCGCCCTTGCTGAAGTCGATGACCACGCTGGCATAGGTCGGATGGCTGGGTTCGAAGTAGAGTTTGCGATGCTTGGCCGAGATATTGCCCTTGACCGGGCAGGCGTTGGCATCGCCGTTGCCGGCGTTCGTATCGCCGCCGCCGGACTGGCCGCCTGTTTGGCCTCCCGTTTGTTCGCCGGGCCTGGGACAGGCAAACGGGGCGAAGTCCCGGTCGTAGCAGATGCGCCATTCCTTGGCCTCGCGGTCGAAGTAAACGCTGTCCTCGGGCAGTTGCGGATTGTGTAGCACGAACCAAGCCTTGCCCTGAGCTTCGTTGGTCATTTGCCGACTCGGCAGATGCAATGCGTTATGCAGCGTCAGGGCTTTATCGAAATAGGCCACCGGCGTGCGCAGATGTTGATCGATCATGCAGGTGCCGTGGTTCTCGAATTCGTGCTGCAACAACCACACGCTGGGCGTCATGCAGAAATATTTCGCCAGTAACGCCCGGTCGATTTTAGGCTGATCGCCGCCGCAGGCGCGCGGGTAGTCATTGGGCCTGGCCACGCTGCCTTGCGGCCAGAGTCCGTGCAAGATGTAGCCGAAGTGGGCTTTGCCGCCGCATTGCAGATAGTCTTTTTGGCCCGGACGGCGTTGCCCTCCCTTCTGGGCACAATAGCTCGGGGCCCAGGAATAAGACAAAACATAGAACTCCGACGGCCGGTCTTGGGTTGGATCGGCGACCACATTGTAAGACTCGTAAGTATCTTTCGGATCGACGCAGTCGGCATGGGCGAGGACAGCGACCAGCGCCAGGCAAACCGCGGCAAACAATTTGGTTAGGGACATGGACACTCCTCAGGGGGCGTTATCAGGGTTAAGCCGGCGCGCACGGGACGACGCGCGCTAGACTGATTATGCCGCGAATACTGTGACAAAATGAAGACTTTAACCCACCAATCGGCGGATCGGCCCGGCGCGAGCGGTCGGCGTTCTATCCAAATCAAAATCTCGCGGCATACTAGCCGCTGTCAGTTTAGACCCCAGGCCGGGCCATCGCGGGAAAGTTACCGTTCACTAGCCGGGTTAGACGACGCGAAACGGGCGGTTAGCCTTTAACACCGGCTAGCGTTACACTTCAGCTCGGCCATGAGAATGGCTGCGGAGTGCCTTGGTAGTTTTTTCAGCCGATAGGGGGAGAACATGAGTAACTCTTTAAAATTTAATTTGGACGACCACATACTGGCCGAATTGGTCGAAGTCTGGTACGCCAAAATGCGCGACGATTTCCGCATTAACCGTTATTTTTACGACCGGCCGATCGCCGACCAGATCGCGTCGTTGAAGAACCTGATGCGCGCATTGCTGGCGAACCAGACCGTCGATCCGGCAACCTTGTCCGGGCTGGCGGACGAGGCGTTTACCGCGGCCTTTGCCCGAGGCAACGCCAAACCGAGCTTGGTCAACAATCGCGATTTCGCGTTTCTAGGCGCGCTGATGAACGGCAATATCGTCGGCGACGACGACGGCACGCCGCGCTTGACCTTGCTTTGCCCGGCGCATTCCCACTTTCTGCGATTGCAGCCGGTGGACGACGTTTACGACGTGGCCTTGGAGCTACTGCAAGCAACGCTGGAGCAATTGAAAATCGCCGATGAGACGGCCGTGCGCCTGATCAATTTCGTCGCGCTGGGCAAAAAGTCGCTGATGGGCAGAGGCGAGCCGATTTTTGACGACGAAGAACATTCCAGCCGTTTCAGTACCCATGGCTAAGCTAAGCCTTTAATACGGCGGCGCTATCCTCGGCAAACTTCAACCTTGAAGATGTTTTAGCCGCGAACCGCATCTCGATAGCCTGCCGGGTTAAGCCGGTTAGGCGAACGCGGCCCGCGTTTTTATCATCCGCGTTGGATTAGTTCACGAAGCGCGTTCCAGCAAGGCGTTGCGTGCTTCGGTAATACGAATGAATTGTTCGTGGCTGCCGCCGACATCGGGATGGGTCTTTTGGGCGAGCCGGCGAAACGCGGCTTTAATTTGCGCGGCCTCCAGCACGCCTTCGAGCGGCAGATTCAGGGTCTCCCGATGCCGCTGGTCACCGAGCGTACGGTCCTGCCCCGGATAGCGAAAACGGCTCTGATTGTGACGGGCCTGGTATTCGAACAATCTTTCTTGAGCCGCGCTGCGCAGCTTTAACGATTCCCGGCGCAACGCCACCTGATCCTCCCGCCATTTTTGCCGGGACATTACCGTACAGGCTTCGAAGTCTATCCAGCCGTTGGCCTCCAACCAGTCAAGATCAAACGGACCGACCATGTCGTACGGTTCCTCCAGCCAAGCGCTCTTACCCAGCGGACCGGCTTCGACTTGGCCGATGGTCACGGTATCCACGATGCCGAGCGAGCCATTCCAAATCACCCAAAGTTCTTCTTCCTCCGGCCACGGATTTTGATGCATGGTCTTTACCTGATTGGCGAATTAACAAGAATGTTTCGGTAAAGCTGCAAGATAAATACCAAGCCGATTGACCCTCGCTGGATGCCCGCCAAACCTGGCTTGACGGCGTTTTAACGCCAATTCGCCGGTTTCGGCATTCCGTACTTAGCCGCCTATCCGGCACCGAAATGCCGACAGACTGTGGGTTTTGAAACAAGCCGGTTGCCGAGGCAAACGGCTGGAGCGAATTCCTGGCGTCGGCACCGCTTAGCCGGCAGCGCAATCGGCAAATTCGGTCGTACGTCAAAGAACTCGCCGCATAAGACTCGGAACCGAGTTTACGGCGCTACTGAATATTCGGCGGATTACCGTTGGTGTCCTCCGCTTTCCCTTAATAATAAATCGCCAAACGGGAGTCCTTCGAATGGGATTTTAGGATTACGTGCACAGCGGCAAATATACGTCGATTATTTTTACAGTAGTTTTTTTAAGGAAGTTTTCTTTAGGAAAAATTCTTTATAAAACAGCCGCCTGCAAGTCAGGCATCAACCGGATTTATTATTGCTTGCCAATTGCCGGTGAAATCCAAAATCGGCTTGATCCGCGAAAAGTTATTCCCACAGTTATTTAAGGAGAAAATCATGCGCCACGCTAATTGGTTAATCTTGGCATTATCCATTCCATGTCTGTCAAACACCGCGCTCGCGGCCTCGGCCTCCGCCGGCGCGTCGCTAGACTGGAGTACGTTTTCGGTTTCCACGATCAGTCTAGGCGCCGGCACGCCGATGCTGACCTGGATAGACAGCAGTTATTCGGCCAGTACCTCGGCCATCACCTCCGGGCCGGATATTTCACAAACCGATTTTGTGCCTGACTGGGGGACCGGTTCGCTATCGAGCGCCGGTGACTCATCGACTCAGGCATGGGCTGAAATCGCCGCGGACGCCATTTCGGCCAACGCCAGCGATGTGAACCCGACCGGCGGCAGCAGCGCGACCGCCTCGGCGATTCGGCACGGCGAATTCACCGTGTCCGGCAACGGCTTGATTCTGTTTTCGGTGACGTATTCGTTAGCCATCGACTTTTACCCGGATGGCTACTCACCGAGCTCTAACGCGACCGCCAGCGCCACCTTGGGCGCCGCTAAAGCCACCGCATCCAGCAACAGCAACCATCTCGCCTACGAGTTACTGTTCCCGGCGTCCCCGAATGGCCTTGCGCATTCCGAACGGAAAACCGGTACGCTCTACTTGCCGGTCGTGGTTGCCGACGGCGAGACCTACAGTTTTTACGCCCAAGCGACTAGCAGCGCGGCAATCAGCGGTTCGACCGACGTCCCCAGCGTGCCTTTGCCCGCCGCGGTATGGCCCTTTGTTTCCGGCTTGATCGGCCTGGCCGGTGCTTCGCTAAGCCGACGTCGCATCGCGTAAATCGATTGGATTACCGGAGCGCCTAACCTGTGTCGTTGGACGCTACGATCCCGGCGAGCCGGGTTATTCCGCTCCTGCCTTGGAAGTCCACCTGTACAACATGGATCGAAGAGGCTGAATGGAATATCCCAACGCCATCGTAAGCTTTACGTGTGGATAGCCATCGAACGGTGCCGGACTGCTCCGGCACTACTTGAAAACCGACGCTGTTGATTGGCGGGCTACCTTGATGCCGACCGCGCTTACCCGCAATGCGTCGGCAAATAGCTGATAATGCCGAACACCGCGCCTTGCGGGTCTTGCAACATACTGAAGCGGCCCAGCTTGGGAATATCCTGCGGCGGCACGCACACGCTGGCACCCAGTGCGGTAGCCCGCGCCACGGTGGCGTCGACATCGTTCACGGTGATGTAACTCCCCCAATGCGGCGGCATGCCGGCCGCGCCGGGCGGAATGGCCATCATCCCGGCCACCGGTTCGCCGTCGAGCTTGGCAACCGAATAATCGACGCCGGGCGGTGCGTTCGGCGCCGGCTCCAGCGTCCAGTCGAACAAGTTGGCATAAAAGTCTTTCGCGGCTTGCGGATCGGTGGTTAACAATTCGCACCAGCTAAATGTGCCGTGACGTAACGTGGGATTGCTCATATTGGATTCCTGGATGATGTTTGAAAAAGGAGGCTGAATCTGCCTGAGCCGGAAACATTCGGCACCGATAAATTCTAGCGGCAAAACTAACCCGCATCAGCAACTTTTCATGTACGCCACCAATTGTTCGAAGGCCTTGCCCCAACCGTCCTCGAAACCCATCGCGGCGTGCTGATCGCGGCCGGCGACATCGGCGTGCAACACCGTGGCTTTGTAGAGCGTGCCTTGCGGGTGATCGCTGAGCTCGATAATGCCGGTCATCGCAAAGTCGCCGCAGGCCGCAGGCTCATCCCCGGCGCTGAACCGTTTCGGCCGAAAGCCGGGCAACAACGCATTGGTCCAAACCAAGCGGCGGTTTTCGACGATGTCCAAATAAGTACCGAGATGCGGAAATTCCTCGCCCTCCGGCGAGCGCATCGTGGTCCGAAACGCGCCGCCGGGCTTTAAATCGATTTCGCAGGCCACGGTTTTCCACGGCAGCGGGCAAAACCAGGGCAGCACATGCGCGGGCACGGTCCACGCTTGCCAGATTTTGTCCTTAGGAAGGTCGGTGATGCGTTCGAATGTCAGGTCGAGTCGCGGATCTAAATCGGTCATCGGGTTTCTCCCATTAAAAATATTAAAAAGCGAGGCACGCCGGCCGAACCCGGTTGGCGTGCCCTCAGTGACTGGCGGCGAGCGCTTCAAGCATCCGCGGCGGCGCGCTCCAGCGTGGCGATGTCGATTTTGCCCATCCTCAGCATGGCCTGCATGACTCTGGCGGCTTTGCCCGAATCGGGGTCGCTAAGCAAGCGGCCGAGCGCGGTTGGCGCGATTTGCCAAGGTACGCCGAACCGGTCGGTCAACCAACCGCATTGGCCGGGCTGACCTTCCGCTGACAGTTTTTCCCAGTAGTCATCGACTTCCTGTTGGGATTCGCAGTTAATGACGAAGGAGATCGCCTGATTGAACGAGAACATCGGCCCGCCGTTCAACGCGACGAAAGCCAGACCGTTCAGCTCGAAGCTGGCGGTCATCAGCGTACCTTCCGGCAACGGCGCCCCGGCAGGGTAGCGGTTGACATTCAGCACCCTGGCCTCTGCAAACACTGACAAGTAGAAATTCATCGCCTGTTCGGCTTGATCGTCGAACCATAAAAACGGTGTGATCGTAGCCATCGTCGTTTCACTCACAACCGCCGTGGCCGGCGAACATCGCGTCCATACGCGACTGGAATTCGCTAGCCTCGACGTCTTCGACGTGGGTCGCCAACATCCACTGATGGCCAAACGGATCGATCAGCACGCCCATCCGGTCGCCCCAGAACTGATCGGCCGGCGGCATGGCCGGGACGGCGCCGGCCGCGACGGCCTGGGCGAAGCTGGCATCGACATCGTCAACGTACAAATGCAGTTTGACCGCCGTACCGCCCAATTTCGTTGGAGACGTCGAACCGGCGTTCGGATATTCGTCGGAAATCATGAAATGCGAGACGCCGATCGTAAACTCGGCATGGCCGATTTTGCCGCCCGGCATCGTCAGCCGCATGAATTCCTGGGCGCCGAAGGCTTGTTGGTAAAACGTCAACGCCGCCGCGGCGTCTTCGACGGTCAGATAGGGCGTGACGCTTTGGTAACCGTCGGGAATGGGGTTGACTGGCTTGCTCATCGTATAACTCCTGCTTGGGATAAAAGGGTTTGCGTTGACTAGTCGAACCCGCTTGACGGAAATCGACAACACCCGGAAAAAATTTGCGAACGGCTCGTGTCCGACCTGTAAGCCAGGCTGGCGCTCCAAGGCTTGACAAGTCGGTGGGTTGCGGCCACTTTTCGATATCGAGATGCACTTTACGCCATACTCTAACGCGACTGCTATCTCGCCCGGTAATTTAACGATGGAAACCCTAATGACGGTGACGCGCTTGTTGGAAAGTTATTACGCCTACGGACTCAGCGACCCCGGTCTGGCGCGGGCGGCGAACGAGGATGCGATCTCGATAAATGCCGCCGCCGGCTTGTGCTTGCTGGCCGACGGCATGGGCGGGCACGGTCAGGGCGATGTCGCCAGCCGGCAAGTGGTCGCCAGCGTCAACGATTTGATCGGCCGCTATTTGCCGGCCGCCGCCGAGCCATTCGCGCCGAGCTGGTTCGAACGTTGGTTCAAGCGCCGCGACGGAGCGGATCGGGATAGCCTGGAACGGCAACTGGATTTGCTGGCGGACATAATTAGGGAAGCCAATCGGACCTTATATCGCGACAATCAGGCCCGAGGCGCGGCGGAGGGCTGCGGGATAGGCACCACGCTGGTCGGTTGCCGGTTGGCGCGCGGGTCGGCGAAAATGCAGGTTTTTCACGTCGGCGATAGCCGCTTGTATCGGCTGCGCGGCAACGCGTTGCAAGCATTGACCAAGGACCACTCGCTGTACCGGCAGTGGCAGGACACCGGCCGGACCGGCGAGGCGCCGCCCGCCAACCGACTTTATCAGGCCATCGGCCCCAAGCCGGCGATAGTCCCGGATGTGCAACTGGTGGAGTTTGCCACCGGCGACAGCTTCCTGCTGTGTTCAGACGGTCTGACCGGCATGCTGGAGGACGGCGAAATCGCGGACCTATTGGGCGGATTAACCCCCGACAATCTGCCGGCCAAGGCCGGTGCGTTGATCGATGCCGCCAACGCCAACGGCGGAACCGACAATATCTCGGTGATTTTGCTGTGCCAATGAGTCGGCGTCATTGCTCGACGAACTTCAACAACACCTGTTTGATCGCGATATTGTCGTCGTTGCTCAAGCGGACCTGATGTCCGACTTCCCGACCATTTAAACGGATATGCTTTTTAACGACCGGAGTCAGATAATAATGGTCGCCGAGGCGAATGATTTCGGCGATCAGCTTGGGCGTAAACCAGCCGCCCACCCGGACATGGCATTGCGTCCCCTTGCCGATCGAATAGTAATCCCGGTTTAACAGCAGCTTATTGATGTTGCGGGCCTCGCCGCGCATCAGCAACGCGTAATCGCCGGTTCTTGGCGCATTGCCGGCCGCGCCGGACGCGGAATTCACCAGCAAGGTTCGGTCGAAATCGTCGGCTTGCGTCTGGCCAATACCGCTGTTGGCGGCGTTGGGTTGGGCCACGAATTTTAATTCGTGCTTGCCCAAGGTGATGACGTCGCCGAATTGAAGTCGTTGCCGGCCTTCGATCTTTTTTCCGTTCAAATAAGTGCCGTTGGTGCTGTTCATATCCTCCAACCACCAGGCGTCGCCTTGTTTGGAGATCGCGGCATGCACCAGCGAAACGCCCTTATTGCCAATCGAAACGTGGTTATAGCTGGCCCGGCCGATGCTGCAAGCCTGATCGCCGATTTCGACCACGTTTTGCAGCGAGCTGTTAAAGTAAATCTCGACAAAACTCATGCCTTCGACTCCTCGGATTGAATGACGCAAACGTCACAAGTATTGGCCGGAGTCGCGGAAAAGTCAGTTTTTATTTGTATTGCCTAATGCTTTGTTTCTGGCGAGCAGACACTATTGGTGCATGGCTCCCTAATTCAGCTTCTCCAGCAAGGCGGGCTTGATTTGATCCAGCCAATCCAAAATCCGGCTCTTGGTCATTTCTGGTTGGGTATGGTGGTCCAACACCAACCCGACAAATTTACCGTTGACCACGGAGTTGGAATGGGTGAATTGATAGCCTTCCGTGCTCCAGGCACCGACCACTTCGGCACCGTAGCCCGCGACGTAGTGATACAAATGAATCAGGGAACCGGCAAAGCGGGCGTAGTATTTTTGCTGATTGCCCAGGCCGAATAGCGCGACACGCTTGCCGGACAGATCGACCTCATCCAAACGGTATAAAAACTCTTCCCAGTTGCCTTCCTCGCTGCCGGTGGTCCGGCCGGGGATTTCGCCGACGCCATAACTCGGCATGCCTAAGATCAAGGCCTTATAGCCGAGCAATTGCCCGACCGTTGCCCGATTAACGTTGACCGGCTCGCTGGCAATCTCATCGCCCAGCACTCGGTACATCACTTGCGCCATCATCTCCGTCATGCCTTTTTCGGTCCCGTAGAAAATTCCAATCTTGTTCATCTTCAAACCCCAATTAGCTGTCTACGTTCAGCAAAGCAAAATTTAAACCAGCCTCGGTCTTGGAAGGCTAGTCGCGCCCGCCGGAGACGTTTAAGCCAGGAGATCTTTTAGAATCAAGCGATTGGCGGAACCGGCGGCCGCTATATCTAAAGCGTCGATTTCCGCTAAGCAAGTGCTGCATGAGGCGATTGCTGGTCATTTTGACAACAATCGATCCGACAGCGGGCTCCGTTTGCGACAAACTTTCGAAAAATAACCGCATTCAAAGACTCGGAAGCAGAGGAACCATAGGAAAATCTAGTGTTCATCGTGTTCCGTCCGGCGGTAAACTATCCGCCCCCGACACCGAGCTCCGGCGTTCAGAGTATCCCCGGAGCAAGCCGCGCATGCCGCCATGACCAATAACGCAATCCTGTACTCCAGTGCCGAACTTCCCGAAAACACTCGCTTCGACGTGTGGCGGGAAACCTTTGCCAAGGAAATGGCCGGATTCGACATGCGGCATTGCGACGTCCGTCCGTTCTATACCAAGGCAAGTTTTCGCGCACTGGGCGCGGTGAGCTTGGCTACTAACCTCAGCACCGCGATGCTTTTCGATAGAAACCAACAAAATATCGCGCACGACGGATTGGATGGCTTCGCGTTGCCGCTCTGCGTGAACGGAAAACTGGAAATAAGCCAAGGTAAGACCCGAATGTCGATGCACAAGGACAGAGCGGCTTTAGTGGATTTCGGTCGGGCTTTGAACGGCGGTTTGGCACCCACTGCGCCCGGAGAGCATCAATTCCAAATGAGTTTGTGCCTACCGCGCGGCGAATTTTTGCATCGAGTCCCGAAAGCGGAATGCCTGACCATGCAACCCTTCGAAAACAAGGAAGCGCTATCGTTGTTGATCAATTATCTTCGGATGCTTGACCGACAAGAATTGGAACCGAGCGCCGACCTCGATCGATTGGTCGGCGAACACGTGTTAGACCTAGCGGCCTTTTTATGCGGTAGCTGTAGCAATGATGATGGGGCTTCGGGCGGCGTTCGAGCGGCCCGCAAAGCGGCCTTGACGGACTATATCGAAAAACATTTTCGGCAACCCGGCTTGTCGGTGGCCGATATTGCTACCGCCTTGAAAATATCCAAACGCTATTTATATGCCTTACTCAACGAAAACAATGAAAGCGTCACTCAAATTCTCAATCGTCTCCGATTGGAATGTGCCGCGAGAATGTTAACTTCGCCTATTTATCGCCAGCTGAGTATAACCGATATTGCGCTGCACTCAGGATTTAACGATGTTTCCTATTTTTACCGTCAATTTCGTCGCCGATTCGGCGAGACGCCAAACGATTTTCGATCTCGGACTCAGGCGACGCCAAGCAAATCAATCGATAAACCCCGATAAATTTAATAGGCTTTGCTGATAAAATCTTCGTTGAATTGAAATAATGGATCAATATCTACGCGATATTGAACATCCACCATTCAGCTTGACCTGATTCAGAGGAAAGGCTGACAGGATAGTTTAAATCGCATCCAATTTCAATTGAAAAATTGCAATATTATCGAGTTATTTTCCGGCGCCATAACTCTCAAAACGTTCGAACGCCATAGCTACATGAACTTCGATGTAGCGTTGGAAAGCGACATCGATTATTTTGCGTATGTGAATAGTGAAATACTCGCTATCGCCATAACAATAGCACTCGAATTTTAAATTCGCCAAAAGTATTGGTCGCGGTTAAACTTCCGGCACAGTGCTGTGATAGCTTACGAACTCAAGGCAATACTCGCTAGTCTCCCTTTCGTCTGGCGGCTCCCATAATCGGTTGGCCAGATCGAAAACCTCGTCGCTGACGACCATGAAAAAGGTGGCGCCTCTCTCGACATTTCGCTGTTGCACTCGCCGGCGTCGGATGTTTTCCGGCGTACTCAGTACAAACACCCGTAAATCAAAGCCGTTTTCGATAACGCGCCGATAAAACGCCTGCCGGTCGGCGCGCTGAATCAAACCTAACTCCAACACAACGTCGATGCCGGAAGCCAATAAGGCGCCAGCGTGCTTCCAAATCAGATTCAATACTCGGTCTTTCCGTTCGAGATACCAGGTTACAACTTCCGCATCCGGTCTATCCGGACCGAACAGCAACGTGAACCATTCGTCCAGCGCAATATAAATACCATTCGTTTCGGCGGCCAGCGATTTGGAATATGTCGATTTCCCCGCGCCGACCGGACCCTCGATTAAATATACCTTTGCCATTTTGGCTTAAACGAGTGTTTGAGTCATCGGAATTTTATCGCCTTGGCCCGCCGTTTCACGCAATTGGTAGTTGTCCTCCAGTGTCGGATAACTATCCGATTGCGAAGTCAATTGACTGTGTTCCGATGTAAATTGTCCGGGTAGTAAAGAATTATTTCGATAAATCGGCGTAATATTCGAAAACCCTTGCGAGAAAATGATCGTATTGTCGGCTTGATTGAATTCCTCGAGCAAGCCAATATTGCTATTGGAAAAAATGCCGATTTGCTGATTTTGAAAATGATTATGGTGAATGGAAACGCCTCTAGCCGATTCGACATAAATACATTGATTAATGACATTTCCCGGCGAGCTCGCCGACTCGTCGTTGCTGTTTGCGGTATTTTTATGCAGTTTGGTCAGGAATGCATTATTGGCGATTTCGACCCCGGTCACTTCCGGACTGGCGGCGCTATACCGGGAAACTAAAATTCCGCGCGTGGCGGAGGCCAGCGAATCGCCATTGAGCGTCCCCAAATGGTCGCGGGTATACAAGAAGGTATTGTTCAGGATTTTACTCATGGCGCTGCCGAACACGACCACTGCGGCGTCTTGATGCCAGCCTGCTCGATTGGTGGCGCAATTGTGACAAGCGTTGTTGGTAAATAACAAGCCGTAATGATCGGCGTCGCCCGCCTGATCGCCGCCGTATACCAACGCCGCGCCGCAATCCAAAAAATGATTGGCGTCGATGATCGAATTGAAGACGTTATCGTGGCTGCCGCTGATCTTAATCGCCGCCTGACGAATGTTTTTAAAAGTGCAAGCCTGCCACTTACAATGACTGCGACCGGCCCATGCGTAACAAGCGGCACTGGAACCCAGCGGTCCGATTCGGTCATAGGCGGTATCGGTCGGCAATTCCCACACACAGCCCGAAAATGTGGTGCCAGGCCCCGGAATGGTTGCGTTCCTGGCACCGAACGAATAGCAATTTTCCAAAACCGTGCCGAAATCGCCGGGCGCGGCATCCTGCATAAACAACGCACCGCCGTAAAAATTTTGGCAATGGGAGATTCTCGCATTGCCGCACCCGTGTAAATAAATGCCGGCGCCAATATTTTCCTCGACGACGAAATTCGTCGAATCGCCCGTAGTGCTTAATCCTACGACTTTGAGCCGCGCGCAGTTTTTAAAGTACAACGCACTACGGGCCGCTTGATTGCCGATGACGGTCTCGTTGCCGACCCGGCTAGTGTCGGCGGAATAGGCGGAATAATCCAACAGACTACCGGGCTCGGCGATGACGGTTAAATCGTCTATTCCTTCGATGACCAGCGGTGCGGTCAAGGGGTATCGGCCCGCCGGAATATACACCACCGGTCCGGCCGCTTTACTCGCTTCGGCAAACAAATGCACCAATACCGACGGGCTGGCCTGCTTGTAAATGGTATTGGCCTGGTTAGCGGTTTTAGATAAAGAAAAATAAGGGGTTATTAACATTAGCGGGACCTCGTATAACAGGGTTTCTAGTCGATGGTTCGAATGCTTAGCGCCGGTCTTCAGTTACGCGGGCCATGCGGGGTAACGGGCCGTGTAGCTGACGACAAACAAGATATCGGCGATGGACTCGTCGCCTATCAACTGACTGACTAAACGCCCGTCCGCCAGCCGATCGCTAAGATCCAAATGCCAACGTCCGACCGGCGACTTACCCTGCAACGCCAACCAACTCGCGGCATTGCCGCGCCGGCTGCTGGCGATACCGGCAACCGCCGTCGCCGCACCGCCGACCGATTCGGCATTGCCGTTATCAAGGCCAAGAAATTTGATCGGCAGTTCCGGCAAGACCAAGCCATCCTTACCCACGAAGTACAGCACCAGCTGCGATATCGACACGTCCAGCGCGTTCGCCGGAAAATCACTTTTTGCGATATCCCACTGCACGATATTGGGTGTCGCTGCCTGATCGGGATGATTCAAGTCGTACCAAAGGTCCGGGAATTGATCGCGCAAGCCGAACGAACGGTCGGCACCGAAATCGGTAGGCAGACTTTGAATGACCTGCTTACGGTATTGCCAGCTATCCAACGCGGTGTAATCCAACGTGACCAACACGTCGCCGATGGTGGTGAAATCGAAGGGGTTAGCCGCCTTGGGCATGCGCAATTCCCAAAAGGTATCGACGCCGACCGATTCGAACGGCATCAAAAATTCCGGCTGTTGATTGAGTTCGAATACCCCGGTCGCATTAACCGCGCCGGTCAGCGCTACCGACTGCATGCCATGATGCACTTCGACCTGCCGGAAACCGCCGTCGTCAACGACCACCCGCGATACCCCAAGATTGGTCAGCGTGGCGTGAACGCCTACCGTCGGCGGGACTAACGCGACCACGCTGGTCCGCGCTTGGCGGATCAAACGCAAATAATGGCCGGGAAAATCCCGGTCGAACAGCGCCATCGCGGTGTTGAAGCGAATCACCCCGGTATCGCGGAAGCGTTGAAATTCGATCGGCGACAGCGCCGCCAGCGAGAAGGTCTTGCTCATCTGCAACTTCCGGCTATTGCTCAGGAATGCGTACTGGTCAAGCTCGGTAATATCCTGCAACAAACGCACCGAGCCGGTCATGCCGCGATGGTCGGAAGGCTGATTGGCAGAACCGTCGTTCGGCGCTTGCCAATAGTCGGCTTGGATGAACGCCGGCATCGCTTGTTGGCGCTCGAAGATCAGTTGCGTTTCAGCTAGCCGCGCGGTCGCGGTCGCTTGTTGCAGAAAATAACCGTATGCGCGTTGTAGAACTTGAGCCATCCATTTGTAGAGTTCGGCATTGGTGAACTTTTTGGACAGGAACTGAACCATGTGCATCGCATGCTCGGCCTGAGCCTTGGCGATCGCATATTCTTGATCAACGACGGCCACCTGATCACTAGAAACTTTGATTTGCGCATTCCCAATTTCTTGATCCTTTTGCGCCAATGCCAATTGCCGCCGCCATTCCTGCTCTCGACGTTCGAAACTTGCTCTAAGTCCAGTGACCTCGGCATTGGACTTTTCCGCGGAACTTTTTATATTCAAGCCTCCGCTGATAACAGAACCTATATTTGCACCGTTTCCCAGCGCGGTCGGCAAATAACTCCATAAAGCCGACATCCCGCCGGTGAGTCCCGCGGTCACCATTGGCGAGGCCACGGCGAGCGCGGTAGATGCGACGCTCGCAATTTGGCCGAACAGCCCCCAATCGCTAGTATGTTCCAAGGCGTGAAGTTGGTCGGTCTCGTTCGCGGTTAAACCCGATTTGAGTAAATCTTGATAATGCTCGACCTGCAAATCGCTGCGGCCTTTTTGCAATTGCACGACGCTGGCGGTATCACCGACCTCCGTTTGGCGCTTTTGCTGCAACTCTTGTTGTTTTTGGGCTATATCCAGGCCCTGGCTGGCCTGTTCAAGGGTATAACTTTCAGCAAAGTACTTTTCCAACGTAGACAGAAACGCGGACTCGACTTGTTCCGCCGTCGAAGTCAGTTGTTTGGCGCGCTCGATCAAGACCTGATAACGGTATGGCGTCGGTTGGCGCATCACCATCGCGCTACCGGGCGCCGCATTGACGCGCTCCATCCCGGCAATGTTCAAGCCGCCGCGCAATTTTTGCAGGTTTACCTCCGCGCGTTGCCGCAGCGCTTGTAGCAGCGCGTTTGTTAGCGGTTTTCCGCTCAATTGCGGCGGAACGCTGATGACCGGCGAATTTAACAACGCTAATACGTCGAGATAGCTTACCCTCGCTTGCGCCAAACTTTGCGGCGTTTCTTGACTGAACAGGTCATCCGCCCAGGCCAGCAAGCATTCGCTCAATGCGGCAATGGTATGGCGGGTATAGACGTTACCGCGAGTTTCGGCGAATTTATGCGGGTTGAAATCGCCAGTCAGCCAATCGTTGGTCAGCGCAAAATCCACCGGATCGTTCTCTTCCCACACCAATCCCAAATAGACTTTCGGATTGCCTGGCAAATTGTAGGCATAAACCGCTTGATACCAATCCAGCGCCGCGCGATAGTCCTTGGATCTCGTCAAATGTTGCGCCAATAGCATCGGAACGAAATAAAACACTTCTTGTACCCAGGCCGGCGCGTCCCAGAAATGGGTGGCAGTCGGTGCCGTGTCATCGGTCGGTACCGTGTCATGCAGTACCGCGCTAATTTTGTTACGTAGCGCGGTCACGGCGTTCACCGATGCCGGTGCCTGTAATGTAAAAGCGTCGCCCAGTTGCTGCTTGGCTTCCGCCACTTCGTTTTTCAGTGCCGATAGATAGTCGGCGGCTAGCGTTTTTGCCGTCGTCCCGGTAACGCGGGATTTGTCGTTCAACGGTTCGACCAATTTAAATCTGAACGAGTCGGTTTGGCCGCGCGCTGCCGGTTGTAATGGACGGTGATCGGCTTGCAGAAAATTTTCCGGAAACAAAAACACATTCATAGCCGACTGCCAGGCCGCAAAATCGCTCATCCACTGCCATTCCAGGTCGAATGCCGCCAAATCGACCTGCAATTTCCAGCCGCCGATTTGGCTAGCGCCCACGGCGGGCGTTATATTCGCCAGACGTTCCCGCCGCAGCGCCGCCAGCACGGATTGCAAGGTCTCTAGCCCCTGATCGATTCGCGATAACGTTTGTTGCCCGCCGGCTTTGAAATCGATGAACAATTCCTGGGTCAGGCGTTCCGCGACATCGGCATCCGCGTCCAGGTGGGCAGCTTGAGCGACGACGTTTATTAATCGGTCGCGCAGTAACGGCAAAACCGAAGCTTCCGTGACATCCACCGCGGCAATCAATTGTTCGCGCGCAGCAGCATCGGCATCGATGCGCGCTTTTAACCGATGCTCCCAATCCTGGCGCCGAGCAATGCTCGCTCGCCAAGCCGGCAAAGGCTTGGATTCCCCGGCCGGTTCCGGAATAACGAAGTGGTCGGGGCCCAAAGCTAGCGCCGCATTGACTTCTTCCTGGCGCCAGTTGCCATACAAGTCGCGCAGTTTCCTAGTCTGCACCAGAACCGAGAAGATACCATCCCATTCCGCAGGTAGCGGGGTATTTCCGCCCGTCAACACGGCATACTGGTTCAGCAAAAACAAAAACGCCGGGCTGTCGAGGAATAAGCCTTTCAGCGCTTCGCCGATGTCGTGCCCTTGTCCGTAGTCGGCAACCAATGTTTTGAATTGCGCGAATTTACCAGCGCCCAACCCGGTTTCGATGGCCGCTTCGAATAGCGCCGCACCGCTACCGGTCAATTGCCGCAATGAGTTTTCGATCTGATCCAATTGGCTTTTCCGCGTGGTAAACCAATCTTTAACCGTCTGCGACTTCAAGTCGCCGGCCGTTAGTAGATCCGGATCCACAATCGGAATCGGCGTCGCGGCAAACGGTGCAATGCGAACGTTATCGTCCTGCTGGCGCCACTGGTATCTGAGATATCCTTGGCGCTTGCGTAAGTACAACGGCGGTATCGCTGTCGACGCAAACGGATCGTTGAGCGCCGTGGTGTCCGCCAAACCGAACAAATTTTGCAAAGCCGTTTCGGTCAATTGGTCGTCGGCGACGACGAAATTTTGCAAAGCATCGGCTCCTATGCCTAGCCGTTCGGTCAACGCGATGCGAACACCGGCGGGAGCGCTGGCGGCCAAGCGAATTTCGGTCACCGACGTACCCAACTGATTCAACAAGACGCCGTATGCCCGCCCTAAGTAAGCGGCATTGGCGGTCGTGCTCCCGGCCACGCCACGCGTCGCAATGTAGTCGCGCAACACCTCGATCGCGATGCGCGTTTGCCGAACGTATCGCGTCGCTATCGAACGATTGGCCGGGTTGACCAGCACGCTATAACGTTGGCAAAAAATACGGCTGAAATCGTCGGCACTCGGCAACTTGTCGTCGCCGTTGGCGTTACCGCTATCGATGCGCGACGCAGCAAAACTCAGTAAGTTACCCAGGTAAGAAACCGCGCCGGTAACGTATTCCGGATCGGCGGGTGTGTAGGGCGCAACCACGTCGACGGTCAACGATGCACTGCTTTTCAAACTGAAGACGTCGGTGGCTTCGACGGACAGAGTATGCGTTTTAACCTGATCCACAACAACGTCGGTTTGCCAGCGACCGGTAACGGCGTTCAAGCTCAGGGCGCCCATCGGCGTGCCGTCCAATGTCCAGGTCAGGCCTTGTAGACCGCGATTGTCGGAGGCAATCACTTCCAACGGTATCGTTAAGGTGCCGCCGGACAATTCGAACGTCTGATCGGGCAGCGGTTTGGTAACGGCAATGGCCGGTACCAGTTTGTCGACTGCGATGGGCAAATAATCCACACGGACTCGCGCTCTTGTATCGGGATACTCGGCAATGGCGGTAATCCAGAGTAGTTGATCGTTATGACTGGCCTTGTCGAGCGGCATATCGCCGCTGAACGACCACGTCCGGTTGCCGTCGCTCGACGCCAGCGACAATTTGCGGGCTGTGGAGTCCGTTCTGCTGTTGCCGAAAGAAACAGATAATTCCATTTCGGAGGTAACGTCTTCGGTTTCTTCGGATTCATTGTTATACGTAATGGTCACCTTTCCGTACGCATTTCCTTCGAGGTCCAAACGAGTCGCATTCGATAGGTCTATATTCGCGGCCGGAGGGAAGCCGTTGACTTTTGTAATTGAGATATTTAAAGAATACGATCTTCCGGTTTCGGTTATTTTTGGCGGTTCGTTGTCCATGCGTTTTCCCTTATGTTTTTAAGTAGTATCCAAAAGATACCCAAAATTGGTAGTTGAATAATATCGATGAATTTAGTTCGTAGTTTGGCAGGCCAATTTAGCTGGCTTTCGCAAACATTAATAAACCCCTGACTAATGAAGACTTTTCAAGAAAAACCGATACAAAACTCTTCGAATTAATGGAGTCTAAAATCCAAGAGCGAACGTATTAATCAAAGGTTTCCTAAGCGCTTGTATTCCGTCGAGTAGCCAAAGATCCTTACGATTACCCGAAGCTAGGCGCGCCTACGGGACTAGAACGGAATCTCCGGCGACGGCCGGGCTACGCCGCCACCGTAAACGTCATAGGTCACATCTGTGTTTCTGGGTACCTTGATCTGCATGCGGGCATAGCCGAGCGAGCCCAGGCCGACTTCCAGTTTCTTGTAGTCGTAGCCGTTCAGGGTTTGCTGTTGCCGGTCGAACCCGAACCAACTGACGCCGTAACGAACTTTAATTTGCGCGCCGTCCGGCGCCTTGAAAAAGGCCGTGCCGTTGGCGTTCCAAAACGACTCGACGGTACGCCAGTCGCAGCAGGTGATGAGCTTGGTTTTGAGCATGGTTTTTTCCTTTTAAGTAGTGTTTTTGAATTTCCTGAATAAGATGCAAGATTTACTGGCCTAGCCCTCATATCTTTATTGGATCAAATATGCCCTTGACTATTGATTTAATTTCCAGTGTTTCCTAGATTGGGACAGGCCGTTCGATTAGTAAAACGTAATCGGACGAGCTTTAAGCTTGCACTCTTCCGATTACCTTCTCGTTCGTACGATTACACTATCGTTAATCGTACCTATACAAGCCCACGGATTGTCTTCGCCGATAAAGCTTTAGTTTCTCCAGAAGTTTGGATGTACCGCCCAACCGCCCTCAAATGCAGTTCTCACTTGGTTTTTCCCATGTGGCTCCGCGACATAGGATTCCCTTTTCGGCAAGCCCAACGATTGCCTCAAATAATTCACTCTGAGCTCGTTAATACCAGCCGAATTGTTGCCTGCTGGCCCAACAGGGTCTTTTGTTCCTTTAACGTTGTGATCTCGTTCGTGCAACAACACAAACAAAGGCCCCATAACGCGATTAATATTTGGATTTTCTAGAAACTCGCTTCCTTTTTTACTGTTTCTACTAGCGAAGTAATGAGAGCTTGCATCATAATCGCCTGGATCAATCGCAATGGCGGCAGTTCGGTCATCAGCACTTCTTCTTCTAGGCCACGCATACCCCAAAGCATTCGGCGTACCTTGATTTAATTGAGTGTGGGTTAACGCTACTTCTAGTTTGCGAGATTCTGGAAGGTTATTGGGAAGTAGTGTTTCAATGAGCTCTTTATAGAGCTGAACCGAAGTCGTCACGCACCTGCTATCGGATTTACAACGATTGTTCGACTGACTAATAGCTTCAAATTCAGGTATCTTTTCCATCAGTTTATCGGCATCTTTTTGGTCAACGACACCATCCCCGGTTTGGTCACCTATTTGGATAACACCACGCTCCGGGCTATATGTTGTTTTTATTCCAGTCAAGTTTTCGATATCTTCTTGTAACTGTTGTACATACTGGTCCTGCTGAACTTGGGAAACTTCGCCTCCTCTTGCTTTACGAACGTCGATTTCGAACCCTGTTGAGTCCGTATCAACTATTGGCCTGTTTTTTACGTAAACGTACAGGTTTAGCCCGCCTTTTATCCCTATCGGATCACAACTCACCCACCTTCCCAACCAAGCCGCGTAATACCGCGCCGCGTGATAATTCAAGCCGCTTTCCTCATCCCTTTCCTTGCCGGTAAATCGATAGCGCTTTCTGGCGAAGCTGCCGAAGCTGGTCTCACCATACGGCGTGTACTCCTCACGGTTCAGCCAGACTCCGTCGCCGCTTATGACCACATGGCTACTGCCCAGATGGTCGCCCAAGTGGTACTTCACCGCAGGGGTGGTGTCGTCTGGGAACGGCGTGCCGACTCTAACTAGCGCGATGCGCGACTGGTCATCCATGACGTCCAGGGTGTTGTTTTCCTGCACGGTGGCGCCTTGCACCGCGCGGTGGTATTCGAACAAGCCGCCGATGTAGACGGTAACGGTATACTCGCCGCCCTGCTTGCGAGTGAGTTTTTTCACCCGCATGCCGCCGGTGTCGTACAGATATTGCGCGTGTACCGAAGGCTCGCTACCGGCCACCTGAATTCGGAAGGCTTTTAGACGGTCGCCGTGGTCCCAATCGAACCGGCGGGTTTGATGTTCGGACAGCATGTTGCCGTTGGCATCGTAGGCGTAGCGGTAAACGCCTTGGCCTATCGTCACCGTGTCCAAGCGGTTATTGCCGGCGGCATTGGTAAACACCCGGTTGCGAGCGCCGTCGGCCAACTGGTGCTTCATTTCCAGCATATTGCCCAGCGCGTCGTAGCGGTATTGCTGGCTATAGGCGCGGGTGCGGGTCAGGTCGGTGCAGCGCGGCTGATCCAGCCAGGGCGGCGTTTCCGGCGCTTGGTCGCATTCGCGGCCGGTGGCGGACAGCAGACGGTAAATCGGATCGTAGGCAAACTGGCGCAGTAGAGCATCGCCGGACGCGAGCAGTTGCTTGAGGGCATTGTCGGCGACCGAGGCGGCGGCCGGATTGTTCAAGATGCCGCTGCCCTGGGCGCGGTCTTCGATTTGCAAGATATTGCCGACCAGATCGTAGCGGTAGGCAAAGTCCTGCAAGGCTTCGCCATTCGGCTGGTAACGATCGGCTTCCGGTTGGCTGTAGCGCTCGGTTCGTAGCCGCGACAAGCGAAAGGTGCGTGGATCGTAAGCATAGCGGCTCATCACGCCGTTGCCGTAGGCCACCAACACCCGTTGGCCCTTGGCGCTATAGGCAATTTGTTGCACGAATAGCTGGCCGTTAAGTTTGACTTGCGCCAAGCCGCCGGCCCGGTTGTAGACCGGCAAAAGCTCATGGCGCTGGCCGGTGACGTCCTTGGGGTATTGCAGGCGCTTGATGCGATTCAGCGCGTCGAAGCTTGAGGTCGTTTCGTAGACGCTAGCATCCAGCAGGGTTTGCGCATGCGCGGCCAGCGTGGTGCCGGCCGGCGCCTGCCAATCGATGCGATAAGCGTCGACGGCCCAATTGCGCGCGGCGCCGTTTTGGTAAGCGCTCAGCAACGTGGCGTCGCTAAGCACCTGCCGACGTTGGCTGAGCGGATTGCCTTTGAAATCGTAGCCCGGCACGCTAACCCATCCGGCCTCGTCGTAATGTTGATACAGCTTACCGAGCAGGTTTTGCTGTCGCGCCGCATCCGCGCTCAAACCCGATTCTGGCCGGTCGCCGTAAATCGACACTTCGCGTAGCGTCAACGTTTGGTTGAGGCCGTCCCTGGCCCACAGCCGGTTCGGACGATTCCCTTCGTCGTAACCGTGCAGGGTTAACGCGCCCTTGCCGTCGCGTTGTTCGAGCGGATTGCCGATCGCATCCAGTACCGTGCGCCGCAGGCCGGCATCGATACTCTCCGTGCGCCAAGGCCGATTCAACAAGTCGTAGTCGTAACGGAAAGCGACTCGGTTCAATGCGTCGGTAACGCTGAGCAAATTCCCGCGAATATCGTAGTCGGACCGGGTCACGTACCAATCGGCCGGACTGGCGCCGTTCCGCGCCGTGGCCTGCACGGTGCGTCCCAACGCGTCGATGAGTATACTGGCCGGCGTGTTCCAGTGGCTTTGGAAGGCTTGCGACGTCGCGGCATGGGTGCGGCCGGCATTGTCATTGGCGTCGTAGGTATAGGCTTCCCAAGGTGTCGGCGCGAATTGCTCGGGCTCGGCCAAGCCGGTAGGCACGCCGTAAATCACCCGTTGCTCGGAGCCGTCCGGGTTCAAGGTGCGGATTACCTGACCGCGCGGATCGTAGCTCATGATCGCCTTTTGGCCGAGCTGCGCTTCGCCGGGTGTGGCGTACCGCCAACCTTGGCTATAAAACGGCTCGTATTTTTCGACCACCCGACCCTTGTTGTCGTATATCTGCCAACCGCTGACCAGCACGTTGGGCTGGGCGGCCTCGGCGTTGCGGCCCCCGGCAAACGCCAACTTGGTGCCGACTGCGTCGGCTTGATCGATGGGCAAAATGCCGCCGCCGAACGTGGCGTTGCCGAAGCGAATCTCTTCCGACTGCATCCTGGTTTGCAGCAAGCGACCGAAGCCGTCGGAATATTCGACGCTGTCGATAGTTTCGTCGCATTGCGGCAGCGGTACGTCACTGTCGCTGTCGTGATATTGATAGCGGCGAGTACGCACCGAGACCGGTTGGCCGCGTTCGCCGAACGCGGCCAAGTCGTATTCCATCTCGATACTGGGCCTATCGATGTCGCCCTCGGCGGCATCCGCCTTGCCTTGTATCAGCGTGGCTTGAGGCAGGCCTAGCGGCGTGAACCGCGCTCGGCTGCGATTGCCGTTAGGGTCGGTGACGCATGCGGCTTGCAGGACGCGGTAATCGTATTCGGCTTCGACCATCAGACCCAACGGGTCTAGGACTCGAACCGGTAACAATTGGTAGACATCGTAGGCAATCGTTGTCGCGCGGCCGAGCGGGTCGCGCTGCTGTAACAACAGCCCGCGAGGTTTGCCCGACACATTGTCGCTTTGAAAATCGTAAGCATGCGCGGCCGTCACAACGAAATAGCCCGGCGCCGACATCGCGCCGGCGCCGCTTGGACGGTAAATGTAACCGGCCAAGCCCGGTAGAGTGCGGAACTCGGCGGGATAGTCATCGTTCCAGGTCGCTCCGGCCGGTTGCAGATAGGGGGGGATCGTGAGGAGGGCTTTTCTTCGCGACGATTTGTGAGAGGCCAACGCGGCGACTCCCCGGTGCTTGCCGATGGCGGCCAGGGATTGATCGCCGGGAGCCGGATCGGCAATCGGGTCGGCCGCACCGTAGAGGACTTTCAATTGCGCGTCGGTGAATGCCAGGTGCTCGGTCCGGGTCAGCGCGCCGAAATCGCCCAATTGCCCGAACGGCAAACCGGCGAACGCCGGCCCGTCGTAGAAATTCAAGGTTTGCGCGAACAACTGGCTGGCCGCTTTGCCGGATTGCACGGCACTCCACAGCATCGACGCCGATCGTTTTCCGTCGTTGATCACTTGGTATTGGCTGATCTTGACGGTCCGGTCGATCAGGTAGCGCCGGTCGTCGTCGAGTTTCGCATATACGGTTTCGCTGATGGTCGCCAGATAAGGCGATACCGGGCCGGAAGCTGCCGACCGGTAATCGCGGCCGCGCGGCACGGCAATCGCCAATGCCGCGGTCGAGCGGCCGTATTGATCGGGTTCGGCCGTGAATGCCAATTGCGTCAACGGCTCGTTGCCGCGTTCCCACTGGCTGGTGCGTTCGGCCAACCCATAGGCGAAATAAATCCCCGGTCGGCCGCTATCGTTCGGCGGCGGAACTTCTTCGCGCACTCCCTGAAGGTGTTCGGTCACGGTGTAGGGCCGATTTTCGCGTTCGCTGCCGTCCAGCGCATACAATTCGGTGCGCAGAACGCTGCCGCGTAAAGCCCTGAGGGCGTCGCGCTTACGCCGCCTGGGTAGAGCGTTGAGTTTGGCGGTTACGGCAGCGGGGCGGTCCAAGGCGTTGGTATCTCCGGGCCAAAATTCGGGCCGGCAGTCCAGTTCCCGCCAATCGCCGAATTCGTCTCCAACCGGTCCTTGATGAAACCAAGTGCGGGTTTCCAGCGGCGGCGAAAACTGTTCGGCGCCCACCGCTTCAAAAGCTCGCCCGCCGTGCAGTCCACTACCGTGAAAGTCGGCAAAGACTTCGCTGTCGAGCTGATCGACCCGGCCGAAGCCTCGAAATTCGCGCTCCGCACCGTCCCAATAGCCGTGGCGGTAACGGTATTCGCTGGTGAGTTTGCCTTGGGAAATTTGGTCGATGACTTCGACCTTGGCAACCACTTGCACCGGCATCGGCAGCGGGGTTTGCCAACGATAGGCCGGATGCGCTTGGTCCTCCAGATAAAAACGCGTGGACGGCGCGTAAGCGACTTTGGTCAGCGCCCCCATGTGGTTGTCCATTTGCGTCAATAAATACGGCTTTACGCCGCCGCAAAAATCCAGGAAATACATCGGCGGCCGGCCCGAGCCGTCGGCATCGCGGCTCCACAACAAGCCGCGATGGCCGCTGCCCAGTAAATCCACCAGGCGAATCGCATCGATGTCGGTAACCGCCGGGGTGCCGGTGATTTCGATGGGGTCGCTCCACCGGTTTCCGCTCTGATTAATCCAGATCAGGACTTTGCGATCGTCCACGTAGACGATGTCGGCCAGTCCGTCGCCGTCGATATCGTCGATCAAGATCCGTTTCGGGTCGTAACCGTAGGGCAATCGCGGACTATGCGCCATCGCGACGCGAGCGCCCCAATCGCCGTATCCAAGATTGGGCCAATAGCTGACGTTGCCGTCATGAATCAGTGCGATGTCTTGCAGACCGTCTCCGCTGAAATCGCCCCATTTGACGCGCGGATCCGAGAAATTGACGTTGGGGAAGCGCTCCAAGGCTTGACGTTCGACAGCCCGGCTGGCCTGCCAGCCAACATTGCGGTCGTTGAAGAAAACTTCGAGGCGGTTACTACTGCGAATGGCATCGGTCACGCCATCGCCGGTCAGATCGACCAGTTTGACTTCGGGGTCCTGGAAGTTAAAGCTGGGGGCCACGGCATAACGGCGAAAGGCGCCTTTATCCCATAGGCCGTCGTAGCGCAACGGGAAATAGCCGGACAGATTGTCTCGGTGCACCAGCAAATCGATACGGCCGTCGCCGTCGGCATCGATCAATTGCACGCCCGCCTGACCCAAATTCAAGCCGGCCGGCGCGTCGGCCATGGGTCGCGGCTCGGCGAAACGGCCATCGCCAAGATTACGCCAATAGCGGGCGGTACCGTTCAGTTGCACGATGTCCGGCAAACCGTTACCGAACAGATCGGCCAATTCGTATTCTGGATGGGCTAGCGACGCCGCCGGCAATGGGCCCTTTACGGCAAAAAAGGTTTGCGCCTTTGGTTGAAAACGGCTGTAGTCGAAAGTCAACGGCGGCAGAAACTCCGTAGCTTGTCCGTCGCGGCCTTCGACGCGAATCCGAGCAAGTAAAGAAGCCCCGTTGGCCGGCAAATCCGCGCCACCGAGTTGATCGAGATAGTCCAAATGATAGTTGCGAGTCAGCCTTTCTTGATCGGCTTGGGTATAGATCTCGATCCGAACGCAGCGGCGCGTCGTACGTACCTCGAAGCCTGCGCGGTAGTCGGAAAAAGGGTCCGGGCGGTCTGCGTAAACAAAACGCACCCGGACCAGGAAGTGCGGATTGGCGGGATCGCCGTAGTCCGCGTAGCGCAATTCGGATAGGTAAAGTTGATCCCAACGGCGCAAAGCACCTTCCGGCTGAATGTCGCGCTCGTAGACATAGTCGATGCGATTGCCGAACGGATCGACGGTTTGGCTGAGTTTCCAGGCGAATATTCGCTGCCGGTCGTTCGGGTCGGCAATCGTCGCCAGTTCCGGCGCGGCGGTTGCCGCGGAACCGTAGTAACTGACCAGGCCGTCCTTGCTCGAGACTTGCCAATAGTCACGTACCTTATCGCGGCGATGAACGATGCGGGCAAACAGCCCTTCCGAACGAGGGCGGTAACGGGTAATGCCGCTGGCTTCGTTGACCGGTACCAAATCTTCCGCGCCGGAAAGCAAGAAGGTGTCGCTACGGTCGTCGTAGCGCGGCAGACCGCCGGACGTTTTACGCATCACGCCAGGTACGCTGAGTGCCCAGCCAAATCCGAACGGGCCGTTGCCGCTACCGGTACTGTAACCGAGCGTCAAATGCGGTTGGAAGCCGTTGCGCCCGGAAGGCAGCGCAATAGGTACGCTGAAGTTCCCGGTGCCGGTATGTAAGTCGGGAGAAAACTTTTCGCCTAAGCCATGAATTGCCCCGCCGCCTTGCGGCAAGCCGATGATTTGACTGGATGTGCCTGATTTGTTGCTCATTTAGGTACCGAAAATTTGGTCGTATCGTTGCGGTTTTCAGATTAAGGCATAGGCTCAACAGGCCTAACGCATTGACTTAGGCCATAGCGTATACAACTCAACCTTGCCCAAACATCCTCTGTAAAGGGGGTATTTGGGCAAAACTGTCCTCTAGTCGGGTCCGCGTATGCCAATTCGCTACAGCCTTAACCCGCCGGGTTCGTTAATCAATGAACAGAGTTGACGCTCAGAAGCAAAGGCAATAAATCGCCGCGCTGCCGGATATTCAGTTTTAAATATATTTTTCCGGCGTGGTCTTTCACGGTATTTTGCTTAATATGCAGTTTTCGACCAATTTGCTCGAACGATATGCCTTTGGCCAATAACATCGCGACTTCCTTTTGCGTCGGCGACAACGGAAAGTTCCGAACAGCCCTTAATAACTTTAACTCGATTGGCTCACGGTATTTCACGGTGACGCCAATCATATTGTTACTGTCTGAATCGAGATTATTTAACCAATAACCTTTAAAGCTAAAGGCGCCGTAGGGGTTTACGCGATCGAATGCCGGGATGGCGCTCTCTTTGCCGCGATGGATACTGACTAGATCATCAGCTAGTTTCTTTAGATTTTCCAGTAGCCGGTTATTCTGGCGCCTGTCAATCAATGTTCTTGGCGTATCGGCTAACTGTATTAAGCGTTTAGCTTCCGGACATTGATAAATTAACCTCCCCTCCGGATTCATAATTAACATTCCCTGGGATGCGGTGTTTCCATACTCGGTGGCTTGGTTAGGCTTTGCCTGATAGGCGTGCGAAAGATAGGCGATTAAGCTGGTTATTTGATTTCGATCGCCGCTGCTAAAATCGGCCTGATTTTTTGACCGATATAAACCCAACACGCCAACCTGACTGTCGTTAATAGGCACTTTAATCCAGCTCGTGTAATGCATATCGAAGGCTCGATAAATAATATTGTAGACATCGGATTTGTAAAATTGATCATCCACGATACGAGGGTCGTCAAGCGTTGGCGATTGCCGAAACCAATTGGCGACCCGAACGAGTCGCTCCTTGGTATGGTGATCCCTTAATACATTCGGAACAGCGGGCGCCAGATACCCTAAATCGAATCCCGTCAGATGATAAATAGAGCGTAGTTGCTGATCGCATACCGAAAAAGTATTACTATTCGATTGAATAAGATTCGGAATCGCTCGCAGAAACTCAGTCGTGATTAATTCACTACTTAAATTTGAGCAACAAATTTGGCGTAAATAGGCCAATGCGTGACTTTTTCTCATATGACATTCTCTTTTACGATGTGAAAAATTAACTAATATCGCAATGCGATTTAGCTTCCGGCGTTTAATGTAAATCTCAAACTGCGGACTGTCTTGGTAAATAGCGCACAGCCTTAGTGGACACGCGTGCAGTTTCTTGCAGAACATATCCCCAAAGCAAATAAAATCGTTGAATTTAAGCCCGATGCAGAGTTCAGATTATATGCAAGGTAATATTTCACATATTAAATACTCATTCGCACGCGACATAACCACTTAAAATACGCGGGTACTCCGCTAAATTGCTTGCCTATTTCAAGCCGCTAAAATAAATGGTCTTCAAAGCGACTCGTTGTAGCTGTATCTCGGAGGACACTTAGGCCGTTTGAGCGTTTTGGTAGCCCGGCGGCTAACTTGGAAGCTGCGAATAGCCGATATAAGCTTTTCACCGATTCATTGAAATTTGTTATTGCAGAACCAGATAAGTCTTTACCCTTGTCCCACTTATTTCGCTTGATTTAATCGGGGCGGTTTCACATGGTCCAAAGGGGCGTTGATCGAAACGACGCTCCTCTGCGCTTCCCCCGTCATTGACCAACTCAGGGTAAACTTGCGACTTTTATGTGCGAGACCAACCTGGGCGCGTGCCTTAGCCCACTCCACTTTCACGCCTAACGATTCCTAGAACCCAATGCAAGCAAATGCTCAGCGCGAAGATCGATCGATGGCTCCGGCCACGACTTTCGACCGTCACAACAATGCCTCTCAAACCCGGTATCCCGGCTTGTTTTCGAGACACCATCCGATCGGCTACCCGGAAACACGGATTCTTTGGCATAGCAACGTTTCGACTGATCGAATCGACGCAGCGTCGACGATCGAACCCGCCTTGGCGGGTCCCGCCGAGGCTGTAGCGTATGCCGATTTAGCCAAGCCCAACCAACGTCCGGACTTGAATCTCTGGCGACCTTACCCGGCGTTTGGGGGCCGGCGGGCACCAACGCGCTCAGGCCCCGGAGACCTGCGGTTTTGCGCGCGATGAAGGCGAAAATTTGGGCCGCGTTGCTGGCGGTCTATCTGGTGTGGGGCTCGACCTATTTGATGATCCGTTTCGTCGTCGAAACGCTGCCGCCTTTCTTATCGGCGGGCTTTCGCTTCGTCGTTTCCGGTCTGATTTTACTGGCTTGGCGGCGGCTGGCCGGCGATGCCGCGCCGACCGGACGACAGTGGCGTTCGGCCGCTATAGTCGGTACCTTGTTGTTACTCGGCGGTAATGGTTTGGTGTGTTGGGCCGAGCAAACCGTGGCGTCCGGGCTCACCGCGCTGATCATCGGCGCCGTGCCGATGTTTCTGGTGATTGCCGACGCGCTCCGGCCGAACGGCGTCCGACCGACGCTGCGCGTACTCGTTGGCTTGGTCATCGGCTTTTCCGGCATTTATCTGCTGGTCGGACCGACGGCGGATACCGAAAGCATGCCGTTAAACATCTTCGGCGTGGCGGCGTTGCTGTTGGCTAGTTTGCTGTGGGCGATCGGTTCGATCTACAGTAAGAGCGCGGATTTGCCGAAATCGGCCTTGATGACGACCGGCGCGGAAATGCTGAGCGGGGGAATGGCCTTGTTGCTGGTCAGCCTGCTCGGCCAAGAGTGGCACGCTTTCAATCCCGCCGAGGTATCCACCGAGTCATGGCTGGCATTGGCCTACCTGATCGTGTTCGGTTCGATGATCGGTTTCGCCTCTTATGCGTGGTTGTTGCAGAACGCCTCGATCTCACTGGTGGCGACGTATGCCTACGTCAATCCGCTGGTCGCGGTGTTTTTGGGAAATTGGTTCGCCCAAGAGCCGCTGACGCCACGTATTCTAGGCGCGTCTGCGATCATCATCGGCTCTATCGTCTTCATGAATAGCTCGCGTGCTGCGCGGCCGAAACCGCAAGCGGCCCGGCGCGGGGACGACTAATGCACCGTCGTTGGCACTGGTTTTAAAAAACATCGCCGCAAGCTAGCGCTAGCTCGCGTGGGCTTAGCGCTTTCGGTTTACACAGCCCTATGCTGTTTTCGTCTGGACGTCGAGACAAGCGGCTTATTCGAACTGCGGCAACACCTCGGTTTCGGCGCGACCGGCCGCCAGCCATTCTTGCATGGCGGGCTCCGCCAACACGGTTTCGATGTAGTCCCGAGATTCCGGTCCGTGGGGGAGGGCGTAAGCCTGAAAGCGCAACGCGACCGGCGCGAACATCGCATCGGCGATTGTGAAGCGGCCGAACAGCCAAGGTCCTCGCTCTGCGTAGCGTTGCCGGCATTCTCGCCAGATCGCGTCGATCCGCGCCGCGTCGGCCTTCGCGGCGTCTGGCAGCGCTTTGGCGGCCGGTGTCCGGCTGACGTTCATCCCGCAATGTTCGCGCAACGCCATGAAACCGCTGTGCATCTCGGCCGCCAACGCGCGCGCCAGTGCTCGTTCGGCGAAGTCTTCCGGCCAGCCTTGGGTTTGCGGAAATCGCTCGGCCAAATATTCCAAAATCGCCAGAGAATCCCAAATAGGCAGTTCTCCGTCCCATAAAACCGGCACCTTGCCGGCGGCCGAGTAGCGCTGGATTTCGGCTTTCGAGCCCGTCTGGTAAAGCGGGATGCGTACTTCCTGAAATTCGATGTCGTGGTGTCTCAAAAATAGCCAGGGCCGTAGCGACCAGGACGAATATTTCTTATTGCCGATGATTAAGCTCAGACTCATGTCGATTAGCTCCTGACGAACAAAAAGGATCAACGCGGAGCGCTAACGCCGATAATGCGCGTTGACGCGGGTGATTTTGGCATCCTGATCGATTTCCATGACTTCGGCGGCCAGCAAGTCGTTAACGCTACGGTAAACTAGGGTCAGGCTAGCAACGCCGGGCAATGCGTGCAATAGCGTGAACTGCAAATCGGGATATTTGCCTAGGCCGATCCGGAAATAGTCCCGCAAGGCCGGTTTGCCGACTACCGTGCCGCTCGCTTCGCCCAGTAAAGCCTGCGCGAACGGGCTGGTAAACTCGATTGAGTCGGCATAATGGCCTAGGATACGCTCCAGGTCGCGGTCGTTCCAAGCTTGCAACCATTCGGCGGCGAAGCGGTCTGCAAATTCTTCGGTCATTGGGCGTCCCTTGAAGAGAAAGTGCGTGTCGAATCAGTCCGCGACGCTGATGCGTTTATCAAGCGTTACCGCATGGCCGCTAGCTATCCCGTCCGAAACCGTTTCCACACTGCGGGGATTGTATGGTATTCCGGGGCGAAAACCGTCTTCTGCTCGGCAGGCCGGCCAGAGGGCCAAACTGCGGCGAGCGCGCATATTCTACCGATTATTTCAGGTGGCTAGAAGCTCGGGCCAGCCGGCGATACCGCGCCTAGCGAATGTCCGTCCGCCGGCGTAGGACTACCGCAGGAGGGACTTATCATACGTAATACCCTCTGAAATACCATCCCAAGATCGCCGAGCAAACACCCGACACGTCCCATTACCAACGATCCCTCGCGACGACAACTGAAGCCGCCATCCTCAGAAAAACTCGCCGGCCGTCATAGGCCCGGCTCGGACGGCATCGGGTAATTTGATCCGAGAACGCCGCGTTAACCCGCCGGGCTCAGCGCCGCCTGCATTTGCGCGACGCTTTGCGGACGGTGTTCCGGAAACACCGCCATCGCCCAATCGATGGCCTTTAGCAGATATTCCGGGTAACGGCGTTTGAAAGCCTTGACGGCCGGCGGCAAATCGTCTTGCTTGACCCGGTCGGGCGACGACATCGGAATCCGGCAATCCAAACAGGCGCGCATACTGGCGCCCACCGCATACAGGTCGGACCAAGGTCCCAGATTGCCTTGGCTATCGTATTGTTCGATCGGCGAATACCCGTTGGTCAGCACCTTGGCTCGACTGCGTTGCGGCGACAGCGAGATCTTGCGAATCGCGCCGAAATCCAGCAACAGCGGATCGTTGCCGCTACGGATCAAGATGTTGGCGGGCTTGATGTCCAAATGCACCAAGCCCTTTTGATGCACGACTTCGATACCGGTCAGCAATTGCCGAAACACCGTCAAAAGGAACTCCTCGGTGATCGGCAGCATGCGTTTATGGAGAATTTTATCGAGGGTGACGCCGTAGTCGTAGGCCATCACCATGTACACGGTATCGTTGGCCTGAAAGAAGTTGATGACGTCGACGATGTTGTGGTGCTTGAGCATCGCCAACACCTTGGCTTCCTCGAAAAACAAGGCCCTGCCGCGCATGAACAACGCCTTGGCTTCGTCGCTGTTGGGCACGACCACATTGTTCCAGGTGCGGTGGGCCAGCTTGCGCGGCAGGTATTCCTTAATCGCGACTTGTACCTGATCGGCCATTTGCCTGGCCAGATACACCGAACTGAAGCCGCCATGCGCCAATTCCCGCTCGATCATGTACTGATCTATAATGGTGCCCGATTGCAGGTAATTCCACTGCTTAGGATAGGTTTCGGGATCGTAGTATTCGGCCATGGGCAAGCAACGCGGATTGAGGCTCTGGATTATAGGTGAAAAATGATTAGAAGCATGACCGCTTTCGCGGACGGCGAGCTGAGCGCCGACAACCTGACATTATTGTGCGAGCTGCGTTCGGTCAATCACCGCTATAGCGACGTCAGCGTCAAATTGCCGGAACGCTTGCGCTTCGCCGAAGCCGAGGTTCGGCGCCTGATCTCGGAAAAACTCAAACGCGGCAAAATCGAATGCTCGCTCGGCTACAAAAAACAAATTGGCGAACAAAGCTTGCACGTCAACCACGAATTCGTGCGCAAGTTGCTAAGCGTAACCGCCGAAATCGAAACGGCCATGGTCAATCCCCAGCCATTCTCGGCGCTGGAAGTCTTAAGCTTTCCCGGCGTGCAACAGGAAACCGAAATCGACAAGGAAGCCTTGCGCGAGCTTATCCTGCGGTTGCTCAACGCCACACTGGAAAAAATGCTGGATACCCGGGCTCGCGAGGGGACGCAACTGGCACAGTTGATCGACGACCGTTGCCAAAAAATCTCCTTGCTGGTCGAAGCCGCGCACAAACGCATGCCGGATGTCCTGCATAACTTGCGCGGCAAGCTGACCAGCCGGGTCGTCGAAATGGTCGCGGAGCCCAACTTCGACCGTCTGGAACAGGAACTGGTCCTGCTGGCGCAAAAATTGGACGTGGCCGAGGAATTGGACCGTTTGGAAACCCACGTCGCCGAAGTCCAACGCACCCTCAAATTGCCGGAGCCGGCCGGCCGCCGCCTGGACTTCCTGATGCAGGAAATGAACCGCGAGGCCAATACGCTCGGGTCCAAGTCCGCCGACCGGGAAATGACCCAAATCTCTATAGACTTGAAAGTGCTGATCGAACAAATGCGCGAACAAATTCAAAACGTCGAATAAGCCGCCCATTCGGAATTCACATGAGTGTTAACGACACCAAAACCGGCAGCGCCGATCCTACCCTGAAACTAACCTTGCGCCTGATGCACTGCGGCGAAATCGCGATGGGTCCGGGCAAGGCCGATTTGCTTGAAGCTATCCAATCCACCGGTTCGATCAACGCCGCCGGCAAATCGATGAACATGAGCTACCGGCGCGCCTGGCTGCTGGTCGACGTGATGAATCGCAGCTTTATCAAACCGCTGGTTCAAGCCGCCAAGGGCGGTCGGCACGGCGGCGGCGCCAAACTGACGCCGTTCGGCCTGGAAGTGTTGGCAAATTATCGAAAAATGGATCAAGCGGCTAAATCGGCTGCCAGAGCCTACTTGCCGCTGTTCGACGGACTGATGGCCCCCGCCGATTCCGTCAGCCAGGCGGAAACGTTACCGGCGGATGCCGAGACTGAATAATCCGGTACCTGAATTATCGCTAAGGCATCTTCCCGGCCCGAGGGCAAGACCGAGTCGGTTCCGGCAACTTTTAGCCTGCGCGACGCAGCCCTCAGTCTGAAACGCCTCGGCCACCGCAACAAAAACCCAATCAGCGCGTCATGGGTTTGAGGACTTACCCGGCCAGACGCCGCTCCAACCGACCCCGCAAGGTCTCCAGAAACGCTTCGGTCGTTTGATACTGGTCCTCGTTCAAGTTCTCACCATGAATGCACAAAGCCAAATCCTTGGTCATATAGCCTGCTTCGACGGTATCGACGCATACTTTTTCCAGCAAGTCGCAGAAATGAATGAGCTCGGTATTACCATCCAATTTGCCGCGAAACGCCAGGCCGCGCGTCCAGGCGAATATCGAGGCGATCGGGTTGGTCGAGGTCGGTTTGCCCTGTTGATGCATGCGGTAATGGCGGGTGACGGTACCGTGGGCGGCCTCGGCCTCCATGATTTTGCCGTCCGGCGTGACCAACGTCGAGGTCATCAAACCTAGCGACCCGAAGCCTTGAGCGACGGTGTCGGACTGGACGTCGCCGTCGTAGTTCTTGCAGGCCCAGACGAAAGCGCCATTCCATTTCAGCGCCGAGGCGACCATGTCGTCGATCAGTTTGTGTTCGTACACGATGCCCTTAGCCTGAAACAAATCGCGGTATTCAGACTGATAAATGGCTTCGAAAATGTCTTTGAAACGACCGTCGTATTTTTTCAATATCGTGTTTTTAGTGGACAGGTACAGCGGCCAGCCGCGATCCAAGGCCACGTTAAAACAGCTGCGAGCGAATCCGGCAATCGATTCGTCGGTGTTGTACATGGCCAAGGCCACGCCATCGCCGTCGAAGTGGTAGACCTCGAAGCTCTGCTCCGGACTGCCGTCGTCCGGCGTAAAGCTGATTCTTAACTTGCCTTTGCCCTTGGTGACGAAATCGGTAGCGCGGTATTGATCGCCGAACGCGTGCCGGCCGATGCAAATCGGCTGAGTCCAGTTCGGCACCAATCTCGGCACGTTTTTACAGATAATGGGCTCGCGGAACACGGTGCCGTCCAGAATATTGCGAATGGTGCCGTTAGGCGATTTGTACATTTTCTTCAAGCCGAATTCCTCGACTCTGGCCTCGTCGGGTGTGATCGTCGCGCATTTGATACCGACACCGTATTTTTTGACCGCCTGAGCGGCGTCGATGGTCACTTGGTCGTCGGTGGCATCGCGATGCGTGATACTCAGGTCGTAGTATTCGATCGGTAAATCCAGATAAGGCAGTACCAGTTGGTCCTTAATGAAATGCCAGATGATGCGAGTCATTTCGTCGCCGTCGATTTCGACGACCGGCTGATTGACGGTAATTTTCTGCATGGCGGCCTCCGATCGGATGGGTAGAAGCCGCCAGTATAGCCCGCCGCCTCGAGAACCGGTGCGGACAATTCGGTAACTCGAGGGAATCTGATCCGGCTATCCGCGCAAGCCACACCGCGTGCGAGTGCCTGTGTTAGAATCGAAACAATGCAGGAATTAGAGACTTTTAAGCTGATAGAGCGTATCAGCGCCATATTGCGCTCGGAAGAGCGCAAAAAATACGCGGCGATCGGCTTGCAGCCGGTGCATGGCCAAGTGCTGGACTATTTGGCCAAATGCAATCATTACAGCAACACCCACGCGGCTGTCGCGGAATATCTGGGTTTGACCAAGGGTACGGTATCCCAGACCATCCAGATTCTGGAGCGGCGGCATTACTTGGAGAAAACCACCGATGCCGTCGACGGTCGGGTAGTACACCTGACGCTGACCGAAACCGGGTACGCTCTGCTGGAAGACTTGAAACCGCTGGATGTGTTTAAGCACGCCGAAACCCAACTCAGCGAACGCGAGTTCGACACCATAGGTCAGGCCTTGCGAGCCACGTTGAGCGTGTTGCAAAAAGTCAATAATTCCAAAAGTTTTGGGCTGTGCCGCTCTTGTCGACATTTTGCCGTCGAGGCCAACCATTATCATTGCGGCCTCACTGAACAACCGCTGGCGCGCGGCGATACCGAAAAGATTTGCCGCGATCACCAGCCATTTTCCGATCCACACCACGAAGAGTAACCGCCATGTTCGATACCAAGACCATCGATAACCTTGCCGACCGCATCTCTAGCGCTATCCCGCCTGGGCTGCATAATCTGAAGGACGACATGGAGAAAAACATCCATGCCTTGTTGCAAAGCGCCCTGTCCAAGCTCGATTTGGTCAGCCGCGAGGAATTCGAAGTTCAAAAAGCCGTACTGGCCAAAACCCGCGCCAAGCTTGAAGACTTGGAAAAACGCGTTGCCGAGTTGGAGCAGCGGCTTCCCAAAGACTGAACCGATGTCGCTGGCAGTGGTGTACAGCCGGGGGCGCACCGGCATAGACGCCCCGCTGGTCACCGTCGAAGTCGATGTCGCCAACGGCTTGCCGGCCCTAAACATCGTCGGCTTGCCGGAAACCGCCGTCAAGGAAAGCAAGGATAGGGTGAGGGGTGCGATCGTCAATTCGCAATTCGAGTTTCCGATCGCGCGGATCACCGTCAATCTGGCGCCGGCCGATTTGCCCAAGGAAGGCGGCCGTTTCGATCTGGCTATCGCGCTGGGCATTCTGGCGGCGTCCGGCCAAATCCCGAAAACCACGCTTCACCAATACGAATGTATCGGCGAACTGGCACTGGGCGGCGAGTTGCGGCCGATACCCGGCGCGCTACCGGTCGCGATTCACTGCCGCAACGCCGCCAGGCAACTGATTTTGCCGGTGTCCTGCGCCGCCGAAGCCAGTCTGATCCAAGACGCGGCATTGCTGCCTGCCCGCACTTTACTGGAAATCTGCGCCCATCTGACCGGCCGGCAAGCCATCGACTCCGCGTCATACGCATTTGGGCTGCCCACGGCCGCATTCGACATCGATTTTGCCGACGTTCACGGACAATTCCACGTCAAACGCGCGCTGGAAATAGCCGCCGCCGGCGCCCACAATTTATTGATGTTAGGCCCGCCCGGCACCGGCAAGTCGATGTTGGCGGCACGCTTGCCGACGATTTTGCCGGAACTCAGCGAACAGCAAGCGCAGGAAACGGCGGCGATCGCCTCGGTCAGCGACCAGGGTCTGGATGTCGGCCGCTGGCGGCAACCGCCGTTTCGAGCGCCGCACCATACCGCATCCGCCGCGGCGCTAGTCGGCGGCGGCAGCAACCCCAAGCCTGGCGAAATTTCCCTGGCCCATCACGGCGCCTTGTTCCTGGACGAATTACCGGAGTTTGATCGCAAGGTGCTGGAAGTCTTACGTGAACCGTTGGAAACCGGTCATATCACGATTTCCCGCGCGAATCGCCAAGCCGATTTTCCGGCACGGTTTCAGTTGATCGCCGCAATGAACCCTTGTCCTTGCGGCTACTTGGGCGATTCGTCGGGGCGTTGCCGTTGCACCTCTGAGCAAATCGCGCGCTACCGGGCCAGAGTATCGGGCCCGCTACTGGACCGAATCGACATGCACTTGGAAGTCCCCAGGGTACCGATCTCGGTGTTGCGCGAGGGCGCATCGGCCGGCGAGGAACGCAGCCAGATCATTCGCGGGCGCGTGGCGGCGGCCCGAAGCATCGCCTATAGCCGTTGCGGCAAGGCCAATTCGGCATTATCAGCGGCGGAAGTCAAACGCTACTGCCCCCTGACCGACGCAGGCCACCGGCTGCTCGAACAAGCCATGGAAAAGTTCGGACTGTCGCATCGTGCGTACCATCGCATTCTGAAACTGGCCCGCACCATCGCCGACCTGGCCGGTTCCAATACGATCGAAATTCCGCATCTAAGCGAAGCCATCGGCTATCGAAAGCTGGATAGAACTCGAGGCGGGCCAAACTCCGGCGCATAAAAAAGGCGCGTTGCCTCGACAGCAACGCGCCTACAAGCCTAGACCGACGAAGCTTACAGTTTGTCGGCGTTTTTGCTCAAATACTCAGCCACGCCTTGCGGATTGGCGTTCATGCCGGAATCGCCTTTGTTCCAACCGGCGGGGCAAACTTCACCATGCTCTTCGTGGAATTGCAACGCATCGACCATGCGCAACATTTCGTCGAAGTTGCGACCCAGCGGCAAATCGTTAACCACTTGATGGCGCACGACACCTGCTTTGTCGATTAGGAAACTACCGCGAAACGCTACGCCGCCAGCGGATTCGACATCGTAATCTTTGCAGATACTGTGAGTCAGGTCGGCGGCCAGGGTGTAACGAACCGGACCGATACCGCCTTGGTTGACCGGTGTGTTACGCCATGCATTGTGAGTAAAGTGCGAATCGATGGACACGCCAACGACTTCGACACCACGGCTTTTGAACTCGTCGATACGGTGATCCAAAGCGATCAGCTCGCTAGGGCAGACGAAGGTAAAGTCCAGCGGATAGAAGAAAAGTACAGCATATTTGCCGCTCGTGGCTTCAGAAAAACTATAGGAGTCGACGATCTGACCATCGCCCAGAACCGCAGGAACCGTAAAATCGGGGGCTTGCTTACCAACTAAAACACTCATTGAGTTCCTCCAAAATTTTTTAAAAACAAAAGGTTAACAGGGGGGAAACGCCTTTGGGGTAAGGCTGAAGCTTATTCTACACTAAAATACTGGGTATTCACCCAATAATCCAGGCAAATTCTACTTGCAAGATGATGCGATTCGCGCTAACTTGTAGGCAAAAGCTTACACAATTAACAGACAGTCTGCGTGTGTCTGACTTTAAAATTCACCTGCAGACCTTTTGTGAATTTTCTGGTTGGGGTATTAAGTATGGCAAAAGTAAAACACATCACAGAACCCGATGCATTCGGTTTTCAAGTTCGCATCGTTCGGCGCGGCAAGGAGAGCAGCCGTTATTTTTCGCATAAACTTTGGGGTAGCAAAACCAAGTCGCTGAAAGCCGCGATTACTTGGCGCGACCAAATGTTAGTGGTATTAAAAGGCAGCAAGACCCGATTCTTGAAGCCGCCGAAAAACAAAACCACCACCGGCGTAACCGGAGTATCCAGAACCATCAAGTTCGACCATCGCAAGGACAAAAGCTATCTGTGCTATACCGTGTTCTGGGTCAAAGACAGTAAATCCCGCAACAAAACCTTCCAAGTCGGCAACGTCGACACGGTAACCGCCGACGACGAGTTACATGCATTTCGAACCGCCAGACTATTCCGTAGCTGTTACGAACACGCCATCGACCACGATGCCTATTTCGATGACAGCAAGTTCGCGAACTGGAAAAAACTGCGTTTGTACGAAAACGAAATGCTAAACGCGGTCAGCTAAAACGGCCTAGGTTCAGTCGATGCGCATCTGAATGCGCATCGACAAATCGACGGCCTTAATGTTTTTGGTCAAGGCACCAATAGAAATAAAATCCACGCCGGTCTCGGCGACCTCTCGAATATTTTCCAGCGTGATATTACCTGACGCTTCCAATTCCAACTGTCCTTTGTTCTTCGCGACCGCAACCGCCATATCGGCTAGCGAGAAATTATCCAACATAATTCTATCCGGACCGGCTTGCCAAGCCACTTCGAATTCGGCCAAATTTTCGACCTCAACCTCGACCGGCACACCGGCATAAACCCTAGCAGCCGCTATAGCCGCCGGAATCGATCCGGCCGCCAAGATATGGTTCTCTTTAATCAAGACAGCATCGAATAATCCGATTCGATGGTTAACGCAACCTCCGCAAGCCACGGCGTATTTCTGCGCCACTCGTAGTCCGGGTAAAGTCTTGCGGGTATCCAGCACCCGGCAACCAGTACCTTCCACCGCGTCGGCATATTGACGCGCCAGCGTCGCGGTAGCCGACAACGTCTGCAGCAAATTTAACGCGGTCCGTTCGCCGGTCAACAACGCTCTGGCCTGACCGCGGACCTGGCACAGCTCGCCGCCGGCCGGCACCCGGTCGCCGTCGCCGAATTGCCAATCCACAATCACATCCGGCCGCAACTGGCGAAACACCGCATCGAACCAAGCCCTACCGCACAGCACCATGGCATCGCGCGCGACAACGCTGGCAACCGCCTGAGTTTCCGACGGGATCAGCGCAGCGGTCAAATCCCCCGTACCGACATCTTCGGCGAGGTAAGTAGCAATTTCGGAGTCGGAAGGCCCAGTAGTCATTAGAATCGCCAATCGTTTAGACAAAGCCGTTATTATACCCGGCCAATGTGTCGAGACCGGACTACCCGATGATAACTCAACCGCCAGCCAATGAAAGCTCGCTACCGATCAACCATCACTTGCTGCTTTGCGCCAGGCAAGTTCCATCACCGAATCACGACGCTCGCCCGAACCCGACCGACATTTCACTGGTCGTAATCCATTGCATCAGTCTACCGCCCGGCGAATTCGGCGGACCGCACATCGATCGGCTGTTTTGCAACCAATTGAATCCCGACGACCACCCATTTTTCGCCGAAATTCAAACGCTACGGGTTTCCGCGCATTTATTGATAGGCCGAGAAGGCGACATCACCCAGTACGTCCCGTTTAACCGCCGCGCCTGGCACGCTGGGGTTTCGCGATACCGAGACCGCGAGCGCTGCAACGACTTCGCGATAGGCATAGAACTGGAAGGTACCGTGGATAATCCCTACACCGACAAGCAATACTTGAGTTTGGCAGCGACGCTTAAAGCACTGTTAGCCAGCTACCCCAGCTTGTCGTCGGAACGTATCGCCGGCCATAGCGACATTGCCCCGGACCGCAAATCCGACCCTGGGCCATTTTTCGATTGGCGACGCTTGCGGCAGTTGTTAGCGGGGGATTAGCGAAGGATTTGCGGATCGATTCACCGGTGGGATTGCAAGATCGCGCAGCCCATCAACCCGGCTTTACGTCCAAATGCATGGCCTTGATAATGGTCAGCAACTCCTTCTGCTGTTGCTCCAGCGGAGCAAGCTCCGACTCCAACTGAGCGATGCTTTCGGCGACGCTGCCTTTGGATTCGTTGATCTTGCGCAGCATGACCAAACGGCTTTCTATCTGCTTTTTATGATCCTTGATTTGGTGCATCAATGGCGTCAACACGCTGTTGCTCCAAGTCACCGCGTCTTTTTGGGCTTGCTGCAAAATGTTTCTCGCCTTGGCGATCAAGGTACTGTACAGCTTATTCACCACGATGCTTTGCTCGGTCATCGTGGTTCGGGCGCTAGTACGGAACGCTTCGCCTTCCTCGAAAATCTGCTCCAGCTCGAATTGATATTGCTTGATCGAGAACAATTGCGGCTCGATTTCCTTGAAGCCGTATTCGTCCTGGAATTTCTTATGTATGGCTTTAATCAAGCGCCGAGTTTCCTCGGTCATGTCCACCGAGTCCTGTAACAAATCACGCAACTCGTCGAACAGTTTGCGCATATTTTGCTTCATACCGTAGGTCGTCAGACTTTTACTCATATCGTGACGCGTACGCTTGATGATGTCGTCGATTCTTTCCCTGGAAAACGAATCGATCAGCATCTTGGCCTGCACCGCAAACACCTTGCGACTGGCCTGGAAATTCTCGACATTCGCCATGTAGGCGTTTTGCCGGTCGCGAGTTTCCGCCATTAGCTTGCCGGTCATCTCCTGGTTTTCGAAATCCATTTGCTTGAACTCGTCCAGTTGCTTACTGGCATTACTGATTTTGGCTTCCATCAGCTTGGCCGATTCGCTAACCAAAAATCCGATTTCCTTCTCGACCACGCCTTTCAAAATATCCCGGCGCTGATCCAGAATATCGTCGGACAAATAATTTTCCAGCAAATCCAAACGACTCTTGCGCAGTAGTGCTTCGTCGCCCTTGACCTTGGCCAGCAAAGCCTGCTTGGCGGATACCGGAAACACGACATTCCGATCCAGATTCAGAATGGACGCGGAGGTTTCGATCTGCTTGCGTATCGCCGCGTCGTAGCCGACTTCGCCGATCAAATCGTCCCACATCGAGTCGATTTTGTTCATGACGACCGCCAGGCCCTGCCGGCGCGAACCCGCACGGGAACTGCAGACATGGCTCTTCCACATTTCCAGATCGCTCTTGGTGACGCCGGTGTCGGCCGCCAACACGAACACGATGGCCTGAGCGCTGGGCAACATGCTCAAGGTTAGTTCCGGCTCGGTACCCAACGCGTTCAGGCCCGGCGTATCGAGGATACACAAGCCTTCTTTCAACAAAGGATGCGGAAAACTGATCAGCGCGTGGCGCCAGCAAGGCACCTCGACGCTTTCCGGATTAATGATGCCTTGTTCCGCCGCTTCGCGTTCGTTCCATAAGCCCAGCTTGTCAGCCATTTCCCGCGAAATCCGCTTGGTAGCGATCAACTCTTTGAACGCCTCCTGCATCTGGGTGGGTGAATCACAATTCAAGTCGATCTGAGTCCAACGGTCCGGATTACGCTTGTAATCCATCAGCGAGATGTCTTCCAAACGGCTTTCGATATTCAACAAGCGGATATAGCTGCCGCCCTTCTCGTCCCAAAACAATTCGGTCGGCGACATCGTGGTCCGCCCCGGCGAGGACGGCAACAAACGCACGCCGGTCTCGGCAAAAAACAACGCGTTAATCAACTCGGTTTTACCGCGCGAGAATTCCGCGACGAAGGCCAATGTCACCCGATCGTTTTGCAAGCCCTGCAGAATATTTAACAAGGTGTCGGTACTTTGCGGATCGCTGAAGCGATAACGCGTACGCCAGTCCCGGTACATGTCGATAGCCTGAATCAGTTGTTCGCGCCAATGCGCGTACTCATGCAACTGTTCCCTAAATTCCAGATTTCTCATGGCTTGCCTTTGTGCTGACGGTACTCGATTTGAGGGCTGATAGTAAGGGCTAAGTGTAGACCATTCTCCGTGAGAGAGCCCGGCCGCACTTCGGCCTAAAGCCCGTATTGCTCGCGATATTCTCGGATCACCGACAACTTATCGGCATAGTCAGCTTCCCGCTCGATAAATACGACAATGTCCGCCAATGTAATAATGGGCAACACCTGAATACCGAACTGGGATTCCACCTCTTGCACCGCGGATCTCTGATTCTGGCCCTTTTCCTGACGATCCAACGCTATGACCACGCCCTCGGGTTCAGCGCCCGCCGCGCGGATGATGTCGACCGACTCCCTAACCGAGGTGCCTGCCGTGATGACATCGTCCAGAATCCAGACACGGCCTTGCAGGGGAGCGCCGACCAACAATCCGCCTTCGCCGTGATCCTTGGCCTCCTTGCGGTTGAACGTAAACGGGATGTCGCTCTGCATTCTGGCGTAGGCGATTGCCGTCGCACTCACCAACGGAATTCCCTTGTAAGCCGGCCCGTAAAGCACATCGACCGAAACACCCGCGTCTATGATGGCCTGAGCGTAAAACTGGCCCAACCGATCGAGCATCGCTCCGGTATTGAATAATCCGGTATTGAAAAAGTAAGGGCTGCGCCGGCCGGATTTGAGTTGAAAATCGCCGAATTTAAGAACGCCGCAATCCAAGGCGTAACGGATAAACTGGTATTGATAGTCTTGCATGGGCCTATACTAGCGACATAAAACTTGGAATTATACCCGCGCCCTATTCAGGCACGAACTTTTCTAACAACACGTCCAGAAAATCCCAACCGCGCGCCGAACAACGGTAAAAGCCGTCCGCTAGCTCCAGCAAGCCTTCCGCCAGCCCATTCCGCAACGGAGCGGCTAGCGCTTCGCCGGACAAGCCGGTAGCCACCTCGAATTCGCTCAAACGGAAGCCGTCGCGCAAGCGCAAACGATTCATCGCGAACTCCAGCGGTAGTTGGTTCAACTCGATCCGGGATCGGCTGACGGTCCAAGGCTCGCGCAAGTATTGCTCGGGATTTCGCGGTTTCGCGGTGCGGACAATGTTGCTCGGTAAGGCCTGACTGATCTTACCGTGAGCCCCGGCGCCTATTCCTAAATAGTCTCCAAACTGCCAATAGTTGCGGTTATGCCGACACTGATTGGCGGTGGAGGCGTAGGCGGACACCTCGTATTGGCTGTAACCGTGTTCGGCCAGCCAAGCCTGACTACGCTTCTGCGCGGCAAAGATGACCTCGTCGTCCAGCAAGCGGGGCGGAAACTTATGGAAATAAGTATTCGGTTCTAAAGTGAGCTGATAAAACGAGATATGCGCGGGCCGTAAACCGGTTGCCAACCTTACATCGTCGAAGGCTTCGGCCTCGCTCTGTCCCGGCAAGCCAAACATCAAGTCTAAATTGAAATTTTCGAAACCGGCCGCCACCGCGATTTCCACCGCCGTGATCGCTTCCGCCGCCGAGTGAACCCGGCCGAGGGTTTGCAAATGCCGATCTTGAAAGCTTTGAATGCCTATCGACAGGCGATTGATCCCCAGCGCTCGAAATTCGCGGAATTTGCCACTTTCGAAGGTACCGGGGTTGGCCTCCAGCGTGATCTCGCAGTCGACGGCCAGCGACACTAGGCCGCGAACCCCCGCCAGCAAACGATCCAGCATCGGGGGCGAAAACAAGCTGGGAGTGCCTCCGCCCATAAAAATACTGACAACCGCCCGATCCAGGCCAAAGTATTCCACATCCCTTGCCAAATCGCGCAACAACGCCTCGATATACTCTGCTTCAGGAATCGATTCCTTCACCGCATGCGAGTTAAAGTCGCAATAAGGGCATTTGCGGATACACCAGGGGAAGTGAATATACAGACTAAGCGGCGGCAAACGGTTCGACCTCACCAGACGCCGGCATTCGCCATCGAAACCCAAGGCTCTTGCGGCGGTAGGGCACCGCCCTTTTGCAACAATTCTATCGATATTTGATCGGGCGAGCGAATAAACGCCATCCAACCGTCGCGTGGCGGCCGGTTGATCGTCAGGCCTTGGTCCAACAAGCGCCGACAGACCTCGTATATGTCGTCAACCTCGAAGGCCAAATGGCCGAAATTACGGCCTCCAGCATACTCCTCGACATCCCAATTGTACGTCAGCTCCAACAAGGGAGCGTCTTGAGCGCTAGCACTAGCCAGATCGGCCGGGGCAGCCAGATACACCAATGTAAACCGCCCGGCTTCGCTGTCCATTCGCCTAACTTCGCTCAAGCCAAGCTTGGCGCAGTAAAAGTCCAACGACTCTTCCAGGTTGTTTACGCGGACCATCGTGTGCAAATAGCGCATAGCTAATCTCCATCGCAAAACCGCCATTATCGCCGACACCCAGCGGTCTACGACGAAGATTTTACGAGGTATCGCTAATTGGCTTTTCCGTATTGCTCAATCAGCCCAGCGATGGACTCCAGCGGCAACTCTTGCTGAACCGCACCGAGTTTGACCGCTTCCTTGGGCATGCCGTAGACAACGCAAGTCTTTTCGTCCTGGCCGGCGGTACGGGCACCAGCCGCCAACATATCGCGCAAACCGCGAGCACCATCGTCGCCCATCCCGGTCATGATGATACCTAACGCGTTTTTCCCGGCGTATTTCGCCACGGACCGGAACAACACGTCGACCGATGGGCGGTGCCGGTTCACCAACGGACCGTCCTGGACCTCGGCAATGTACTGGGCGCCGCTACGGATTACTGTCATATGCTTACCGCCCGGCGCAATCAACGCCCGGCCCGGAATCACCCGATCGCCACTGACGGCCTCCTTGACTTCGATTTGGCAAATGCCGTTGAGTCTGGCCGCGAAGGCGCCGGTGAATTTCTCAGGCATGTGCTGCACAATCACAATGCCGGGGCTAACCCTCGGCAAATGTGTCAATACCACCTCCAAGGCCTGAGTACCGCCGGTCGATGTGCCTATAGCGACTAGCCTGTCGGTGGTCGCCGCCAGCGCGGAAGGCGCCGATGTCGGCTGGCTGGGTTGATGATGACTTTTAACCGCGGCGGCATGCGATGCCATCGTCATGGCTTTCATCCGCCGCATATCGGTCAACGCCGCCGCTTTGATCGCGTGAACGATATCGCCGCTATCGTCTTCGAGAAAACTCTTTAGTCCCGCTTTCGGTTTGGTAACGATACCCACGGCGCCGGCCGCTAATGCCTGCATCGTGGTTTCCGCGCCTTTTTCGGTCAAGGTTGAGCAGATCACAACCGGCGTGGGACGTACCGACATAATTTTCTTTAGAAACGTGATGCCGTCCATTCTCGGCATCTCGACGTCCAGGACTATCACGTCCGGCCAATCCTGATTCATTTTCGCCATAGCAAATATCGGGTCGGAAGCCGCCCCGATCACGTCGATCTCTTGGCAATGCCCTAAAAAAGCGGTCAGCACTTGCCTGACAACCGCCGAATCATCGACGATCAACACTCGGATTTTGGGTGATGTCATTTGTCGCGCCTGTTTGTGTTAACCTCAGCGGCCCCGCCTCAAACGACGCCGCATTCGAAACCTTGACCGTGACAACCGGGACCTAGAATTTCTCGGGTTTACGGTAAATAGATGGCCGAATCAGTTGCAATTCGGTATTCAAGCCGTTTAAGGACTCGGAATGACTGACGAAAAAATAGCCGCCCGGCTGTAGCGATTTCAGTATCCGCTCCAGTAGGCGTTGTTTGGTTTCAATATCGAAATAAATCATCACGTTCCGCAAAAATATCACCTCGAACCTACCCAAATCCGGCAGGTTACCGATCAAATTGGCGTAATCGAATTTGACATTCCTCCGTAGAGCCGGGTCGATCAATAGAAAACCGTCGTATTCACCCGTGCCTTTCAGGCAATATTTTTTCAACAAGTCAGGCGGGATTTTCTCGGAAGCCTGACTAGGATAAAGGCCTCGCTTGGCTTTATCCAAGATGCGAGTGGAAATATCGGTCCCTAGAATTTCCCACTGCATGCCGCGACCGTATTCCGCTAACAACATCGCTAAAGTATAGGCTTCTTCACCGCTGGAACTCGCCGCGCTCCAAACCCGAAAGCTTCGATATGACGAGTATTGCGGCAAAATGCTGCCGGTGAAAAAATCGAAATGGGCGGGCTCGCGAAAAAAATAAGTTTCGTTGGTCGTCAACAAATCGATGGCGATCACTCTTTCGTTTTCGAAGCCCGGCTTGGTAAAAAGCTTGAAATACTCGGTATAGCTCGACAAATCGTAATAACGCAGGCGCTTTTCCAATCGCCCCATCACCATGACTTGCTTGGATTCATTTAGGACAATTCCGGCATTCTTATACAAATAGTCCTTAATCCACAGAAACTCGTGGTGCTGCAATACCGGAGCATTGCCATAGTGATTTGCCGGTTTGTTCATTACCGTGAATTATTCAGCAAACGCATTTCCGGGGATATGATCGGCGGCTTGTCCCAGCGCCGCCATTTCATCCACCGAGAGCACTTTGTCGACATTCAACAAAATGACGAAACGATTGTCCCGTTTTGCCATCCCATTGATAAAGTCCGGCCGAATACCGGCGCCAAAGCTAGGCGGCGGCTCGATTTCATGCCCGGCAATCTCGACGACCTCGTTCACGGCATCGACGATAATGCCTAAATATTGGCGATTGTCGTCGTTGTCTCCGACCGAGGTTTCCACGATGACAATCCCCGTCCGCTTGGCGATCATGGTAACCCCTTTGCCGAAACGCGCCAGCAAGTCGATCACGGGCACCACGCTGCCGCGCAAGTTAATCACGCCACGAACAAATACGGGCATCATCGGTACTTCCGTTAGGTTTCCGTAATCGATAATTTCCTTGATGTTTAGTATCCCCAAGGCGTAAACCTCACCCCCTAATACAAAGGTCAGGTATTGGCCGGCCGCCGCAAGTTGTTGCCCGACGACCAAGTCCATAGACTGCGAAGATCTTGTTGCCAATGTGCCCATATGCCCTCCTAGAAGCGCTCGAATTGGTTCAAATCGAATTCAGGCTCGTAATTTCCCACGGGCTCCGAAGTTACCATGCTGTGAGTAGGCGTAGTCTTACGCGGCGTCTTGATCACGGCGCGCCTACTGCCACCCTGTTCTCGGTGACCAATTTTGAAGAAACTCATCAAACTCTGCAGTTGCTCCGCCTGCCCAGTCATTTCCTCGGAAGTGGCCGCCAATTGTTCGCTAGCCGCCGCGTTCTGTTGGGTAATCTGGTTCATTTGGTTCACGGCGTTGTTGATTTGGCCGACACCCGCGGACTGCTCGTGCGAGGCAGCCGCGATCTCTTGGACCAGGTCCGAAGTCTTAGCGATGCTGGGCACGATTTCGTCCAACAACTTGCCGGCGCTTTCCGCGGTTTTCACGCTGTTCTCAGCCAATTCGCCAATTTCCTGTGCCGCGACTTGGCTACGTTCCGCCAACTTCCGCACTTCGGCCGCCACCACCGCAAAGCCTTTGCCGTGATCGCCGGCCCTGGCCGCTTCGATCGCGGCATTCAACGCTAACATATTAGTCTGATAGGCAATATCGTCAATGATGCCGATTTTATTGGCGATCTCTTTCATCGCTTCGACAGTATGCTTGACCGCCTCACCGCCCTCCATGGCTTCTTTCGAAGCCTTACCGGCCATACCGTCGGTGACTTTGGCGTTTTCAGCATTCTGATTGATACTGGCCGCCATTTCCTCGATGCTGGCACTGGTTTCCTCGACGCTAGCCGCCTGCTCGCTAGCGGATTGCGATAGCGCTTGCGATGTCGAGCTAATTTGCTCGGAAGCATTGCTTAGCTGGTTCGTCGCATCGACAACTTCGCTGATTGTTTGCGACAACTTGGCAATCGTGTTATTCACAGTATCCTTGAAGTCGGCCAATTGCCCCTTGTAGTCGCCGTTGACGGTACGGGTCAGATCGCCTTGTTCAACCAGTGACAGCACTTCGACCGCTTCGTTGACCGGCAAAATTACTCGATCCAATGTCTCGTTTACGCCTTCAACGATTTTGCGGAAGTCTCCCTGATGTTTGCCCGCATCCGCCCGAGTCGACAACTGCCCCTCCATGGCCGCCTTCGCCAACATGTTGGCATCGGACACCAAAGCGTTAACCGCTTCAATGCAGGTATTCAGGTTGTTTTTAATCGTATTGAAATCGCCGTTGTAACTGTCGGTAATCTTAGCCGGAATGTTGCCTCGGGATATGTTGTCCACATAATCCGCCGCCACGTTCAACGGCCCAATCACCGCATCCAGGGTTTCGTTGACACCTTCGACAATCTTGCGGTAATCGCCTTGGTGCAGGGTCGCATCGGCGCGAGTCGACAGTTTGCCTTCCACCGCCGCTTGCGACAACATCACCGCGTCCGCCACTAACGCATTGACCGCGTCGATACACGTGTTCAAATTATTTTTGATCACATTGAAGTCGCCGTTGTAACTGTCGGTGATTTTCGCCGGGATGGCGCCTTTTGCAATGCGGTCTACATAGTCGGCCGCCACGTTCAACGGCCCAATCACCGCGTCCAGCGTATTGTTTACACCCTGTACGATCTTCCGATAGTCACCTTGGTACTGGCTCGCATCCGCGCGCGTCGCTAACCGACCTTCGATCGCGGCTTTTTCCAAGCTCGCCGCTTCGGC